>CAMAWP010000556.1 GCA_945861765.1 Akkermansia muciniphila | reverse complement strand
TGCGAACGAGTCGTCTTGGCCCGGAGGAGTCACGCTCATTGGCCAGGATACGCACCGACGGATGGTAGATATGCGAACTCTCAGATGAACTCGTTGATCAGGTTTTCGAGATACTCCTGGCGACCGCTCGTGTTGGTCCTCACTTCACCCATCTTAATCGAATAGGCCTCTAACTCAGAGAACCCGACTTTGCTCTTCTCGATTTTTTCGCCGATGCCGGAATTCCAGGAGCTGTAGCGCTGCTTTACGAAATCGTCCAGCCGGCCATCCTTGCGAATCGCCGCGGCGATTTTCAGCCCGCGCGCGAACGTGTCCATGCCAGCGATATGAGCATAGAACAGATCAATCGGCTCGAAGCTTTCCCGTCGGACCTTCGCGTCGAAATTCGTTCCGCCGGTTGTCAGCCCGCCCATCTTTAGAATGCTCAACATGATCTGCGTGGTGAGATAGATATCGGTCGGAAATTGATCCGTATCCCATCCGAGCAACACATCCCCTGTATTGGCATCAATGGAACCGAGCGCGCCGGCGGCAGCCGCAACCTCCAGCTCATGTTGCATCGTGTGTCCAGCCAAGGTGGCGTGATTGGTCTCGATGTTTAGTTTGAAATCATTGAGCAAGTCGTATTCGCGGAGGAAATTCAAACAGGCCGCGGCATCGGAATCGTATTGATGCTTGGTCGGTTCCTTTGGCTTGGGCTCGATATAAAACGGTCCTTTGAAGCCGATTTTCTTTTTGTAATCGACGGCCATGTGCAAGAAGGCGCCGAGGTGGTCCATCTCGCGTTTGAGATCCGTGTTCAATAACGTGGTGTAACCCTCGCGGCCGCCCCAAAACACATAGCCTTCTCCACCCAGTTCGTGGGTGACTTCCAGCGCCTTTTTGACCTGAGCCGCCGCATACGCAAACGCATCGGCATTACAACTCGTGGCTGCGCCGTGCATGTATCGCGGATGAGCGAACAAACAGGCGGTGCCCCAGAGCAGCTTGATACCGGTTCGCTTCTGTTCCGCTTTCAGCACCTTGACCACCGCGTCCAGGTTCTTGTTGCTCTCCCGAAGGTTGCGGCCTTCCGGAGCCACGTCCCGGTCGTGAAAGGCGTAGAAAGGGGTGCCAAGCTTTTCCATGAATTCAAAGGCGACTCGGGCGCGCTTTTGAGCCATGGCCACCGAGTTGGTGCCATCTTCCCACGGCCGCTGGGCCGTTCCGACACCAAACATATCTGCCAACTGGCCCCGGAAAGTATGCCAATAGGTCACCGAGAAACGGAGGTGCTCTTTCATCGTCTTTCCTTCGACGAGCTCCTCCGCGTTGTAGTGTTTAAAGGCTAACGGGTTCTTCGATTTCGGATCTTCAAATTCGATTCTTGAAATTTTTGGAAAGGCTGATGGCATAATAATTCTTTATGTTTGTATTCGTGAAGTGGCGACTTTATCCGTGATGGCGCGCATTGACAAGGCTCGCGTCAAATCGCGGCACAGTCTTCGACCTGCTTGATTCTGGCAGAAGGTTCTATTACCGTTGCGCCTTCATTTTCGGGCGACCTGTTAATTGCTCCCTGATTTTGAGTTCTGAAAACTGACAATTGATACTCCAACTTATGTCCGACTCTTACATCCAAGACTTGTTCGCCGAGCGCATCGGCGGGAAGCAATACGGGAAATCGACGGCCATTTATAAATTCGAAAAAATCAAACGCGCCAAACGCGCTGCTCTCACCGCGAATCCGGGCGCTGAGATTATTGATATGGGCGTTGGCGAGCCGGACGAAATGGCGTTCCCTGAAGTCGTCGCTGAGCTGCACAAAGAAGCGCTCAAGCCGGAGAACCGTGGTTATGCCGACAACGGCGACCTCTTGTTGAAGGAGGCCGCGGCGCGCTATCTCGATCAAGTCTGCGGCGTCAAAGGAATCAATCCAGAGACTCAAGTCATGCACTCGATTGGGAGCAAAGCAGCGCTTTCAATCCTGCCGGCTGGTTTCATTAATCCTGGAGATTGCGTGCTGATGACGACGCCGGGTTATCCCGTTTTTGGGACGCACTCCAGGTATTACGGTGGCTTCGTTCATAATCTACCTTTGACGGAAGCAAACAATTTTTTGCCAGACCTCGATTCGATTCCCAATGAAGTCTTGAGGAAGTCAAAAGTCCTCGTCCTGAATTATCCGAACAACCCCACAGGCGCGAGCGCGACTCCGGAGTATTTCATGCGAGTCATTCAATTTGCTCAAAAGAACCGGATCGTGGTCATTCACGACGCCGCCTATACGGCGCTTGTTTTTGAAGGTAAGCCTTTGAGTTTCCTGGCGATCCCCGGAGCATTGGAGATCGGTGTGGAACTCCACTCGACCAGTAAAAGCTTTAACATGACTGGCTGGCGCTGCGGGTTTGTCGCGGGCAACGAACTCCTCGTGAAAGCGTATGGTGATATCAAGGACAACACGGACTCCGGCCAATTCCTCGCTGTCCAGCACGCCGCGGCGTATTGCTTCGATCATCCTGAAATCACTCAAAAGATTGCTGCGAAATATTCGCGGCGCATGGAAGCGTTGGTGCAGGTCTTGCGGAGCGCGGGGTTCAATGCGAAGAAGCCCAAAGGCTCTTTTTTCCTCTACGTGAAAGCGCCTGTTGCCGCAGTCAAGAAGGACGGGTCCCGCATTCCATTCAAGAATGCCGAAGAGGTGTCGCAATGGCTGATCACGGAAAAACTCATTTCGACCGTGCCGTGGGATGATGCAGGCGCTTATTTGCGTTTCAGTGTCACGTTCGTCGCAAAGAACGAGGTGGAGGAAAAGAGAGTGTTAAGTGAGATTGCGGTCCGGCTCGGCGATGTAACGTTCGAGTTCTAGTTTCCCTTTGCATCTGGCGCGGCGGCTAGAGTCGCTCGGTGCATCCCGAAGTTGTTGGTGAATGGGGACGATCGCTGGACATCGCGGAGCGATGATTTGACGGTAGCCGTGGGTTTCAACCCACGGAATGAGCCGGGGGATCTCAAGAGTCGCGAAGCGACGATTGATCCCCCGGAGATTTGGC
>CAMAWP010000555.1 GCA_945861765.1 Akkermansia muciniphila | reverse complement strand
TTGACAGAACAATTGACGAGTCGAGGAAAAGGGTTTAAATAAAAAATCAATCCATGAAAGCCTGAAGACCATCGAGGATGGGCATTTTGCAGTCGAGGGCTTTCAAAATACTTGGCAAAACCTCCTAAACTAAAAGACCAAACCTGACTGGGCTATTGCATTCTGACTTGCGGAGGCCGATCTCCAAGGAGTTATCGGTGTGCTCCTCTGCTCGCCAGATGAGGCGATCAACAATCCCTGTCGTTTCTCAAATCGCTCTTATGAAAACGCTCGTTACCAACCAGACTGCCCAAGTAGTATTCACTCGCCATCGCCGCGGCTTCATGCTGGGTTTGGCACTGATTCTTGCCACGCAGGTTTCAGGGGGCAACTGGCCCGCTTGGCGCGGTCCCGAGGGCACGGGCGTTTCCCAAGAGAAGGATCTTCCGTTGCGCTGGAGCACCGGCGAGAATATCCGCTGGCGAACCCCTTTGCCCGACCGCGGCAACTCGACGCCGATTGTATGGGGAAATCGTGTTTTCGTCACGCAAGCGATCGAGAAGGAAGGGCGGCGCACACTGATCTGTTTCGACCGCGCCAACGGAAAATTGTTCTGGGAGGCTGGCGTCACCTACACAGAAAAAGAAGCCACGCACGAAACCAATCCGCATTGCTCGGCCTCGCCAGTCACTGACGGAGAAAGGGTCATTGCATCCTTCGGCTCGGCGGGCTTGTATTGTTACGATTTGACTGGAAAGGAGATTTGGCATCGGGATCTCGGCAAGCAAGCGCACATTTGGGGTAATGGCGCGGCGCCCGTTATTCATGGAGACCTTTGTATTTTGAACTTCGGCCCTGGCGAACGGACTTTCTTGATTGCGCTGGACAAGACCACAGGACGAACGGTTTGGCAAATCGATGAACCTGGCGGTGATTATGGCGAGAAGCGCCCTGGCCAGGAGAAAGCAGAATGGATTGGATCCTGGAGCACTCCAGTTGTGATCAACGTCAATGGCCGAGAGGAAATGATCATGACTTTCCCGAAGCGCGTCTGTGCGTTTGACCCAAAGACAGGCCAGGCGTTCTGGACTTGTAGCGGTCTGAACCCGTTGGTTTACACCTCACCGCTGTTCAGCGACGGGTTGGTTGTGGCTATGGGCGGCTTCAACGGCTCGGCTCTCGCCGTAAGAGCCGGTGGCAAAGGTGATGTGACGCAAACGCACCGGCTCTGGCAAATACCAAAGACAAAACAGCGAATCGGCTCCGGGGTTATCCACAACGGGCATATTTATATTTCGAATGATCCCGGGATCGCCGAATGCTTCGAGCTTCGGACGGGCAAACTGGTCTGGGAGGAACGGCTAAAAGGGCCAGGCGCAAAAAACAGTTCCTGGTCTTCGATGGTTTTATCTGACAGCAGGATTTATGTCACAAATCAGAGCGGCGACACATTCGTGCTCAACGCCAGCCCGAAATTCGAACTGCTCAGCACGAATCCATTAGGCGAGGCTACCAATGCCTCAATGGCTGTGTCCGATGGAGATATTTTTATCCGCACTTATCAGAACCTCTGGTGCGTGAGTGACAGAAAAGCTGCGGGTCGTTAAGGCGACGGTGGAACAGCCAGTCTTGATCTCAAGCTGGAACCAATGCCGAGCGAACATTGCTGGCAACATCTTCCACCGAAAGCTCGGATAGTTCTCCCGGTGCGCGTATCATCAAGATCCTTTCACTGCGAGGGCTCCAAACTTTCTCATTCGATGCTCCCCACAAAACCAAACCTCTCAGACCGACTGCGGCTGCAAGATGCGTTATCCCCGAATCATGCCCGATGTACGCCCGACACGCGCTGAGCCGCGACGCCAATTCAGGTAATGGCAAGCTCTGCGCCAGCGTGATTCGAGTCGGAGTTACCGGAGCAGACAGTCGCATCAATCGCTCGCCTTCGGCTTCGCCGCCAATCATGAGGAAATTGATATCGGTGGTTTCCTGAAGCCTTTGTAGAAGGGTAGCCCAGTTCGCTTCCGGCCAATTCTTTCGCGGGCTCCCACTCCCGGGATGGAGGGCAAGCCAGGATGAAGCCCGAGCGTTGATCCGTGGCTCCGACAACCCGAAAGACTGTCGCACGTCGAGCCTGGGGATCGGGTCGGCATCGAAAATGCCAAGCCGCTCCAACGGTTTAAGGAACACTTGCGTGGCATGAATATCTTCCGATTCGCTGGGGCGATGCGGACCGGCGATGAATTGAGCCTTGGAGCTGCGGGCCACGTTGCTTTGAAAAATCTCATCTGGATCGTACAAATAAGAGACAATCAGGGCAAAATTGCTGAAGTATTCGGCCAGCTTCTCATCGAGTCCGGCATTCCGGGCGAAAAAGCCGGCTAGCGCGCGCGCCTCAATCGACCGAACTTGATCCACGAGACCACCAGTCAATGCGAGTTGAGCGATATGGGAGTAACCGATGACTTCCAAGTGAGCATGAGGAAACTGCTGGCGCAAGGCGGACAGCACAGGGAGCGTGAGAATAAAGTCGCCGATCGCTCCGCCACGGATCACCAGGATTTTGCCGCGAGAACCAAGCACGATGTTTGGGCGTTTGAAAGGCCTAGAGACCGGCGGGAAAGGCAAGTTTAGATCCGGATTCCAGTCAAGATTAGGAGATACGAGTCAAAACACAATCAGGCCCAAATAGAGGACGAACAATCCGAAAGCCAACCGAAGGGCGCTGGCAGTTCGAATTCGCTTCTGATCGACCGTGGCCCAGTGAATCAAGTCACGCAACCTCCAAGGTGAAACTGTAAACCAGATTGCAGCCACGATCCATAAATAGGCCCAAACCGCGAGCACCAGCCGCCATTGGGAATCATGCCAGCGGGCAGTATCCAGTGTAAGTTTCGCGAGCAGCAGCATGACCACCGCCAGTCCCCGCACCGCCAGAAAATCTTTCACGTAAATGCAAGTGAACACACCAATGAGGCCAAAGCCAATCAACATAGGCTTCTTGTAAGCCGCAAAATCAGAGATCGATTCCGCGTTCAGATTCCAAAGGAACCAGAATGTTCCGAGCCCCATCAAAGCGTAGCCCCACGCTTCCGACCGTGGAAATTTTCGCGCTGATTCAGCAAACGCCGCCGGCCTCAGCAA
>CAMAWP010000554.1 GCA_945861765.1 Akkermansia muciniphila | reverse complement strand
CCACGGCTGTTGTTTCGCCGCAGCGATCTTTCGACCCTGCGCGCCAAGGCGACCACCCCGGAGGGCCAGGCGATTCTGCGGCGGCTGCGTTTACTCCTGGATGGGGCCAACGGTGAGACGATGACCACACGCCTCAACCCGGCGACGACGTTTGACCAGGCTTCAAAAACACCGCCGCTTGACGGCACCTATACGATCGGCCACGCGGCGGGCTACGGCCTGTTGTTTCAGCTGACCGGCGATCCCAAGTTCGTGGAGTTCAGGCGCGAGTGTTTTGAGCGGGCACTGGCCGGCACCCGCGATCGCGATGAGGGCTTCGGCGGCGGTGGATTCTTCGCCGAGGGTGACGGCAACGCGTGATGCGAACCGGCGGGAACCTGGCTTTGAGCGTGAGCGGCTCAAGCCCGAACCCCGTGCCGACAAGATAGGCGCCGGGATTCAGTCCCGAATGGCGCTTGGAAGAGCCGCGAGGCATGAAAGGACGGCGATCATCGGCATCGCAGAAGCTCGGGTCTGGGCACTTGACCGGCAAGTTGCGCTGGATTCGCGGTTGCGAAGAGACGGTGTGAGGTTTGGGATTCGACTCCTCCCATGTCCTACACTCTTGGCATCGATTTTGGCACCAATTCGGTTCGTGCGCTGGTCGTCCGCTGCGCGGATGGAGCCGAGCTGGGCACCTGTGTGGTCGATTATCCCAGCGGAAAACAGGGCGTGTTGCTCGACTCGAAGGACCATCACCTCGCGCGGCAGCATCCGGGCGATTACCTTTTTGGTCTGGAGAAGAGCGTCCGGGGCGCCCTCAAGCAGGCTCAGAAAACCAAGGGGTTCGATGCGCGCAAGGTGGTTGGCATCGGGGTCGACACCACCGGATCGAGTCCGATTCCCGTCGACGCCCGCAATGTTCCGCTGGGCGTTCAGCCGAAGTGGGCGAAGAATCTGCACGCGCAATGTTGGCTCTGGAAGGATCACACCAGCCACCGCGAAGCCGCCGAGATCACGCGCCTGGCGGCGGAAATCCGCCCGCAGTACATCGCGAAGTGTGGCAACACTTACTCGTCCGAATGGTTTTGGTCGAAGATCACCCACTGCCTCCGGGTGGCTCCCCCGGTCTTTCGGGCGGCCTATTCCTGGGTGGAACTGGCCGACTGGGTGCCCTCGGTGCTCGCGGGAGTGACGGATCCGCGCGAGGTCAAGCGGGGAGTTTGCTGCGCCGGCCACAAGGCGCTCTACGCTGAGGAATGGGGTGGACTTCCCGACAAGGAGTTTCTCGCCCGGATCGACCCGCAACTCGCGGACCTGCGCGACCGGCTCTATGAGCGCGCCCATGACGCCACGGAATCGGCCGGCGTACTGTGTCCGGAATGGGCCCGCAGACTGGGGCTTTCCGCGGGAATCCTCATCGCCATCGGCGAAATGGACGTCCACTACGGCGCGATCGGCAGCGGCGTAGCCGAGGGCACCCTCGTGAAGGTCATCGGTACCTCCACCTGCGACTGTGGCGTGGTTTCAGCCGACAAGACCGTACCCGACATCCCTGGCATCTGCGGCATCGTCAAGGGCGCGATTCTGCCCGGTTACTATGGCCATCGCCGGAAAAGCCGACCTTGAGGAAATTCCCAGGGACAGACAAATGGTTGAAGAAAGAACTTGAACGGGGCGGGCAGGTTTGATTAAACAAGGATGTGAGGCAAGGGAGGCTGAAGTTTCCGACGGATCGACCGGTCGGGCATTATCACTGCATTTCTCGAATCGTGGATCGACGGTTCATTTTCGAGGAGGCAGAGAAGGAGCATTTCACGCGGTTGATGAGGGAATACGAAGCGTTCTGCCAAGTGCGAGTGCTGACGTTTTGTGTGATGTCCAATCACGACCACATTTTGCCGGAGGTGCCCAAACGGCCCGATGTGCTGCCCGCCGCCGAGCAACTATTGGAGTTGCTGAAAGGATTGGAGTTTGATGAGGATTACACCCGGACAAAAGCGCAGATCGAACTGTTCCGCGAGGCCGAGGATGGGGACGGGGAGAAAGCCTGCTGGAACGATTCTTTAGGCAGAGCTTGAATCCGGGCAGCGCCCGTTCCACCGCCTCGATTTCGATCATGGCATCAATGAGCCACGATCCATCGTCGCGTTTCTTCGCCTCCGGCTTCGCCCGTTCGTCGTCAGTCGGGAACTCGCCGACCACTGCTTCCATCACGTCGTTCAACGTCACGAGCCCGACGATGTTGCCGAACTCGTCCGTCACCATGGCGATGTGTTTGCCCGAATGTTTGAACGTCTCGACCAGTTGAAGGACGTTCTGGGTCTCCGGCACAACCAATGGCGGCATGATGAGGTTTTTGAGTTCGACCCCGACACCGGCGGCGAGGTTCGCATAGATCGCTTTTACCGACACAATGCCCACGACCTGGTCGCGGCTGCCACGATACACAGGAAAGTTGACGCGCCGTTGATGGACGAAAGATTTTTGGCTCACGCTCAGGCCAGTTTGAGATTTTTTAGCACCTGCACCGTGGAGGCTGCTTTGTTGAGCGTGTAGAAATGCAGACCGGGCGCGCCGCCGCGCAACAATTCCTCGCATTGCTTCGTGCAGTATTCGATGCCGAACTCCGCCGCCGCTGCATCATCCGTTCCGATGGCATCCAGCTTAGTGCCGAGCGTGGAAGGAATTTTTGCGCCGCACATCACGGTGAACTTCTTGATCTGAGTCGCGCTCACGATGGAAATCATTCCGGGGATGATCGGGACGGTGACGCCGTTCTTGGCGAGGTGATCGCGGAACTCGAAGTAGTCCGCGTTGTTGAAAAACATCTGCGTGATGACGAAGTCTGCGCCTGCGTTGATCTTGTCTTTGAGTCGCGCCCAGTCCACAAGCTTGCCTTCTTTGCACGCAACATGACCTTCGGGAAAACCTGCGCAACCGATGCTGAATCCGTCCTGCTCGCGGATGAATTTCACAAGTTGTGATGAAAACTCAAAGCCACCGGGTGTTGCCACAAATTCACCACCAGTGGGTGGATCGCCACGCAACGCGAGAATATTTTTGCAGCCGACCGACTTGATTTTCTGCAACAACTCGCCGACTTGTTCGCGCGTGTGATTCACGCAGGTGAGATGCGCGAGCGCGGTGAGATTATGGTCCCGCTGGA
>CAMAWP010000553.1 GCA_945861765.1 Akkermansia muciniphila | reverse complement strand
CCCTTCGCCGGATCGCTCGACTACGAAAACTGCGCCAAGGATCTGCTCCAGGTCGTGAAGACGAAGAAGACGGAGTTGCTCTTCCTCGCCCTCTACCTGCGCCTGCTCAAGCCCGGCGGCCGCGCCGCCGTCATCGTGCCCGATGGCGTATTGGAATCTGATAGCGAAGCTCACACGGTATTGCGAAAAGCCTTGCTCGATGACAATCGTTTGGAAGGCGTCATCGCATTGCCTCATTGGGTTTTCAAACCTTACGCCAGTGTAGCCACTGCCATCCTGCTCTTTGGAAAATCAGGCCAAACTGAATCCGTATGGTTCTACAGGTTAGAGAACGATGGTTTTAACAAAGATGCGATCAAGAGCGTCCGGGCCGGAAGTGAAATTCCTGACGTGCTAAACCTTTGGAGAACGCGACGTGACAAAGGCTATTCTCCCAAGCGAGGGAAGCATCGCTTTGTGAGCCGGAATGAAATCTTGGAGAATGGCTACGACCTTTGCGAAAGAGTTTACCTCAGTGGCTATGAGTATCCAAAAGGCGTGCCACTCAGTCCACTCGGCGATTTGTTCAACATCACAAAAGGCAATGCTGGCGCTGCCCAAGCTGAGGAGGGTTCGTATCCGTTCCTCACGTCTTCAGAAGAGCCAAAGTGCCACAGCCGCTATTCATTCGATGGTGAGGCGATTTGCATTCCCTTGGTTTCATCAACGGGCCACGGCCACGCCTCAATGAAGTCATTGCACTATGTGAACGGGAAATTTGAGGCCGCGACCATAACTGCTGTCCTCACGCCAAAGCCGGGCGTCGATGTGCATGTGCCATTCGTCTATTCATACCTGCTCGCACACAAAGATGAACTTCTCGTGCCCCTCATGCGTGGAGCTGCGAATGTTTCTCTCAATGTTGACCGGTTAGCACGCCTTCGAATTCCGCTGCCTCGAACGACGAAAGAACAGATGGCCCTCGTAGCCAGATTTTCGGAAATGAATCTCAAAGTTGCGCGATGCAGATCGGAATTAGAGACGGCGAAGGACGAGCTTGCAGCGCAGCTTGCGTCGTTTCGTGAAGCATTTTGAGCAACGCCTCTCATGAAGTCACAACTCCCAATTCTTTCTCCAGCGCCAACGGCGCGTCATCCCTCAGCCCAGGCCAACGGCCTGGGTATGCTTCAAAAAACAAGCGGCCTGAAAGGCCGCGATAACCTTCCACGAGTATGCCGCAATCATTGTCCCGCATTCTGATTCATTTGGTGTTCAGCACGAAAAATCGCGTGCACGTCCTCACGCCTGCCATCCAGACGGAATTGCATCCCTACCTAGCCGGAACGCTGGACAACATCGAATGTCCGTCGTTGCAGGTTGGCGGTGCGGAAGACCACGTTCATTTGTTCTTCGGCCTGTCGCGCACGCGCACCATTGCCGACGTGGTGGAGACGGTGAAAACCAGTTCTTCCAAATGGATCAAGACCAAGGGCGCGGCTTTCGCGGATTTCCATTGGCAATCCGGCTACGGCGCATTCTCCGTCAGCCAGTCGGATGCGGAAGCCGTCGTGGCCTACATCCGCAATCAAGCGCAACACCACCAGAAGATGACATTTCAGGACGAATACCGGCGGTTACTGGAGCGCTATCAGGTCGCCTTCGACGAAAAATATGTCTGGGATTGAATCGTATCGCGCCCCGTTGGGGCGCACGGATTTTTTGATGGACCTCAACCCAGCCCGCTGGGCTGGGCTGAGGAATCACGGGCCGTTGGCCCGAGACGAGGCGACCGTTCCCCCCATCACATTGCAGCGCGAATTCGCCCGGCGAGTGACGGCGGTGGAGGCGCTGAAGACGGCGCAGCGCGCGTCGCTGGCGGAGCTGGACGCGCTCTTCGCCACTCTCCAGCACCGCGCCTTCCGCGGGGAGTTATGATCAAGCTACGCGCCAATCCTCGGTTCGCCGAGTTTCGAGGTTTGCTGGCGGCAAAGCCGGAGCTTTTGCAGCCGTGGTCGGGCACGTTGTTCCGTTTTCAGACGGTGGATTTCCCCGCGCCTGAGGACGTGTTGAGCGGCGCGGGCGCAAAACACCGCGGCGGGCGTTGGAATCCGCCGGGAGTCGCGACCCTTTACGGCAGCACGACGGATGCGACGGCACTGGAGGAAAGCAAAGCCAATGATCGCTATGCAGGCATCGTGAATCGCAGTCCCCGGCTGCTGGTCGCGGTCGAGGCACGGCTGACGCGGGTGCTGGATGTCACGTCCGCGCCGGTGCGTCGCGCGTTGGGCGTGACGTTGACTGAATTGACGGCGGAGGACTGGCGGAAGCTGGTGGAGAGCGGGCGGGAAAATTTTACGCAGGCGCTGGGGCGCGCTGCATTTCAAGCCGGAGCGAGCGGGATTTTGGCGCGCTCCGCCGCCGTCGCGGGTGTGAACGTGGTGGTGTTTCCCGGCAATCTCGGCAAGGGAGAAAGCCTGGCGGTCGTGGAAGGGGAGAAGTTGCATCGGTTCGCGCCGAAAGATTAGGATTGCACCCCTGCACTTTTGCAGGTTACTTTGCAGGCATAATTATGCCAACGATTGCTCGAAAGAAACCGACGGCAGCGCGGATGATGACGTTCCGGTTCAGTCATCGCGGCGTGAAGGATTACTCCGGGTTGATGCAGCTTTACCGGAAAAAGTTTCACCTCGCCCAGCCGTTGGTCGTGCGGTTGACCGGGTTTTCGCCGCGCTCCGTCGCCAAATGGGCGCAGGGTGAATCGCCATCGCACAAGCAGGAGAAGGCGCTGGTGGAGATGGATCGCCTGCTGGACAGTCTCGCGCGGGTGATGGAGACGGAAGAAGTGGGCCGCTGGATGAAGACGCCCAACCCGGCGTTCGACGGTTCGACACCAATGCAGGTCATCGAACGCGGCGAGATGGATCGCATCTGGCGCATGCTCTACGATGTGGAATCAGGCCAGCCGGGTTGAAGGACCTGAATGGCGAGTGATTCCAATTTTGCGTTCCTGAAAGCTGAATGGCCCGACCCGTTTGGTGCGGTTGAGCCAAATCCAAGACACGCTTCGCACCCGCCTGAAGTTGTCTGACCAGCAATTCCCCCCGATCCACTTTTGCGATGCGAAGAAGGGCGACGCAAAAAGCATCCAGCACTCGCTGGTTCAGTTGGTGCTGGGTTT
>CAMAWP010000552.1 GCA_945861765.1 Akkermansia muciniphila | reverse complement strand
GAACCTCCCGATGCTTCCGCAGTTCAGGCTCAATGCCGACGAGCTCGGCGCGCCGTGATTCCACTCCCATCGAAGTCAGCACGGCGATTTCATCGAGCACGATGGCTGTGTCCTCGACAAAGACGCAATCCGGGAAATCGCGGTTCGCGTCAAGCACGCGGACATCGGCACCGCACTGGCGAAGAGCCTGGCAATAGTGTTCATGCTGATGGACGGCGAGGTCATAGTCGATCGGCGCCCGCGCGACATACGTGAGCTGACATTGCTCCATCCTGGGCGACGGCAGGTGTGTGATAGCCAGCATCCTGGTCCGCGCTCATTGGCTGGGCATTTTCGGCTCCAACGCCGCCCTCAACGCTTCTTTGTGCTGCGCCGAGGAAACGAAGAGTTCTTCAGGAAATTTGCGATAGGCTAGCATTTCGTCGTAGATGAGGCTGCTCTGGTTGAGGTTTAGCCCCATGCCCGCGAGGTACTGCAACCGCAGATTCTGGTCCCTGTTAATCTCGGCTTGCTGCAGCCACGGCTTCAAATCGCGCCCTTGCCCCGCGTAGGTGGAAAGCAAGCCGACGGCCGATTTAAATCCGACGTCGTCGAGCGATCGCGCCACGAGAACTTCTCGATCCAGCCGTAGCTGAAGCTCATCCACGTTGATTTTCAGGGCATCGGCCTGACCTAGCAAGACAACGTCGTAACCTCCTCCATCCTCGTCGTTGCTCCAGATTGTGCCTTTTGGAAAGACGTCGAAAAACGTCGCGATCTCGCTCTTCACGACGCCGACATTGCTTTCGTAGAGGGGCACCCATTGAGTGACCAATCCTCCCGGGTTCAAACGACTTTTGCACAGCTCGAAGTACTCCTTGGTATAGAGCGTGGCGGCGCCTTTGACCCAAGGATGAATCGGGTCGGACGTTATGATATCGAATTTATCTTGGGTCGTAAGGACGTAATGGCGCGCGTCGTCATAGACTATCTTGACGCGTGGATCTTTCACCACGTTGTAGTTCTCCTTGCCGAAGTATTGGGCCACGACCTGAGGAATGAGCGGTTCGATTTCGCAAATAACAATGTTCTCGATGCCTGGATGCGTCACAAAGGAACCGGCCGTGACACCGGCTCCGCAGCCGACAATGAGCACTGATCGGGGATTCGGGTGGAAAAGAGCCGGTATCTGCCCAAGCATCCGCTGCAATCGCATGTCTTGAGGCTCGCTCGAAGCTTCGATCTTTCCGCTGACGTGGAAATTCCGCGCTCCGCCGCCCAACTGAGTCACAGCCACCGATGCGTTCATCCCTTCGCCCACAAACAGGATATCTCCGTCGCCATGCTTGGTGGGCAAGTTGCGACCATAAGCAACTAATCCCCACGGGACTTTGGGAACGCTGGAAGCCAGCAACGCCGCGAGAGCGATCGATGCTAGGAGCAAGATCGTGCCAGTGCTGCTATCGATGGGCGAATAGGTGTCGTCGCGTTCATTCTCGTCGAGTTCAGAGGTGGCAGATCGGAAAGGCCAGACGAACGGCGCAAAGATGATAACTGCGGCCAACGAGGAGAGTCCGATCAGCAGTCGCTGGGAATGTTGTGTTCCCACCCAGCTAATCAAGAGCATGCTGGAGCAGGTCGCGCCAATGATCGCGCCCACCGTATTGGCCGCATAGACCTTCCCGACCAGTCGTCCAGGATCTTCGCCCGGAGATGCTGCCGCCGCGAGCGCGAGAGGAAAGCTCGCGCCCCAGAGGATGGTTGCCGGCAGGATGGCCCACAAGCAACGCACCAGATCAAGCTGAAAACTAAGCCAGGGACTCCTGGAGAGTGATGGATTGATTGGCCAATAGGGTAGGGACTGGGTGAGCATGTAAGCGGCCCAGGCCATGGCTGCGGCAAGAAGCATTTGACAAAAACCAAGGGCGATTCGTGGCCGAGCTGTCCCGCGCGCGAGGAACGATCCGGCACTGCTTCCAATCCCAAGCCCCGTTAGAAAAACGGCCAGGATAATTGAAAACGTATAAACCGTGGCGCCAAGCATCAGCGAGAGCAGGCGTGTCCAAATAACTTCAGCACCCAGCGCGCAGAGTCCCGACAGCGCGATCGCGACATACACCGGCCAGGAACCTGTGCGGCTTGGGACGCGAGACAGCCTGCTTTCCTCGCTACCGGTCGTCGCAGCCAATCCACTGCCCCGAGGCGAGGACGATTTCAGCGCGGCCAACCCGAGTCCAATCAACGCCACCATTCCATTGATTGTCGCAGCGACATAAGTTGCCACCGCCATATCATGAACTCTCAACAGATAGAACCCTGCCAGCAGGCAGCCGAACACGGCGCCGACGATATTTCCGCCATAAAAAAATCCCAGCCATGAAATGCCCTGCGGCGTTGTTTCGATCCATCGGGCGATCGCTGGCAGTGTCGCGCCCATCAGCAAGGTGGGTGGCAGCAAGCAGACTGCACAGACCGCTCCGCGCACGAAAATGCCTGGAAGGCCGTGCGCTGCGTTGGCTATGTAGAGCCGGGCGACGAGCGGCACCACGAACAAAACGACGATGCCGAAAATGCCGATGCCCAATTCCAGCAGGGCGTAAACGCGCAGAGGATGTTTTCGCGCGGAGATAAGGCGCGGCAAGGCGACGCTGCCAAGACACATCCCGCCCATGAAAGTGCCCAGCAACACGCCCAGCGACACCGCGGACGAACCGATCACCAGTTGCAACAACTGGAACCAGACGATTTCGTAAATTAACGCGGCGCACCCGCTGCCGACGAACAATACCAACAGAAATGGCAGGAAGGGGCGCGAGCCCGGAAGATCGGTTGATTGCTCTATGTTTTGTTCGGTCATATCAAGCGCCAGCGCCCACTGGGCGCGCCAGACTGCACTGAGAGACGAACGGGCGCAACTTTGGTTTCAAAAGTCTTCGCCGTCGCGCATTGAGCGCGGCGTGCTCAAATGGACGCCGACTCAGAATCGCCGTCTTGGCTTATCGCGCAATGAGGCGAAGTTGCTTCTGGCGCAGGAGCCATTGCAATCGGCCCGCACCGGCACGCAAGGCCGACAATTCCACACACGCGGCACCGCCTTTGCCCAGAGGAAACCCATCCGCGTTCTTAGCTCCAATCAAAAACGCGATATGCTGAGGCAGGCTCGGCACATGTCCGAACAAGAAGACCGCCTCATCTTGCGCGCATGACCGCAGCACACG
>CAMAWP010000551.1 GCA_945861765.1 Akkermansia muciniphila | reverse complement strand
ATTTCGGACGCCCACTCGCGGCATTTTTGCAGGACGACACGTCCCTCCTGACCAGGGATCGGTGTCTTGATGCTGCCGTGGTTTAGCGCCGCCAGCTTATTGACCGTCATTGCTCGGAACGACTCGACTTCGGGGGCGAGCGCCGAAAGCAGCAATGTCTTCGCGAGGCGATCATCCCGCCGGAACCCCATGACTTTGGGGTCCGTCGGACTCCCGCTATCTGCCTGTTCCTTGCGGATTTGGTTTTTGCCTTCGATCAGCGGCAGCAATTGCTGGAGGTAGAGCTTTCGTGCGTTTTCGAAGTGGACTCGAATGACATCGCTGAAGGGTTCCTCACCTTTCATGATGATGTCGAAAATGTCGCCGACGGGAATGATTTGCCCGAGTTCCAGCGTCTCTTTCTGCTCAACGAGCAGCATGAGCATGATCTTCAGCGCGGTGCGCTCTCGCTGAAGCAATGTGGAAAGCGCCACCAAAGTCTCCATTAAAGCGGGGCTAAACGGGTAAATCTTCCGAAACTGGTTCCGGTCGCCCTCCTTGGTTTGGAGAATGTCCAACACGTCGCGACGAATCTTCTCGGTCTGCCGAAACGATTCGTCGATCTGTTGCTTGGCCGCTTCATTCTTGGGTTTCAAGACGCGCTTCTGCGCGATGGTCGGCAGGTTTCGGTCTTCCAGCTTGATGACGTCGAACCGCTGGTCGAAGTGCTTGATCGAATCGTCCAGGGAAACGTATTGCGCCCCCAGCATCGTATCGCCCACCAACTCCCGCAGGCTCTTCTGGCGGGCGATGAAACTGATCAGCGGGACGTCTCGCTTGGCGTTTTGCGATTCCACCAGCTTAGCAAGAAGTTGACCTTGCTGAGTCACGAACTCGGGTTTGCCCGCATGGCTGGCCAGCCAAAGGATGAGTTCGTCGAGGAAAAGAATGATGGCGTCGTAACCCAGCGACTTGGCGTGGTTGCTGATGACTGACAGGCCGTTGTCGAGGTCGATGTATTCCGCTGTGCCATGGGCATGGCTGAAAATCGTCGCGACGAGGGAGCCGACGAGGCGGATGCGCTCGGGATGTTGGGGATGGGCACTGCTCGCAAGATCAAACGAAGCCGCATCCCAGGCGCTGCCGAGAGCTCCCCAATCGCTGTCTCCGGCTGCATGGTCGCCATTGATCGCTTTGAAAAAGACAATGTCACCCATCTGATTGCGCAGCGTGCGGGCATTCTCGATGAGCTTTTCCGACCGATAGACGCCCGGGTGCGGCTTGTCGGGATGCAGGTGAGTGACGAAATCGGTGTAGCCCTCCAGAATGGCCGAGGTGAGGTCCGACTTGCCGATCATGTGGAACGGCACGAGCAGAAACTTTTTCCCGTGTCCCCAGTCATTCCAGTTGGTTTCTGCCAGCAGGGTCGGAAACTCCGGGAACTTTTGAATCGCCGGATGATTGGCGAGCATCAGGTTGAGCACCGCCATGAAGTGCGATTTGCCCGACCCGAAACTGCCGTGCAGGTAGGCCCCCTTGCTGGAGCTGGTTTGCAGGCCCGATTTGACCAGATCCAACGCCTGACGCAGACACTTCGCGAGCTCCGGCGTGACCACGTAGTTCTCCAGCGTCTGCTCGGGGTGGCCGAGACCCTCGGTGAGGCGCAGGACAAAGTCCCCTTGCCGCACTTGATCGGGCAGGTCGATGAGATCTCTAAGGTATGGCATGGCGGATTGGCGCCGGTCACTCCCGGGCATCAGGAACGCTACGATTGTTTTGGCTTTGGCTCAAAGCGACGAAGGTCCTTGAACCGATCGAAATCCCGATCGAACGAGGCAACGGGGATCCCCTCTTGGACCGCGAAGGCGGCGACCAAGGCATCGGGGAAGTCCACCGGAGTTCCCTTGAACCGCTCCAGCGCATTAAGGATAACCTGCTGGTTGGGAACGCGAAGCCGACAACCGGTGATGAGATCGCGCAGGGCGTCGGCGACCTCGGCGCGCGGGCGCTGATAGAATCCCGTGAGAACAAAAACGGCCTCCGCCACAATCGTCGGCTCCAGCAGGAGATCCACCCTGCCGGCGGCGCACTCCTCGAAAAGCGATGCCGCCGCTGCGCTCATCGTTGGATGGTCGCCAGTCAGGAAGCGGACGACGAGATTCGTATCCAGCACGTAGCGCTTCATGGCTTGCGGAGTTTCCGGGCGTGATGTTGGGTCCGCAGGGCGGCCACCGCGCGCTTTTCCTCCTCGCGACCGGGGAACGGCACGTCGGATTTCAGGCAACCCGCCAGTTCCGCCACTCCCCGGACCCGCCGGGCGACGAGGGCGTCACCCTCGACCGACCAGGCGAGCTGGGTCCCGGCCTTGAGCGGATACACCTTGCGCACCTCCTCGGGAATGGTGACCTGCATTTTGGAGGTTACTGTGGTGGTAATGCTTGCCATAATGAGCGTTCTTACCATGGTTCAGGGTAATACTCAACGGGTTATTCAGGGCGTCATCGCGAGCTGCTTCAGGTCCGCCAGGGATTTCCCGGGAGAAAACAAAGAGACGGGTCATTTGTTTTCTTCTCCTTGTCGTGAGGTCGAATCGCTTTCGGGCCTTCCGCCATGGGCGCGCTCATTTTTGGGTGATACGATCGGTTGTGCCTGCTTCACGGAGGACATCGGACTGCGGACGTTCTACACCACCACCGATGGCGAGTTGGCGTTCGCGCAGGGCATCGAGCAGCCGCAGCTTCTCTTCAATCGGAAGCATGGCAAGTTCGCGGCGGATCTTGCGCTTGCTCTCAAAAATTTTCTGGAGGTCAAAGGTCATGATTCATCTCCCAGGAATTGCCGCCCGAATCGTTGCCATGCATCGGTCAAGCCGTGACGCGTCACCAGGGCCTCGAATCGAGAGGCATCGAGCGTACCGGATTCCACGAACTGAAGCAACCGAGCCTTGTCCTTGGCCCGACCCGTTTGCAGGGCGATGGCGGCCAGATGCTCGGCGGTAAAGACGCGAACGGGTGCGCCACCCACCTCCCGGGTGATCGCCTGCTGCAAGGCTTCCTCCACCAGCGGGCTGGTTGGCGGAAGAAACTGCACCGGCCACTCGCCAATGATGATGTATTCGCCTTTCACCTCACAGCCTCGCCCGCGCAGGTAGTCGAACAGGGGTTGGGGGCTGATCAGTAGGCTTCCGGGTTCGCTCTTGAACGCGACGAACACATCCACGTCGAGCGTGGCCACCGGTTCGAGGTAGAACGTGGCGCCAACCGCTCCGCCGATGGCATAGCGCTCGATGACGCCATCGGCCTGCATC
>CAMAWP010000550.1 GCA_945861765.1 Akkermansia muciniphila | reverse complement strand
GAACAATCCCCCGCCGATCCGGGGGTTTTAGCGCAGAGTTTTGGAGAGCACAGAGGGGGGAGCGGCGTTCGAATGAGTCGGTTTCATGCTTCAGTCAGCGAGTGCGGGATTGAGGGCTGCGGGACAGGTGCCTCCAGGTCCGAGCGCCGGGCTATCAGATCTATTTCTCCAACAGGTTCAGACCTGAATGGCGCTGAGATAGGTTCTTCGCTGTTTTGAGTGGAATGGATTGCGTTCTTAAGGCCAGAACTCAAATGCCGTGGGGGACGACAAATTGTTAAAAAAAGAACCTGAAGAGGACGAGAGGATTTGATTAAGCGGTCGTGGCGACTGACGGGCGGGGGTCTCATGGAGTGAGGAAAGCCTGTCCATGAGGAACGCTACCGTGAAGTTCTCGAATGAAGATTGGCTTGTCGGCATCGCCTTTCTACTTTGCTTGGGCTGGCGGACGCGCTAGATGCCCTGAGAGTCTTAATTCCAGACCAAAGTAAATCGCACGAAGCGCGGGCTGGTCGCCTGTTCGACGGAGACGGTGTCGCGGGCCAGAATCGTGCGCTGATAGGCTGTGCCGGTTTCGGAAATGAAGCCCGGACCGGTGGGCGGGTTCGTGCTGGCGGCGGTGCAAAGCACCGACCAGTTCATATGGCAATTCCGCTCTGAATCTACTTTCCGACGAGGATCATGTGAGGATCAATCCCCTCGGTGGGCCGTCGACGGCCCACGAGGGATCACCAAGGCGTCAATCTCCGTTTCCCATCGTGTTTTCAGCGTTCTTTCTTGCTCCAATCCATCTCCAAGATCTATCGTGGAACTACGATCTGAAACCAAATTCCTGTCAGTTATCCCCGCCATGAAATCTATCCGCCCTGCTCGCGCTGCCGTGTCGATGGCCGTCACCTTTGCTTCCGCTTTGCTCTCGCTCGCCCAAACTCCAGACAATCTTGTCGTGGAAGGCGTGCCCGCGTTCCCGCCGCAACTCAAGGTAGACGTGGGGCGGTATCTCGAATTCCGCGCGGCCAGTCTGCAAAGCTGGCATCCGGTGAAGCGCGAGCTACTCATTTCGACGCGCTTTGCGGACACGGCCCAGTTGCACCTCGTGAAATTGCCCGGTGGCGCGCGGCGTCAACTCACATTCGGCGCGGAGCCGGTGGCGGGCGCGTCGTTTCGCCCGAAGACTGGCGAGTTCCTCGTCTTCGTGCAGGACGCCGGCGGCGGCGAGTTCTATCAACTTCACCGCTACGATTTGAGCGACGGAAAAACGACGTTGTTGACAGACGGCAAATCACGCAACTCTGGCCCGCGCTGGTCGAAGAGCGGCCGATGGTTTGCCTACACCTCCACGCGCCGCACTGGCAAGGACAGCGACATTCATGTGATAAATCCGGCCGATCCGTCGAGCAATCGGCTCGTCTGCGAAGTAAACGGTGGTGGCTGGGCGGTGAGTGACTGGTCGCCGGACGACTCAAAGCTGCTCGTCGGCGAATACCTTTCCATCAACGAAAGCTACCTGTACCTCGCCGACGTGAAGACCGGCGGGAAGGAGTTGCTCACCCCAAAGGGTGGCGCGGAGAAGATGGCTTACTCCGACGCGCGTTTCGCGAAGGACGGCCAGGCGGTCTATTTCACCACCGACAAGGGCGCGGAGTTTCATCGCCTCGTGCGAATGGAACTGCCGACCAAAACGGAAACCATTCTCACGCCGCACATCAACTGGGACGTGGACAGTTTTGAAATTTCGCCCGATGGCTCTCTCCTCGCGTTCGTCACGAACGAGGACGGCATCGGCGTGCTGCACTTGCTGAACACGCGCAGCGGCAAGGAAATCCCCGCGCCGAAGCTGCCGCTCGGCACGGTGTCCAACCTGGAGTGGCACGAGAACGGGCGCGATCTCGCGTTCAATCTCACCTCCGCGAAATCGCCGAATGACGTGTATTCCGCCGACGTGAAGACCGGCAAAGTCGAGCGCTGGACCGAAAGCGAAACGGGTGGTTTGAACCCGGAGAATTTCGTCGAGCCGGAGTTGGTGAAGATTAAGAGCTTCGACGGGCTGGGCATTTCCGGTTTTCTCCACCGACCGGACGCGCGGAAGTTCCCCGGCAAGCGACCCGTCATCATCAACATTCACGGCGGGCCGGAAGGACAGGCGCGGCCCACGTTCCAGGCGCGGAACAATTATTACTTGAGCGAGCTGGGCGTCGCCATTCTGTATCCGAACGTTCGCGGCTCGGCGGGCTACGGAAAAACTTTCCTCACGCTCGACAACGGGTTCAAGCGCGAGGACTCGGTGAAGGACATCGGAGCGTTCATCGACTGGATTCAGCGTGACGCGGGCCTCGAGAGCACACGCGTCGCCGTGATGGGCGGCAGCTACGGCGGCTACATGACGCTGGCTTCGATGACGCATTTCAACGACCGGCTGCGCTGCGGCGTCGATGTGGTGGGCATCTCAAACTTCGTGACATTTCTGGAACGGACGGAGGCGTATCGCCGTGATCTGCGCCGGGTGGAATACGGCGACGAGCGCGTGACCGAGATGCGCGAATTCATGCAGCGCACCGCGCCATTGAACAACGTGAAGAAAATCTCCAAGCCGATGTTTGTCGTGCAGGGCAAGAACGACCCGCGCGTGCCGGTGACGGAAGCCGAACAAATGGTAAAAGCCCTCCGCGACAATGGCGGTGCGGCGTGGTATCTCATGGCCAAGGACGAAGGCCACGGCTTCGCGAAGAAAAAGAACGCGGACTTTCAGTTCCTGGCGACGATCCTGTTCTTCCAGGAAAACCTGGTGAAGTAATACCAACGACGGTTTACGTCCGGCAAAATGAGTGTGGAAAGTTCGACCGCTCTCCCTCACCCCGCCCTCTCCCGGCGGGAGAGAGTAAGATCAAGGGGTCACATCTCACAATTAAACAATTGACACATGACGCGAGTGGGATAAGCCTGACAGTTATGACCCGACCGTTGCGGATCGAGAAAATGGGGGGCTGGAATCCTGTTACTGCCCGCGGTAACGAGCGCAAGGCCATCTTCCGTGACGACGCGGATCGGCCGCATTTCCTGGAGATCGTGGCTGAAATCGTCCGGCGCTTTCGCTTGCGCCTGCGCTGTTTTGTGCTCATGGACAACCATTATCACCTGCTCTTAGAGTTGAGGGAGCCGAATCTGAGCCGTGCGGTGCAATGGTTGAACGTCAGCTACAGCGTCTGGACATCTGAATCCAGTGAGGATGCAAACGTTGGGGCTGGGGAAACATGATCAGCAAGTCCGACGGATGGGTTTATCGCCCGCGCC
>CAMAWP010000549.1 GCA_945861765.1 Akkermansia muciniphila | reverse complement strand
GAGGACGCGCACACCACGGGCGCGCGCCGATTGCATTTCAGCGAGGAGCCGACGCCGGGCGTCATCGACGCTGGGAAAGCCGGATTCGAGGTTGATGGTGGCAAGAGACATCGTGTGGGGTCAGGCTTCACCGCCCGATAGCTGGAATGTCTTGATTTCCGGCAGAGCCTCGCGGCCAGCGATGCCCTGAATGCCCCCGTAGAGCATGGCCGTGTGAGTGATGGCTTTCTGGAGCTGCTGCTCTCGCTCCTTCCATTGTTTGGCGAAGGCGCGCTGCTCGGAGCCGAGCTGATCCTGCAAAGCGACGAAGACTTCCACCATGGCCTCGATGTGCTGGCGAAACGCGACGCTGCAAATGTGATCGTAGAGAGCGGCCATCTTGTCGGCGCGGTCGGTCTGTTGAAGGCGTTGAGCGGCGGTGCTGGTGAGTCCCTGGCGAAGCGCAGCCGCGAGCGCCGGAGCGAAGGGCGGTTCGCACACCCAGACACCTTCGCGCTGTCCGATGCCGCGCAGGCCCTCGGGAGGGCACGTGGTGACGATGACGGCGAGTTCAGCCTGGACCTCGCGTTGATCGGCCTTGAGCTTCTCGGGCCAATCGGCCGACCAGTTCTTCGCGCGCTTGGCTTCCCAGAGGATGGTCCCGCACCTGAAGCCGGTGTTGGTTCGCACATGCTGGGTCACATCCGCGCCGCGCTGCCCGGTTTTCACCTCGACGATCTCGTCATAGGGAAAGGCGAGGCGGAGGTTCTTCTCAAGCTCGATCTCGATCGTCTCGCCCTGAAGCTGCATGGAGCCTTGCTCCGCCCGTTGCTGAAGCGCCCCGATCTGCTCTTGAAGTCCCTTGATCACATTGTCCTTGTCCGCAAGACGAAGGCGCTCGGCTTCGACGGCTTGCTGTCGGGCGTCCTCGGCGATCTTCTTGCGCTCGGAATCGATCTTGCGGGCGACCTCGAGCTCGAGGTTATTCTTCGCGTTCTCCAATTCGCGCTGCTGCTTGCGCAGGTTCAATTCGATCTCCTGGGCCTGCTTGAGCTTTGACTGTTGCTCGCCGAGCTGGGCCTGCAAATCCTTGAGTTGCGTACCAAACTTGTCCTCGGCCTGGCGGGCGGCGTCGGTGGTGAGTTTGCGACGCTCGGCATCGAGCTGCCTGGCGAGTTCGGCGGCAAGGTCTTTCTGGCGTCGGGAGAGAGCAGACTCTTCGTCGTTGATCTTCTTTTCGCGCGTGGCGAGAGCCTCGTTGAGTTGCTCGCGCTGCTTTTCAAAATCAGCCTTGAGCTGGTCTCGCAGGCGATGGGAGACAGCCTCGCTGAGAGGAATCTCGGCGGCGCATCTGGGACATGTGATGTTGGAATCGTTCATCATGGGAGAAGAGTAAGGCATTGGAGCAGTGGTCAATGGCACCGACACTTGCGCCTGCGCCCACGTGGAGCGGGGTGCGGGTGAAGAGGTAGCGGGTTTACGATTTCTGATTTGGGCTCGTCGCTCATGGTGTGACTATGCGTTGAAGGTTAAACTTTGTCGCGGTTGCGGACGTCGGCGGACCTGAACGAGGTTTTTCATACGCGATTCGGGTGGTTCACGTGGTGCACCTCAAGTGGTTCACCATATGGTTTTGGCTCCGGGATATTTGGGGATGGTTTCATCCGAGGTGATGATCGCAAGGGAATGGTGACGGGCGGTGGCAATCAAAATGCGGTCGAAGGGGTCCGAATGAATCCACGGCAGCAGCCCGGCGGCGGCGGCGGGGCCAAGCTCCAAGGGCAGCAAGGTGAGGTGATGGAGGCGGACGGCGTCCTCGACCCATTGCTGGACGGGTTGAGTCAACTTGATCCGGCCCTTGCCCACCTTGATGGAAAGTTCCGCCGCGGCAAGCACACTGAGGTAAACGGTGGCCTGGGACGCAGTGATGGCCTGCCGGGCGCGGGCCGTGAGTTGCGGGTCGCCGTTGACCAGCCAGAGCAGGGCGCAGGTGTCCAGCAGGCAGTTCATCGCATCCAATCCGCGAGTTCATCGGGCTGCAGGGGTTCCGCCGGGTGGTAGCCCGGAGCGAAGGTGACCTTCAATTTTGGGTGGGTTTTCAGCCGGTCCATCTTCGGTTGGCGGCGGGGTTGGAAACGGCGCAACTCCGCCACCGGCGTGCCGTGACGCTGGAGGATGACGGTTTCGTTGTTTTCCTCGACAGCTTTGACCAGTTCGGAGAGGCGGGTTTTGGCTTCGTGCATGTTGACGGTAATCATGGTTAGCTAGGTTAGTCAGATTTTGAACTTAGGCAAGACGCGCGGTACAGGTGGATTTTCGATTTCTGATTTCTGATTTGGGCTCGTCGCTCATGGCGTGACTTTGCGTTGAAGGTTAAACTTTGTCGCGGTTGCGAGCGTCGGCGGACGCGACAGAAGAAGTTGAGAGTCGTTGGTTGAGAGTTGTGAGTTGGGGATCGTGCGCTCCGACGCCGCGCGTGTGGTTTGACGCGACTTTGGGTATCCGTAGGCTGCGGGCATGAAAACGGTTTCCATTGCGGTCGAAGACGCGGCCTGGGAAGCCATGCAGCGCCTGGCGCAAGCTCAAGACAAAGGGTTGAGCGATCTGATGTCAACCGCGGTGGCGGGGTTGACGGCCAGTGTCCCCAGCGCGCCTTCACCCGAAGAACGGCGGCGCGTTCTCGACAAGCTGTGAGACCGGATCGATGCATGCAACGTGGATGTCGGCGAACGCCCCACTCGCGCCCGGACCTATGACCATCGACGCTTTCATCGATACTAACGTCCTGCTTTACGCCGTCCCGAACAGCGTCAAAGAAATCGAGAAGAAGTGGCTGGCGCGCGCACTCTTGGAGAAAAAGAACTTCGGGTTGTCGGCGCAGGTCTTGCAAGAATTCTACGTCAACTCCACCGGCAAGCTGGCCCAAACTCTCCCGAAAGCAGAGACGATGGAGTTCATTCGTTGGCTCGAGCTAACAAAAGAAGTCCCTTGCGGAAGGTTTTTGCTCCGTTCCCGGCTCAGGCCAAATAACCAACCCGAGAGCCGGGGTCTATCTTCCAACTCGCGCTCCTCCCCCAGTCCTCCGGGCCTGGAGAGCAGAGTGCGCCCCCCGCGCGTTGCACAGGCCTGACAAGGACCACGGCAGACAAAGTCCGCCAGTGCACGAGTCGGCTCGTGTGATCGGAAAACTCGACTGGTCCCAACACTGGCTTCATGGCGGTCGGTTGCGCGGAGCAATCGGAGGCCGGTTTCCGGCCGACCAAACGCAGATCAAACGCATCGGCTTGGGCTTTTACATTGCGGGCGAATCTCTACGGTTCC
>CAMAWP010000548.1 GCA_945861765.1 Akkermansia muciniphila | reverse complement strand
CGCTTTTGGTCTAACCTGGGACGACTGTCAGGAAATCCTGAATGAGCTCGGATATTCCGCCCGCATCGAAATTGCGGTCGCGTAGCTCACTTCCAATTCAAGCAGCTTTCGACGAACACCACGAAGGCGTCATTCTGAACGAGTTTGGCCCGTTCCCACGCCGCCAACGGAATCGGCAGAGAAAGGAACCACCAGACATCTCGCCGCAGACCTTCCAATTTGACAACGAGCTCATCCTTCGTCGCGTAGAAGACGCTGTTTGTGTGCAGGATAACGAGGTTAACGAAGATCTCCTCTTCACGCGTGATGGGCTTTCTCGTCACGTCCGCCGCAGTGTCGAGAACGCGGGCCAACCCGGGGTTACGATAGAAGTCCGCCCAGATGTTGCGGTGATTCTTGGTAATGGTCAGCAGATTGGCGACGCGCCGTGTCTTGGCTTCCGAATGAAGAGAGCAAGCCGTAAAGAAAAGCCCGCCGACCACACCCACGGCGTTCAGCGCGGTCACCCAATTCTCAGCAATCCAACGAAGTCCTCCCATTGCCGCCATTCTAGCACGAGAGCGAACGGCAAGGGAAGAGACGAGACTATGCGTTGTCGGGAATGTCCCGTTTGGCGAGCACAAGGGTCTTGCGCGGAATCCGCACAATGCGCTCGTCGGGACCGCAACCGGCTGAGGGCGGGAGCTTGAGCTTCCGCCAACGCGGCATGGTAGAATGGAGAGA
This sequence comes from Akkermansia muciniphila, assembly GCA_945861765.1. Lineage (GTDB taxonomy): Bacteria > Verrucomicrobiota > Verrucomicrobiia > Limisphaerales > SIBE01 > SIBE01. Next base: position 2,586 of record CAMAWP010000548.1, on the reverse strand, counting down.
TGGAGTCCATCCGTCTTCCCCGCTTCAAACGTGCCTCTGAAATCGCGTCGATGCAGTTGACGGAGCGCGACCGCGACGTCATCCGCCACGTTCATCGGCATCGTTTTCTTCGTTCAACCCAGATCACCGGGCTCATTGGTGATAGTCCGGCCCAACTCCTGCGCCGGCTTCAGCGTCTCTTTCATCACGGCTACTTGGAACGTCCGCGGGCGCAGGTTGACTATTTTCACCGAGGCGGCTCACAGCCCATCGTTTATGGCGTCGGAAGCAAGGGTGCCGCCTTTCTGAGACAAGACTCCGGTTCCGTTCGCCGGGATTTGAATGGGAGTCAGAAGAACCGTGGGATCGGGCGACTATTTCTCGAACATGCGTTGCTGATTTCTGATGTGATGGTCGAGCTTGAATTGGCGTGCCGCAAATCCGGGCGGGTGCGACTGCTCACGGGCGATCAGATCCCACTGCCCGATGAACTCCGGAATCACCGGGAGCCGTTTCGGTGGCGGGTCACTTTGAACAATCGTCAGAAACTGGGCCTCATCCCCGATCCAGTGTTCGCGCTCGAATTCGCCGACCCGCCTCTAGGCCGAAACCGAGCGTTCTTTTTTCTTGAAGCCGACCGCGCAACCATGCCGGTCATTCGCCAGAATCTCTCGCAGACATCCTTCTTTCGAAAACTGCTGGCTTATCAGGCGACTTGGAGACTGGGCATTCATCATTCCCCGTTCGGATTCCCCCGTTTCCGCGTGCTCACCGTCACCAGCAGTCCTCAACGCATGGTGAATCTGGTGACTGCCTGCCGAGGTCTCGAGCGCGGTCACGGCCTATTTCTCTTCGCCGACCGGCGCTCCTTGGCTCGGGTGGACCCGCTCAACTACGACTGGAAATCAGGACGATCACCAGAGACGGCGCGACTCATTGACTCTGGATAATCCGCGCAGGCAGCTTGCGCGAGTTCCGAAAGCATGAAATGCTGAAAACATGGCCAAGATTGTCAAGATCGAGGGTCGCGGCACGTTGACGCTCCCGAAAGAGTTGCGACGGCGGCTTGGCATCAAAGCCGGCCAGGTCGTCGCGGAGGAATCCACTGAAGAAATCCTGCTTCCTGCCGGTGCCACTTTCCCGGTAGAGGTTTACAGCGAAAGGCGGTTGTCGGAGTTCGCCCGGAATAACGAAGCGGCGGTCGCGGGTTACCGTTTTAGGAAATGAGATTTTTTCCGAATGCGCACATTTTTTCTCCGAAACGACAGCACCCAACCGCATCTGCGCCTTGTTAATTCTGTGGCCGGCGTGGTAGATTGACTGCGTCATGCAAGTCACAATGAAATTGCCCGATAGCATTGCCCGCCAGTGGGGAAATACGGCAGACGAAGTAGGTCACCACGTCATGGAGGATGCGGCGATTGAACGTTATCGCGCCGGGCGCATTTCGCAGCGGCAAGTTGGCGAGATGTTGGGGCTGGATTACTGGCAGACGGAAGCATTTCTCAAAGAACGCGGCGTCGCGCTAAACTATTCGGCGGCGGACCTGGAAGCGGACTCTACGACGCTGGAGACAATACTCGCACCGCAGTGAGCATCGTCGTCTCTGACACCTCACCGTTGCATTACCTAATTCTGTGCGGTGCCGAAACTCTGCTTCCCCGCCTTTTCACCCGAGTCGTGGTTCCACCGACAGTTTTCCGCGAGCTTCAACAGCCAAACGCTCCGCCCCTGGTGCGGCAATGGGCCGGCTCGATGCCATCCTGGGCTTCCATTCAAGCACCCACGACTCTCAGTCTTTCATTGGATGTGGACGCCGGGGAGTTGGAAGCGATTTGTCTGGCACGCGAAATCAATGCCGCCGCCGTCCTCATGGACGACCGCGCCGGGCGCATCGCAGCCCGCCAATGCGGTCTTGCGGTGGTTGGAACAATCGGACTTCTTGAACAAGCCGCAGCGCGGGGATGGCTGGATTTGCCTCAGGTAATTGATCGACTGAGGCAGACCAACGCCCGCCTTGATCTCGACTTGATTCGAACAGCCCTATCTAGGGACAAATCCCGGACAAAGTTGCCGCCAAGCGGAAACGCTTAAACCCAACCGATCCCCATTCGACCGCCGAAACACGCGACTTCGACGCTTTCTTTCGCAAAACCATCCAAGGAGTGAGAATCGTGTCACCCCGGATGCTGGCTGACGAATTGGTTCTCCAAGGACTTTTGTAGTTTCCGCCGGCTGACCTCAGGTCGCCGATTCTTCCACCCCTTCCCCGAACGCCACCCGGCGTGGTACGATACTCATTGGAGGTGGATTCCCGGCGCGTGTGCGCCGACCCGAATTCCCCATTGAACCTTGAAAGGAGTATCCCATGCCCAAAAACCAGTTCGTCGATTTCAAGGCCGTCAAAGCGGCCGTCGAAATGGAGGAAGTGCTCCAGCATTACGGTCTGCTCGACCGATTCATGAAGGGGTCAGTCAATAGTATCGATTCTGGTGAAAAACCTCCGACCCTATTTTTTGGTTCGGGGAGCGCGACAAGAATCGAATTTTGCGAAAATCCGGCGGTGGGCTGAGTTTGGGCTTGTCTGGAAGCTCACTGAGGCGTAGG
>CAMAWP010000547.1 GCA_945861765.1 Akkermansia muciniphila | reverse complement strand
CGCCAAAGCGGTGTATCGCTGCGCTCTTCCCCGCACTCCAAAGCGCTGGCGCGCAAACCCCAGGCTTTTCGTCTCAGCGCGTGGCACATAGTGGTGGAGCGAGTTCATTGGGCGGAAGGCTGGTTAAGGCCGGAAGATTTCGCCAAGTCTTCGATCTTTCGGATCGCTTCCTGACGTTTGGCCAAAGCCCAGCGATTTTCCGGGTCTTTGGCGAGCAAGCTGTCGATCAGGGGCAACGCATTGCCGTAGGCGCCTGAGGCCAGTTCGAGCACGATCCGGCTGCGCGTCACAACGGGTTCCCGGGGCTGGAGCGGTTCCCACCGCGAGAGAAATTCACGCGCCAAATCGAACGCCTGAAGTTCGAACGCCAAATCGAAGCAGGCTTTATACTCGACCGTGGTGACATTGGTGAGGCCGCGAAACCATTCGAGGTTATGGAGAGCGGCTTGGCGTTCTTTCGGTTCGGGCGGTTCCAGGCGTAAGCCAAGCTCGACTTGTCCGAGCGCGGCCATGAAACGAGCCAGGCGCTGGGTGTTGGGAATCAGGCTGGGAAGTTGCGCCGCCATCTGGAAGAGATCGGTCTGTCCGCGTAGAAACTGAGGCAACTCGTCCGGACGATCCGGGCGGCGCGGTTCCAACAGCAAGCCGGCGGCAAGAGGCAAAAGACCATCCGGATGCTTTTGGCAAGCCAGCTTGATGTTTTCCACGGCGGATTGCGAGTTGCTGGAGGACGGCATCATCAGCTCCGCCAAACTCTGAACGCCTGCTTGGATTCCGTTGTTGATCGAAGGCAATCGCGGAAAGCGGAGATTCGAAGAGTCGGAAGAGCCGGACGTTTGCCCGCTGTTCAGGAACAATGAAGCGGCTTTGAGGATGAAAGCCGCTGGCTTCGGAGACTGCGGCTCGTCCCGCTTTAACAATCCTTCAAGATCAAAAATCTTCGGCGCTTCAGCGATGATGTCGAGGTTGGACCGTAAAATCTTCCACGCCTCCTCGTTGAACACGTCTTGAGATCCTTTCTGAAAATGTGGGGTAGACATCTTGTCTGCCAGTTGGGGCTTCATCCTGCCGTCCGAAACACGGGGCAAGGATGCCCCATGAACCGGCAGGCTGGAAGCCTGCCCCACGTTTTCAGACAGGCTCTGAAGAGAGGCGAGAACCTGCTTCGCTTCGGCCAACCGGCCATCCAAAGCCAGACGAACCGCCTCGATGACACCGGGCGAAGGATCATTCGGAAACAGCGCCCGGAAAACCTTGAGATGTGGAACGAGTTGCTCGTGTCTGCCCAAGAGCAGTTGCAATCCCAAATTATGGCGATGCGCGGCATGGTGGAAGGGATTGAAACCAAGGGCGCGTTCAAATGAGGCCAAGGCTTCGGGAGTTGATTCGGCCAGGAGCCCTTGGGCAAAGGCTTCATCGGCTTGGTCCAACCCGGCGGCCGAGGCTTCCGCAACATGATCGAGCCCGGACTTGAACGTGGCTTCCGCAAAAAGCTCGTGTTCGGCCAGCCGCAGCAGCACCCGCCCACGATACCGTCCGAGATCGGAACGCCGATGGAGTTTCTCGATTTCAGCGCGTGCCCGGTCCGGTTGCGAAAGCGCGGTCAACGCTTCGACAATTCGCAGTCCCGAGTCGATCGTATCGGCATAGTCGTCGAGGTTGGGACTCCGCAAATGGTGCAAAGCGAGAGACCAGTCGCCGTTGCGCGCGGCCTGTTCGGCATTGTGCAAGGCCGAATTCTGACGGGCGACGGCGCGTTCCGATTTGATGCCGAAGAACACCGACGAGCCAATCACCAGAATTGCGCTGCCCACGAGGACCGCCGCGATGTTCCTTTGCGCCCATTTTTGAAAGATCAAGAAGAGCCCGGGGCGCCGCGCTTGGACCGGTCGGCCTTCGAGAAAAGCTTGGAGGTCTTCGGCCAGCAACGCGGCCGAGGCGTAGCGGCGTTTGGGTTCCTTGGCCAGGCACTGGAGGCAGATCGTCTCGAGGTCGTGAGGCACGTCGGAATTGAGCACACGCGGGCGGATCGGTTCAGAATCGCGGATGCGCAGGAGGGTTTCTTGGAGCGAGTTCGCCTGAAAGGGCGGAAGGCCCGTGAGCAGTTCGTAAAGCAACGCGCCGATGCCATAGATATCGCTGGCGGGTCCGACCTCAGCGGCCCCGCCAGCGGCTGTTTCCGGCGAAAGATAATTCGGCGTCCCGACCAATTGGCCGGTGTTAGTGAGATCGCCGCTGCCATCCAGTTTCTTGGCGAGGCCAAAGTCCGTCAGCCGAACTTTGTCTTCCTGATCGATGAGCACATTGGACGGCTTCAAGTCCCGGTGCAACACCCCCTTTTGATGCGCATGGTGGATGGCGCGGGCGATGGCGCAGGCATATTCCGCCGCGCGCTTGGGCGGTAGCGGACCATCGCCCAGGATTTCGGCGAGATTCCGGCCCTCCACGAATTCCATCGCAATGAAATGCTGGCCATCGTGTTCGCCCACTTCGTGAATGGCCACGATGTTGGGATGTTGCAAGGCGGCAGCCGATTGGGCTTCACGGCGCAAACGCTCGATGCTCTCCGCGCTGGCGTAACGGCCCAGCAGCAGGAGCTTCACTGCCACGGTCCGGTTGAGGCTGAGTTGCCGGGCTTGATAGACGACACCCATGCCGCCATGGCCGATCTCCCGCTCAAGAACGTAGTCGCCAAACGGGATGGCCGTGAACGAGGAATCAGACGATCCATGAACCTCCGATTCATCGTGTGGAGACGGCGGCACGTCCGCCGCAATCATGCAGCTCCAACAGGCGCTGCCGGGCGCATTCGATGGGAGAGGAGCCCCGCACCCTTGACAGGCGCGCTTCGGCTTCGATGTTGACGAGTCGCTGCTCATGCTTACTTGGCCTTACAGGAAACTCGCGGAATGGTTACACGCCGGGTCTCAACCCGCCACCGCACGGCGCAAATGCTGCAATTCATCACTTACATCCTCTCCAGCGGCGAGTGTCTGCGCGATCTCCTCCCGCAAAAGCTCCAGGTGCCGCTTCCGCAGCCGATGTGTCGTGACCTTGATAGCCGCGATACTCATCTGGAGGCACGTCGCTACTTCAGAATAGGAAGTCTTGGTTTCGTCTCCCCACAGGTGCGGCTCCAAAGCGTCAAACAACTTTTCCAATTGCTTGGTTGTGGGGGTGTGTGACGCCAAAGTAACCAAATGCAATGAAACCAACGCTTGAGGCTTTTCGGTGGTTGCTAATTGTATCAGTGTGGATACAATATGACGCATGCCAACCCCGCTGAACTCTCTACTCCATAAACGCAGTCACATTCTCAAAG
>CAMAWP010000546.1 GCA_945861765.1 Akkermansia muciniphila | reverse complement strand
GCGACTGATCCAGATATTCCGGCCAATGGGCTGGCATTCAGTCTTGGGCCAGGTGCGCCGACCGGAGCGAAAATTGCAGCCGATACTGGAGTATTCGCCTGGACGCCCTCAGCAGCGCAGGCTTCGAGCACAAACCGCTTCACGGTGCGAGTGACCGACAATGGTTCGCCGCCGTTAAGCGACAGCAAGGCGTTTACGGTGTTCGTTCAGCCAAAACCTGGACCCACGAATATGCCGCCCACGGTGCGCATCCTTTCTCCCGCCGACCGCACGATCTTCCAAGACGGCGAGCCGATCAGCATTGAAGCCGCGGCAAGCGACCCAGACCTTGGTGGGCGCGTGGATCGTGTGCAGTTCTTTGCCGGTTCAAGCAAACTGGGCGAAGTATCGACTCAGCCCTACATCTTTCTCTGGGTGGGAGCGAACGAAGGCCAATCCGTGCTCACGGCTAGGGCAGTGGACGGCCAAGGCGCCACCGGAGATTCCGCGCCCGTTCGAATCGTTGTTAGCAAAGCCTGCACTCAGGCGGCGATCGTTGGCAGCCTCGACGATTCCGAAATCACAGCCCTCGTGGAGTATCTCTATGAAATTGGGGTCAAGGCGCTTGTTTTTGATCGCTCGGAGGCGACGCGGGAGGAAACGATCGCGGCGCAGTTGAAGAAGTTTGAGAGCTTTGGCTTGGTCATTTGGGATGATGCGGGAAGAACTGGTCTCAGTGACCGCGAGGTAAATCTCTTCGGTGCCTTGGCGAATCCCGTATTGGGGAAAGCACTGTATTACATCGGCGACACATTGGTTTCATCCGCGAAACAACTGAATACCCCGCAGCGGACCCAATGGTTCGACTTGATTCACTTGACAGCGAAATCCGGACTTGGCGTCCCAACGCGGGCTGTGATCGACACTGCGGCAAACCATCCGGTCGTCACCGAAGGCAAAGCCGGCACCGTTCGGGATTTCAATTACCCATTCCTGGATCAGGGTACCGAGCAAACGCGCAATCCGAACGAACAAGTCTTGGGCCGGGCGGGCAGCTCCGATGTCCTCGTGGCATTTGAAGAGTCCACCGCGGGGGTATCCGGCCGCAGGATCACGCAAGCTTTTCGTGTCGCAAACGGCGGGGAAGATGCGTCAAAGGCCGAACGGAAGAAATTGTTCCAGAACGCCGTTTGGTGGTTGATGAAATGTGCATGCGACAATCTCAACGTGACCATCGTGGATAACGGATCGCCAACAGCGGCGAAGGTTGGCGAACAACTGACGTATGCCGTCAAAGTGAGTCAGTCGGGCGGATGTGAGGCTTTGCTCGTGACCGCTTCGAGCGTACTTCCGCCGGGCTTGGAGTTCCTTGGTGCATCGTCAGAAATTGGCGTGTCGGCGCACAACAACGGAGTGGTAACCTTCGCACTCGGGCGATTGACACGTGGTGCTGAAGCGACCTTGCAGATTCGGGCCCGATACGTGCAAGGCGGAGTCTTCACTAACGCATGGCAATTGCGCAGTCTTAACGAGTCCGACGGAGCGCGCCAGGACAATCACGTCGAGGTCGTGACCCAAGTGGAAGGATCAGTAGAATCGCCGTTAACCTTAAGTGTCAATGCCGGTGCCGAAGGCTTACTCGAAATCACTCTGCGAAGCCCACGGGATCAAACGATTGTTGTGGAAACAAGCGCTGACTTGCAGAAGTGGACTCCGATCCAGACAGTCGTGCTGACGGGCGGACAGGCAGTTTTTTTGGACGTCACTTCTACCACGTCGCACCAGCGATTCTATCGGGCTACGACGAAACGTTAGAATCTGCCGCCAGCGCTTCGGTGCGAATTTGCTCGCCCGATCTGAATTCCGTTTTCAAAGTGAAAGACGTCATGACTCACTTGGACCATAGCCCTTCGGATAGCGCGAGGACCATTCAAAGCAGCCGTCACCCGATTCGTTGGTGGCCCTGCATTCTCATCCTGCTGGCCGAGGTGATCGGTCTGGTGTGGATTTGGAGCTTCAGTGACATCTCGCGCCAGGAGCAAAATATTCGAACGACCGTGACCAGCGCTGTTATCTTCGGGCTCTTGCTTGTGTGGCTGCTCTTTTTTTCTCGAGCCCGATGGAGAGTTCGATTCGAAGTATTTGGCGCAATTGTCGGTGCATTGTTGCTGGCGGGCGCCCTTGTCAGGATCAGGGGAGTCACAGGCGATCTATTGCCCGTTTTGGAATGGCGATGGCAGCCAGCCAAGAAGGCTAGCCTGCCGCTCAATCAACCTGTCGTGCCCGAAGGCCCGTCGCCGACGCTTGCGGACAACACCCGTCAAACAGGCGCTGATTACCCGCAGTTCCTCGGACCGCAAAGGAATGCAACGGTCAACGGCCTAATCCTCGCTCGAGACTGGAAAGCGGAACCGCCGAAACAGCTCTGGCAGCAACCTATCGGCGCTGCGTGGTCTGGGTTTAGCATCGTCGGAAATCAGGCGATTACCCAGGAACAACGGGGAGAACGCGAGCTTGTGGTTTGCTACGACTTGTTATCTGGAAGATTGCTTTGGTCGCATGAGGATGACGCCCGCTACCATACGACGATCGCCGGCGAAGGCCCGAGGGCCACGCCGACGATTGCTGGCAATCGCGTTTATACTTTGGGCGCAACCGGGCTACTGAACTGCCTCGCGCTCGAAACCGGACAGCCAGTTTGGTCCAAGGACATCATTCGCGATAACCAAGCACGGACAAACGATTGGGGGATGAGCGGGTCTCCGCTGATTGTGGATGACTTGGTAATAGTTAATCCAGGAGGGCCTGCGAATCGCTCGTTGGTGGCTTACGATAAAGAGAATGGGCATTTTGTTTGGGGCGGTGGAAATGACGCGGCAGGCTACAGCTCGCCTTGCCTTGTGACATTGGCCGATGTTCCGCAAATCGTTATCTTCAACGCGAGCGCTATTGCCGCTCACGATCCGAAGTCTGGCAAAGTATTATGGGAATATCCGTGGCCGAAGGGCCATCCTCATGTCGCCGTCCCCATCGTTTTGCCTAATGATCGGCTGCTCGTCTCAAGCGCTTACGGCACCGGGAGCGAGTTGATCCATGTCGTCAAAGATTCAGAAGGAAAGTTCACGGCATCGAGAGTCTGGAAATCAATTCGTTTAAAAGCCAAGTTCGCCAACGTCGTATTTCGTGATGGCTATCTTTACGGGCTCGATGATGGGACCATGGTTTGCCTCGACGCAACGGATGGCACTTTGAAATGGAAGGAAGGACGATATGGCCATGGACAAGTAATTCTCGTGAGCGATCTGCTCGTCGTAATGGCTGAGAGCGGTGACGTGGTTTTGTTGGAGCCGCTCCCGCAGGAAAATCGGGAACT
>CAMAWP010000545.1 GCA_945861765.1 Akkermansia muciniphila | reverse complement strand
AGGTTTTGGACTGCGGTGACGGAGTCTGCGAAGTCACCGCTTTGGCAACGCTCACAGCTCCGAAACTCGCCGACGCCGAAGCCATCCCAACCCAAAGCGGCAACTCCGCAGACTCCGTTGCCGCACTCCAAAAGCTGGCGCACCAACCTGTGCCCCGACAGTTCATGGTCCCGATGCGGGTCCAATGTCGGAGGTGTTCCCTGCCCATGAACCTGGGTGGGGTGAGAGTCCCCTCGAACCCTGACCTTTTCTGGCGATCGAGCATATCAGGGCTCGACGGCTTCCGGCTCGGAGACTACAGCTCGGAGAGAGTCTCGCCCCACCGTTCAAGCGCGCAATGCGCGCACAAAGTTCGGGGTGTTCTCATTTTGGCCCGCTTGTAGTCCCGGCTTTAGCCGGTCGCCCCGTGAAAACCGGCTAAAGCCGGGACTACATACGACAGACGACGAGCGGACCGCGTCCTGGGCCAAAATGAGAACTGCTGGGTCAGAGATAGCAATTCCTCTAGGGCGCGCATGGAGTCTCGCCAGGAGTGTGAAATATCCGCGTTAGATCTCCGCGAGGAGCATCGTCAAGGGATGGAATAAACCATCCGCAAAGAATTTGAACGACACCAGAGCGTCGATTGTCTATCCAGAGAACTTGAAGGATAGTCTCGGCCCGAGAAATCCGGAGGACGGACATGATTCCATCCTTCGTGAGGCAACGGAGCCTCTCGGTCGCGTTGCGCAGGATCGGTGAGCAGTTGATGGCTGGGGTCGGGCGTTGTTAACGGTTTGACTTGGTTTTCATGGAAACGTACAGTCGCCAGCCATGCTTGCTGCCGATACTAAAGCGGGGGTTGTTCCCGTTGCGCCTGCTTTATCCAGCCGGCTTCATCCGGCTTGGAAGGAGCTCATTGAACCTGTCAGACCTTTTATTGAGCAGGTCGCCAACAAGTTGGCTGAGCAAGTTCAAGCTTTTGACCCAGAAATTGTCCCTTATGCCCGCTATGCACTCACCAACCAGGGAAAACAGCTCCGACCCGTGTTGGTCGCTCTGAGCGGTGATGCGACTGGGAAAACCAACGATTCTTTAGTTGCCGTGGCTGTCATTATTGAAATGGTTCACCTCGCGACATTGGTTCATGACGATGTCATGGACGAAGCTGAGATGCGTCGGCGACGCCCCACTCTGGCGGCGAACTGGGGCAATCAGATTTCTGTGCTGGTGGGCGACTGTTTATTTGCCCACGCGGTGAAGTTGGCGGCGAGTTTTCCAACCCCTGACGTTTGCCGGGCCGTCGCCTCGGCCACCAACACCGTTTGTTCGGGCGAAATCCTCCAAACGCATCAGCGGCGGAACTTTGAATTCACGAGGGCGGAATACTTCAAAGTGTTGGAGATGAAAACCGCCGAGCTGTTCGCGCTCTCGTGTGATTTAGGAGCCGCCATGGGTGGGGCGACGCCCTCTGGTCGGCTTGCGTTGCGCAAATACGGACTGGCTTTGGGGACGGCGTACCAGATTTATGATGATTGTCTGGATTTGTTCGGCAGCGAGGCAACCGTGGGGAAATCGCTCGGAACGGATCTGGCCAATGGCAAATTGACGATGCCGATTCTCGTGGTTTTGGAGCAAGGAAACGCGGCGGATCAAGCCCAGTTGCGCGAATATATCCAAAATTGGGACTCCCAGTTTTTCCCTGGCATCCTGCGATTGTTGGAGAAGTACGATGCCCAACATGTCTCAAGCGAGATCATCAAACATTTCCTCGAGCTGGCCCGGCAATCCCTGAAGTCTCTAGCGGATACCGTCAGCCGCACTGGTTTAATCGGGTTAACGGAATTTTTGGCGCAACAAACCGACGCTTTAGGAGTTCCTTCTTGAGATGGAGCCGGGGATTATGATCGAAATGATCGCCGTCAAGGGGCCCAGCACCTTACCCATCGGCACTGGGCAACTGGACGAACGTAAGCTGGTAAAGCGCGCCCAAGGCGGCGATTTGGCGGCCTATGACGACTTGGTGCGCCGTTATCAGGAGCGCATTTACGCCACGGTCTATCATATGACCTCCAACCACGAGGACGCTAACGATTTGGCGCAGGACGCCTTCATCAAGGCGTATCGGGCCATTAACTCCTTCAAAGGCGATTCCAGCTTCTTCACCTGGGTTTACCGGATCGCGGTTAACAAGACCCTTAACTTCTTGAAACAGCGAAAGAAGCGGGCCTTCATGAGTTTGAACGACCTCGATTTCAACGCTGAACATGATCCGGATTTGGTGGCGTTGATTTCCGACAAAACCCCGCGCCGCGACCTCGGCTTGGCTGAACTGCAGGAACAATTGAACGAAGCCATGCGGAAGCTGTCGGACACACATCGCTTGGTCGTTACCTTGCACGATGTCCAAGGATTGTCGCATGACGAGATCAGCAAGATCATGGATTGCAACACCGGCACCGTGAGGTCGCGACTTTTCTATGCTCGACAACAATTGCAGGCTTATTTATCTGATTACTTGAAAGTACCATGAGTTCTCCTCCGGAAGATTTTGAAGAGTTAAGAAAATTGTTGGCTTGCAAGCGATACGAGCAGCCACCTCCCGGCTATTTCGATTCATTTTCCGACAAGGTGATCTCTCGGCTCGAAGCAGACGAATTGACCGAATACTCCTCCTGGTGGCAATGGCTCGTGAACAAGTTTGACGCAAAGCCGATCGTCGCTTGTGTTTATGGCATGGCCGTTTCGGGCCTTTTGCTGGCCGGTTTCAGGTTATCCCAGATCTTCGAGAATGAAGTCGCCTCAAGCCCGCTTGCCGGCGGACCATGGCTGGCTATCACCCCTGATTCCAGCGCGCTTTTTCAGACTCAATTTGGTCAGAGCAAGTTTGGAGACTCCGCCGCTTGGACTTTTTCAGAGTCGGCAAACTCGGCATTCGAAACGGAAGCTCCCAACCTTTTGTTCAATGGAACCGGCTTGCAGGTGCAGTCTATCAGCTTCTCGGCTCCTAGATTCCACAGGGTTCGCTGAGAACTTCCATCCGCATCGCTCCCGTTGACCAGTCTTCCACGGACGAGCCGCTTCAAGACCACTGCTTGGCCTGCGCCTCCAGCAATTCTCAGTTTGGCCCAGGGCACCTTCCGTTCGCCGTTTGTAGTCCCGGCTTTAGCCGGTTTTCACGGGGCGACCGGCTAAAGCCGGGACTACAGGCGGGCCAAACTGAGAACACCCCGAACTTTGTGCGCGCATTGCGCCCTTGAACGGTGGGGCGAGACTCTCTCCGAGCTGTAGTCTCCGAGCCGGAAGCCGTCGAGCCCTGATATGCTCGATCGCCAGAAAAGGTCAGGGTTCGAGGGGACTCTCACCCCACCCAGGTTCATGGAGAG
>CAMAWP010000544.1 GCA_945861765.1 Akkermansia muciniphila | reverse complement strand
CGCCGGTATTGTCCCAAGCGGAAGGAATGATTCCCTCTCCTTGGGGAGAGGGCCAGGGTGAGGGGAAAGGCCGTTTCATACTGTGAAACCAGGATCATCTCGTTTCCACGGCGTCAGGAGTTCGGAGCCTCGTCAACGCCAAGGGAAGCAGTGCTGGAATCTGGAGGTTCGGTGTGAGCTGCAGTTACGAGAGGAAGCTCGGGTTGCGTTTCGGGTAGGAGGGAAACCATGGCCTTGCGAATGATCTGTCCTTGAAAGGTGTATCCAGTGGCAAGTGTATCCTTGATCTGAGGATTTACTGGAAGCGGGTCCGGAGCGTCCCCAAGCTGGTGCGCCTTGGCATCGAATGAGTCTGACCGGGTGGCTACGAAAGGAGCTAGGCCGACACGGCGGGCCACATCGCGGCAAGCATGCTGGAACTGGCTTAGCTGAGAGATCAAGGCCAGTTGTCCCGAACGAGCGCCGGCTTGATTCAGCGCGTAAATGTGGTCCAGAATCCGAACCGTCACTTGCAGCCATTCGCCTTCGGTACGACGCAGTTTCTCGACTTCCAACCGAAGGTGGGCTCTTTCACGTTCATTCGCCTTTTCCAGAAATGCCAAAAACTCCTGTGTCTCCGCCTTCATCCGGTCGGCAATTTCTTTAGCGGCATTGACGGTGTTATTCGAATGTTCCTGGACACTTTGCCACTGGCCGGTGGCGTTGGAAATTTGCGTCTTGATCAGATCCAAGTCTCGGATCTGCGCCACAGCGGTCGCGAGGGAGTCGGCCTCGGCCAGCTTCACCGCAGCGCGATGTTCGTGCAGGAAAGGAGTCACACAGAGCCATCCTCCAATAACAACCGCAATCAAAGAAAGGCCCGTTTGCCACAGGCCAAGCGGCTCAGGATTTTGAAAAACAATCCAACCCGCCCAACTCAATAGAAGGAGATCGCCCAAAAGAAAGGGCCACTTAGCTAATTTCGGCGCAACACGGTCACTCATAACGGCGAGAAGGTGTAAGCGAATTGCCAGCGAGTGGCTATGGAAAAATAGATCAAAATATGAACCAAAGTCAGCGGTCAAAGGACGTTCGATCTCTGCCCGGCTTCGCACCCGTTGACACTGAGTCTCTCACCACTTACGATTTCAAGATGCAAAGTCTCCGTGCCTCTCTGTTGGAATTAATTCGTCGGACCTCCGCCGAGATTCCTGACGACGTTCAAAAGGCTATTTTGGATTCACTCGACAACGAGAAGAAAGGGACGATCGCTGAGTCCGCCTTAAAGATCATCGAGCGGAACATCGAGATGGCAAAGCAAAAATCCCAGCCGATCTGCCAGGATACGGGCAGCATCATACTTTACGTCGATTGCCCGGCAACTTTTGATCAAATCACGTTCGAGGAAACAGCGCGCGACGCTGTCCGGGAAGCCACCAAGAAGGGTCACCTGCGGCAGAATTCGGTCGATTCGCTGACCGGGCTCAATGATGGGACAAATGTCGGCCCAGGATCTCCGACGATCCATTTTCATCAGCATCGTTCTCCAGAAATCCATGTCCGACTGATCTTGAAAGGCGGCGGCTGCGAGAATGTCGGCGCTCAATACTCGCTACCGAACGAGAAGCTGAAGGCCGATCGAGATTTGAAGGGATGCAGGAAAGTGATCCTGGATGCGGTATTGCAAGCGCAAGGCAAGGGGTGCGGTCCCGGCATCCTTGGTGTCTGCATTGGCGGCGATCGCGCCACCGGCTACGAATTCTCGAAACAGCAATTTCTTCGCACTCTGCCGGATCGGAATCCGAGCCACGAGCTGGACCAATTGGAGCAGGATATATTCAGGACGGCGAACGAACTCGGTATAGGGCCGATGGGGTTTGGAGGAAAAACGACATTGCTAGGTGTGAAAATCTGCGCGGCTAATCGGTTGCCGGCCTCATTTTTCGTCAGCGTCAGTTACATGTGCTGGGCTTATCGGCGTCAAGGCGTGGTGCTCAAGCCGACCGGTGAAATCGACAAATGGATGTATTAATTACGTTATGATTCCACTCACTGTTCCCATAACTGAGGAGCAAATTCGTTCGCTCAAAGTAGGCGATGCCGTGGGTATTTCCGGCGTCCTGTTCACAGGCCGAGATGTCGTGCATAAATATCTTCACGACGGAGGGGCGCTCCCTCCGGGTGTCAACTTCAAGAACGGCATCATCTACCATTGCGGGCCGGTGGTGATTAAGGACGAGCAAGGTAAATGGAAAGTCACTGCCGCGGGGCCGACAACTTCGATCCGGGAAGAACCTTATCAAGGAGAGATCATTCGGGAGTTTGGACTTCGAGGCGTGATTGGCAAGGGCGGGATGGGAGACCGGACGTTGGCCGCCTGCAAAGAGCACGGCTGCGCCTATCTGCATGCCATCGGCGGCGCGGCTCAGGTGTTGGCCGAATGTATCAAGGCGGTTCGAAATGTTTATTTCTTAAAGGAATTCGGCTCTCCCGAAGCGATTTGGGAATTGGAGGTGGAGAATTTTCCGGCGGTGGTGACGATGGATTGCCATGGAAATTCCCTGCACAAAGAGGTGTTCGCGGCGAGCCAGGCTGAGTTAGCCAAGCATGTCTGATCGTGCCCAACATGGCGTCCGGACGGATCTGAGATTTCAACGAAGCGAATCGTTCCGATTGCGAACGGCAGGCTTGAATCCTCTTTCCAATTTCATCCTCGGAACGCCCCGTTGAAAGTTCCGTGACGGCAACGCGGCACCTCCGAGGCTTGGCCCAACGACATCGCGCTCTTTACTTTGCTGCCCCTTTGGCCCGTTTGGTGGGAGGCGAGAATTTTTCCATGGTCTTCTTGACCGTCGTCAACAGGCTCAACCCTTTCTCGGTCTCGTGACTATTGAACAATTGTTCAACCTGACCAAGGGACTCGTCGATTTGAGTGAATACCTTTGAATCCCTATCGCGTTTTTGTAGGGCGGTTTGCATCAACATCGACGCACCTGTAATAAAGAGCCTGTCCACCCTCAACTCCAAGACTTCCAAGGTCAGTTTGACGATGAACTTGTGAGAGTTCCAAGTAAACGTAACAACACCCATCTTGGCATCTTTCTGGAGATGAGTGATAGATTTAGACTGAGGCAACGTTTGTTGAATGTAGATCGCGAGTTCTTGAAGTTGTTCGTCCATATGAGTAGAGTCACAGCAAGGTAGTCTTTCCATGGCCCACTTGGGAAGCTCGAAAATTCCTAGTAATTCCTCGCAATGCTCGGTTTGAACTTCGCGCCCGTGCATCCCGAAGTTGTTGGTGACTTTTTGGACTGCGGCGGCAAGCGAAGTGCGACGCCGCTTTGGCGTAAGACCTGTCGAGCGCTCCACCAGAACCAGCGACCCTCGCGCGGCCCAAAGCGCCGTCGCCGCTGCGCGCTGCCGGCAGCA
>CAMAWP010000543.1 GCA_945861765.1 Akkermansia muciniphila | reverse complement strand
TCCTACTGTCTGTTCAGGACAAAGGATCGCCCGAGAATAGTTCAACCGTCCCTTCGGGACTTTGGCTATTGACTACCTAATCCCACCCTTGAAAGGGTGGGCTATTCTCAAATCTCCCATCCGGGAGATGTCAGTCGGAAGCTTCATCGGTTACAACAGCACACGACCCGAAAATGTCCAAACTCCAGGCACCTCTCCGGAGTGAGTCTCCCAGCCCGGACACGGAAATGGTTCCACTGAAAACAGCGGGGAACAAGTCGTTACGATGAATCTCCTGACGAAATAGTCTGAGCAGATGTGTCAATCATCGTGATGAATCAGGTCTCTTGCGGCGACTTCAAGTTCCATTGCTATTCGTTTTTTGGAGTTCCAGATGGTGCTTTTCTGGGGCAACCGCAAGATTGCCGAACTGCCCTGCGACCGCTAACCTGCGCGGATGAGTTCGCATGTGACCATTCAGTTCCCGACCGCACGGCTCCGTCGGCTTCGCCAATCTCCCGCACTGAGACGCCTGGTGAGCGAGACACAATTGAACGCTCATCAGCTCATTCTGCCGCTGTTTGTGCGCGCGGGAAAAAAGCTGCGCCGACCGATCGCTGCGATGCCTGATGTCTTTCAACTTTCGCCCGACGAAGCCTTGAAGGAGGCGACCGGAGCCTATCAAGCCGGAGTTCCGGCTGTTTTGTTGTTTGGGATTCCAGAAACGAAGAACTCAAAAGCTTCAGGAGCGTACGCGAAAAATGGAATTGTGCAACAGGCGGTCCGCCTGTTGAAACGGGAATTGCCGGAGTTGATCATCATCACAGACGTTTGCCTTTGCGAATACATGAGCCATGGCCATTGCGGAATCGTATCGGAGGGAATTGGTGGTGCTCGCATATTGAACGATCCGACCTTGAAGCTGCTCTCTCTCACTGCGGCGAGCCATGTCGAGGCCGGAGCTCATATCGTCGCTCCAAGTGACATGATGGATGGGAGAGTTCGAGCCATTCGGGAACATCTTGATCAGCGCGGTTTCGTTGACACACCCATTATGTCCTATGCCGCAAAGTATGCATCTGCCTTTTACGGCCCTTTCCGTGAGGCCGCCGAATCAACTCCACGCTTTGGCGACCGCCGCAGCTACCAAATGGACCCGGCGAATGCGCTTGAAGCGTTGCGGGAAGTCCGCCTTGATATCCAAGAAGGAGCGGACATCGTGATAGTGAAGCCCGCGTTGGCCTATCTGGACATTCTCTACCGAATTAAGGCCGAGTTCGGCCACCCGACTGCTGCTTATGCCGTCAGCGGAGAGTATTCCATGATCAAGGCTGCCGCGAAAAATGGCTGGATTGATGAACGCGGAGTGATGTTAGAGAGTCACCTGGCGATGCGGCGAGCCGGCGCTGATTTGGTCATCACGTATGCTGCCAAGGCCATCGCAACCTGGCTTCGAGAGGCGCGAAGTTGAGCCTTAACGCATCTTTTGAATCGCGATGAAGAGCGAGACGAGGATGACCACGAAGAGGATCGCTCCAATCGTGATGAAAATCATCGCTGTCTTGTTGCTTTTCTTAACAAACGGCGAGTTCTTTTCAAACATCGGCCGTGTTCCTTGCTGCTCGAGTTCGTTTAACTTAACCCCCTGCGGAATCACGCGAGTTTGATCGAGTTTTTTCTTCCCTGTGGCCGCGGCCGAAAGGGCGTCGCCGGTCTCCAAACGCATCTCGACTTGGCCCAAGCGCAAAATCTGCCCTGGCTTGAGCACAGACTCCGTGGAGACTTGCTCCCCATTGATGAACGTGCCGTTAGTCGAACTCAAATCCTTAACGAAGATGTCGGCACCTCGTAGTAGCACTTCACAATGATGGCTCGAAACGGAAGGCTCCGGGATATGGAAAGTATTATCCTCAAGCCGCCCAATGGTGGTTTTATCCACCTTCAATTCGCAGCTTTTTCCGGTCAATCCTTCGCTAAGTAGGACAAGTTTAGCCATAGTCGGGTCAGGTGCGGTGCATTATCTGTGGTGACCACGTCCAAGTCAAACGGTTTTAATCCTTCGAGGTGAGTTTGACCCGTTTAAGGACGCTTCTCGATCATAGTGCGAAACTCTTTAAACAAAGGGGTCGAGTCGTGAGGGCCCGGCGAGGCCTCGGGATGATATTGCACACAATAAATCGGCTTGGTCTTGTGTCGCAGACCTTCGACGGTTTGGTCGTTTAGGTTCGTTCGGTTAACGCTCACGTTCTCGGGCAGTGATTTGGCATCGACAGCAAACCCATGGTTTTGGGACGTAATTTCAACTCTGCCGCTTTCGAGGTCTTTCACGGGTTGGTTAGCTCCGCGGTGGCCGAATTTTAGTTTGAATGTTTTACCCCCGAACGCTCGGCCGAGGATCTGATGGCCCAGGCAAATTCCGAAAATTGGAATCCCTGTCACCACCAGATCGGAGACTGCTTGAACGGCATAATTCAGCGCCGATGGGTCGCCTGGTCCGTTCGAGAGAAAGATACCCGCTGGTTTGTGTTTCAGAGCTTCGGCAGCCGTCGTGCTCGCGGGAACAACTTGAACCTTAAATCCGTGCTGCCGGAGACGCCGCAAGATATTGTATTTCATCCCGAAATCGTAGGCGACGATCGGTATATCAGCAGGAGGCAAAGGATCTCGCACGTTGCGGCTGTCCACACCCGGGTCGCCTCGGATCAAATTGAAACTGGCACTTTGCTCATCGTTCTCGTCCCAGAGGAACGGTTTGGCATGAGTCACTTCGCGCACGTAATCCATGCCGGCAATGCCATGCCAGTTTTTGGCTTGCGCGACGGCTTCGACGTCCGAAATGAACTCTGTGGAAATGAACCCGTTCATCGCCCCCCGAACCCGCAGTTTTTTCGTCAGCGCACGGGTGTCAATCCCTTCCAAACCGGGGATGCCATTCTTTTCCAAGTATTCCGCGAGTGAGAAGTCAGCGCGCCAATTGCTGACCACAGGTGAAAGTTCACGAATCACAAAACCGGCCACGTGCGGACGCCACGATTCGACATCCTGTGAGTTGACGCCGCAATTGCCAATCAGCGGATAGGTCATCGTGACGATCTGCCCTTTATAGGAGGGATCAGTCAAAATCTCCTGATAACCCGTCATCGATGTATTGAAGCAAACCTCGCCGCAAGCCGAGGCGGGCGCTCCAAAGCCGTGGCCGTGGAAAACCGTGCCGTCTTCCAACGCTAAAACTGCTTTCATTAATTCTTTAGGTGCCTT
This sequence comes from Akkermansia muciniphila, assembly GCA_945861765.1. Lineage (GTDB taxonomy): Bacteria > Verrucomicrobiota > Verrucomicrobiia > Limisphaerales > SIBE01 > SIBE01. Next base: position 175 of record CAMAWP010000543.1, on the reverse strand, counting down.
CATGATCCAAGTACCGGAATCTCTCCGTTGGACTTCGTTCGGTTATTCAGTGAAATTTTCATTTGTCGCAAAGACTTAGATCGCGAACCACGTCTTTCTTTTCATGCCAAACCACGCGTCCTGCGACAATCGTTGCTACGGCCTTCCCTTTCAATGGCCAGCCGTAGAAAGGGCT
>CAMAWP010000542.1 GCA_945861765.1 Akkermansia muciniphila | reverse complement strand
TGGAATGGTGGAGCCTAGGGGATTCGAACCCCTGACCTTCTCATTGCGAACGAGACGCTCTACCAACTGAGCTAAGACCCCATTCCATTCATAATGAACAACTTAGAACAAGATTCCTGATCCCGACTTTTTCGCTTCTACGCGGTAGGATGCGTGGCATGAGTATGGCACATTCACGCACCGGCGAATTCCGAAAGGTCGCAGAAAACTTGTACTGTTATTCTTCAAGCGGCGTTTACTATGCTAGGTTCCGCAATTCCGGCAAGGAGATTTCCATCAGTTTGCAGACGACGGACCGCGAACTGGCGAAGCGGAGGCTCCAAGAAGAAATGCGCAAGGCGGAGCTGGTTGATCCAAAACTCGCCAAGCTCACCCTTGAAGAATTGCTCCGGCTCTTTGAGGAGCAAATCGCTCAATTTGCTCCCAAGACTACCGCAACCAGGCGGTCCATTCTCAAGATTTTCAAAGAGACTTGGCCGCATGGGCTTGACGTGTCGGTGAGGAACATCAGTTCAGGACAACTTGAACTCTGGCTCGCATCCCGCCGGCCACATTTCAAGAATTCCACCTACAACGAATACGCCAGATTCATCCGTCATCTCTTCGAACTTGCGGTGAAATTACGCGTGCTTCCGGGCTCACCAGCAGTCGGTATCAAGGGGTTGAAAGTCGAGACTCCGATTCGGCAAACGCCCACCTGGGAGCAGTTTGAGAAAATCGAGGAGAACATTCGCTCACAGAGGTTCAGCGACGATGCCGAGAATTCGGCAAATCTGGTTCAATTCATGGGCCTAGCCGGTGTGGGCACTGCCGAATGCGCCAATCTACGCGGAGAGCATGTGAATTTCGCCGCGAACCGCATCACGCTCTATCGAAAGAAGACGGATACGGGATACACCATCCCGATATTTCCTCAATTGCTTCCATTTTTGAAACGTTTGGAGTCGAATGGACAGATCGTTCCTGGGCAGCCCCTCTTCAAGGTGAAGGACTCCAAAAAGGCGCTCGGCGCCGCCTGCAAGCGGCTCGGCTTTCTCAATTTTAGTTCGCGAGCGCTTCGTCGCTGCTTCATTACTCGCGCCATCGAACTTGGCATTGACTTCAAAACGATTGCGGCCTGGCAAGGACATTGTGATGGCGGAGTGCTCATTGCGAAAACCTACAGTCATCTTCGCAGCGAACATTCTGACGCGATGGCAAAGCGCTTGGTTGCGGCGTAATGTCAGACTTTGCTATTCTTTGCCATGTGTGATAGAATTGATCCACTTAGGAATTAACGCGCGCAACCATGCCTATGAACGTCTCGCTTACCAAAGAACTCGAAAGCTTCGTCAGCCGCAAAGTGAAGAGTGGCCGGTATGGATCCGCCAGTGAGGTTGTTCGCGAAAGCTTGCGTCTCCTGGAACAGGAAGACCTGAGAAAGCGAATTTCGGTTTCCACACAAGAGGAACTCGAGGCCAAGCTCCTCGAGGGTGTGGAATCGCTGGATCGTGGAGAGTGTGTGGCAGCCCGAGATGTCGAAAACGAGCTCATCTCGAGAAGTAACGTTCGGCGGAAAAAGCAACATGCCTGAAGCATAGGTCTCATTACCGGCTCGGCAAGATCTCAGGGACATCTGGGAGGTCATCGCGTGTGACGATATCGACGCAGCGGACCGAGTCCGAGCCGCCGCGTTCCGGGCGTTTGAACAACTTGCGTCGATGCCTGAGCTCGGCCCACGACGCAAACTTGCCAATCCACGTCTGAAAGGAATGAGGCTGTGGCCCGTTCCTGGTTTCCATAAGTATCTCATCTTCTATCGCCCACTCGAACAGGAGGGCGTGGAAATAGTCCGCGTGCTCCATGGCGCGCGAGATATCGCAGCACTTCTGGAAGGGTCTTAGGATCCGGCCACCACTCTCGCATCAACGGAATGGAGTTGAGATTGGCAGCGTTAGGGCGGCGAGCCTAAATCGTTTACCCCTTCGTTGCCGCTCACGGGAAAGACCCGGGTCTGCTCAAGGGAAAGACCTCAGGTGATGGACGGGAGGGGTTCCAAGGAGGATGAAGGTTGGGGTTGTAGCTAGCCTGACTTCGTTTTTTGATTGTGTAAACTTCTGGTAATCAACGGGAGACTTTTTTAGGCACTACAAAGTCGCTGGCGTTTTTAGGGCGGCCGTAATTTTCTTGGTCGGCAGCGTATTCCAGTTGATTCCGAGTTTTTCATAAATTTGCTGCTGGCAACGTTCCGGCGTGCCCGGACGACGCACATGGACGATGGTTCCGCTACGGGTCGGCATGCTCACTGTGGCGTAGCAGTGGGTCTGGAGCACTCTGCGCAGCCTCGGCCAGTCGCGGTGGTCGCCTTTCTGTTCCAGCGTGTAGGTGATAAAGCGCAAAAGCTGATAAGCCAGGACCGTGAGAAAGATGCTTGCGAATATTAGGGGTCTCACAATTAAACAATTTAGACATGACGGGAGTGGGATAAGCCTGACGGTTATGACCCGACCGTTGCGGATCGAGAAAATGGGGGGCTGGAATCCTGTTACTGCCCGCGGTAACGAGCGCAAGACCATCTTCCGTGACGACGCGGAGCGGCGGCATTTCCTGGAGATCGTGGCTGAAATGGTCCGGCGCTTTCGATTGCGCCTGCGCTGTTTTGTGCTCATGGACAACCATTATCATCTGCTCCTAGAGTTGAGGGAGGAACAGGTTCGGGAGCGGATGAGAAAGTTGCGGGCCTACCGGTGGAGTTTCTATCGATGGTACATCGGCTTGGGAGCGGCGCCGGCGTGGTTGGAATGCGACACAGTGCTGGCGTTGGGGGGCGGAGCCAAGACGGAGCCGAGGCGACGGTATCGGGAATACGTGGAAACAGCGGCCCGGGAGGGATTGGAGCAAAGCCCATGGGAGGCGATCCAGGAGCAAGTCGTGTTGGGCGGGGCGGAGTTTTTGGCGGGCTTGAGGAAGCCGATTCGCGGGGATGCCCAAGAGCAAAGGGGAGCGCGGCGGTTGAATGGGTAAAAGGGGAGAAGTGGGTTGAATTCCGTGATAGACACGGAGATCGCGGTCGGGACTTGGTGCTGTATTTGGGACGCCGTCTGTGTGGCCTGAAGCTGAAGGAACTGGCGGCAGCGGTAGGGTTGCCGAACTACAGCGTAGTGGCGACGAACACCAAACGCTATGAACAGCGGTTGCAAAGCGACCGCACCGATCAAGCTCAAATGAAAGCGGTGGCTCACTTGTTGAATTGTGAGATGTGACCCCATGAGGGCCATCTCACGTTCGGTATGACCATAGCCACGAGCCCCTTCTGAGGGAGCGGGAGCAGCCCAGAGCAACAAAGCACCTTGTGCCTTCCCTCGTCCTTTGTTAGGTTGCGCCATCGCTGATGCCTCTCCGATCATGGGCGGGCATCAAACCACCTAAAGAAATCAG
>CAMAWP010000541.1 GCA_945861765.1 Akkermansia muciniphila | reverse complement strand
GTTTATTTCATGGGCCAGAAGCAGGAACTTCAAATTGGCCGTCGCGGGAGCAGTGGATTGGAACCTCTCTCAGTTCCGAAGGAATTCCTCACATGGCCAGGATCAACCCGTGATCCAACTCAAGGCGATCCTCTCTTCAATTTTCGCTACGATCAGAATTTTGAGTTTATCGATGCGATTTTAAACCAGCGGCCTTGCGTGCCATCGTTTTTCGATGGAGCTCGCGTGCAGGCCGTGGTCGATGTCACCATTCAATCGGCAAAAGAGAAGAGGTGGGTCGAGGTTCCGGAAATCAGCATAACATCCAAGGCTTGAGCTATGAATAAGGTTGCAGTCATCACGGGTGCAGGCAGCGGAGTCGGACGGGCCATGGCGGTTGCTTTGGCCAAACAAGACTGGAGAATCTGCGTGATCGGACGAGGGGAGGAAGCTCTCTTGGAAACAGCCAAACTCGCCAACCGCGACCAGTCAGAAGACTGGCTCACTTGCGCCTGTGACATTGGCGACGCGGCTGCCGTCGAAAAAATGGCGGCACTCGTTTTCAAGAAGCTTGGGGCTGTCGAGGTGCTGGTGAACGCCGCGGGCACCAATGCCCCTCGGCGCAGCTTGGATGTTCTTTCCTCGGAAGACTACCATCGCATGTTGAACACGAATATGAATGGTGCCTATTACTGCATTCAGGCTTTCTTGCCCGCCATGCGCAAGCAGAAATCTGGGACCATTGTCAATATTGGTTCGGATGCAGGAATTCAGGCGAGCGCGAAATCCGGTCCGGCATACGTCATGTCGAAATTCGCCTTGCGGGGACTCACGCAATCGATCAATGCGGAAGAACGCTACAATGGCATCCGGGCGTGCTCTATTCTGCCCGGCGACATCGACACGGCATTGCTGGAAAGGCGTCCTGAACCGCCGACTGCCGAGGCGCGCAAGAAAATGTTGAGACCAGAAGAGGTCGCAGAGTGCGCGTTGCTGGCGATCAACCTGCCTCCGCACGCGATCATCGAAGAGCTCATGATCCGGCCTCGTTGAACGTTGTAAAGATCGTTCAATCCTGCCCCTGGCACCAATGCAAGCCATGAATGAAACGATTGCCCGTTATCAAAAGCTGCTCGATCAGTTTCCCAATCACGAATTGGCTCGATTCAGCCTTGGCAAAGCCTATTTCGACGCCGGTCAACTTCTTCCCGCCAAGGAGCAATTCGAATTGGCCCTGGCTCGAAAATCCGATTGGATGGTCGTGAAAATTCTGATCGGAAAATGCGAGCTTGCTCTAGGCAATCGTGACTCTGCCAGAGCTGCCTTCGAGCGCGCCAAACAATTGGCGATCGAGCAGAATCACGAAGGTCCTTTGGCCGAGATGGAGGAGTTGCTCGAAGAATTGCAATTATGATGAAAATACTGAGTCTCATTCTCTTGATCAGTTCCATGCTGATAACCGGCGCAAGCGCGGCTGCTCCGATGAAGGCGCTCGTTATCGACGGCCAGAACAACCACGATTGGAAAGCAACGACGCCTTTGCTGAAGAAGGCGCTTGAGGAAGGCGGTCTCTTTACTGTCGATGTCGCCACATCACCCGCCAACGGGCAGGACATGGCTTCGTTCAAGCCTGATTTCGCTGCGTACAACGTCGTTGTTTCAAATTACAACGGTGAGCCGTGGCCGACTCAAACCCAGGCAGCCTTCGTCAAATACGTGAAAGCAGGCGGTGGTTTCGTATCGGTCCACGCGGCCAACAATTCGTTCCCCGAATGGAAGGATTACAATGAGATGATCGGCGTCGGCGGTTGGGGCGGGCGCAACGAAAAATCGGGGTCCTACGTTCGCTACGCCGACGGAAAGATTATTCGCGACTCTTCCCCTGGCACAGGCGGGAGCCACGGGAGCCAACATGCCTTCTTGGTCGAGATTCGAGATCCTCACCACCCAATCACCGCCGGGCTTCCTTTAAAATGGATGCACGCTCAAGATGAATTGTATGACCGGCTCCGCGGCCCCGGAGAGAATCTGTCCGTGTTGGCCACGGCCTACGCGGACCCTGCGACCAAAGGTTCTGGCCACCACGAACCAATGCTCATGACAATTGATTATGGAAAGGGCCGAGTCTTCCACACCACGCTCGGACACGGTGTGGTCGCGATGAAATGTGTCGGGTTCATCACAACGCTTCGACGGGGCGCCGAGTGGGCCGCCACGGGAAAAGTCACTCAGATGGTGCCCAAGGATTTTCCGACCGCCGACAAAGTCAGTAGCCGAGAATGAATGACACTGGATCGCGCGCTGATTTCGGCTGAAGCAACCTCGCAGGTTCAAGATAGATCGTAACAAACGTTTGGTGACATCCCGAGAACGCATGGGTGATACCAGCGAATTTTCACTTTCAGTTCGACTGTTCCTCAAAGCCTACCGCTGGCACAGGATCGAGCCAATTCCTTGGACTCCGCTCAGCAAGCCTCTTGCTGATTGCCGGCTCGCGCTTGTCTCCAGCGCCGGGTTTATTGGTCCAGGCCAAGCCCCGTTCGATGAATCAATCCGTGGCGGCGACTGTAGCTTCCGCGAGATCTCCAGTGGTGTGGATGTCACCACTCTCATCGAAACGCACCGAAGCGAATCGTTCGATCACACGGGGCTGCATCAAGATCCCAACCTCGCGTTTCCGATCGACCGGGTTCGAGAGTTAGTTCAGTCGCGGCGGATCGGTTCACTCAACCGTCGCCACCTCTCCTTCATGGGATCAATCACGGCGGCGGGAAGACTGGTTCGGGATACAGCCCCAGAAGCGGCGCGCTGGCTGGCTGAGGACAACATCGATTTGGCGCTACTTGTCCCGGTCTGACCCATGTGCAACCAAGCCGTGAGCTTGGTCGCAGCAGAACTGGAGCGGCAGGGCATTCCCACCGTGGTCATTCAACTCCTGCGCGAAGTGGCGGAGCGGGTGCGACCGCCCAGAGCGCTCTTCGTTCCGTTTCGACACGGCTATCCGCTAGGCGTTCCTGGAGACGCGAAGCAGCAGCATGCCGTGATAGAGGCCGCGTTGCGTTTGTTCGAAGATCAAACTTTAGAGCCGCCCGCTTTGGTCGATTTTAAGCCGCACGCAGAGTGAAGCGCCAGCGTCTCGCTCGGGCTTTCAGCAATTCTCAGTTTGGGAGGTATGTAGTCCCGGCTTTAGCCGGTCGCCCCGTGAAAACCGGCTAAAGCCGGGACTACATACGGCAAACGGAAGGTGCCCTGGGCTAAAATGAGAACACCCCGAACTTTGTGCGCGCATTGCGCCCTTGAACGGTGGGGCGAGACTCTCTCCGAGCTGTAGTCTCCGAGCCGGAAGCCGTCGAGTCCTGATATGCTCGATCGCCAGAAAAGGTCAGGGTTCGAGGGGACTCTCACCCCACCCAGGTTCATGGGCAGGGAACACCTCCCAAATTTGGACGTGAATCGAGGCCATGAACC
>CAMAWP010000540.1 GCA_945861765.1 Akkermansia muciniphila | reverse complement strand
TGTCAGTGATCCCTCCGCCGTCACTCGTCACCACGCGACTGGAACTGACATTTTGTTCCCGAACCGATTTCGATAAAAGAGCTGCTTGTGGTTGACTCCGTATTCATGAACTAAGCGGGTTATCTTCACATCGTAACAACAATACTCCGCGATCTCCAGCAACTTGCCTTGGCGGAACCATTCGATAGCCTGGAGGCCTTCGGCCGTCTTCTCCACTCCCAGAGTCGAAGACGCGATCGCATCCAAAGAAATGCGATGATTCATCGTTTTCTGAAATTCCACGAGCATATCGAGTGTGGGAACTTGCGTTAAATCCATGACCGTGTAGCCATGCAACACTTCGTAATCGAATCGGAGATTATTGAATCCGATCACAAGATCAGCCCGAAGAAGCTCCGAGACCAAGTCATCAACCTGCTTTTCACCGTAGATTTTGTAAGCGCCTTGCTTGGTGCTAAAAGTCACGCCCACACTCATCCGCATGTTTCGAATGTTGTGCCAGCCGCCGACTTCGTCAGCTGATTTCTGGGTTTCTAAATCAAAGTAAACGACGTTTTTCATCCCGCCAATCCCGCTCAAGTTTTATCAGTGTTCGAGTGTAATGAAGGAAAACCATCGTGCCAAAGAATTATTACAGGTGCGTGAGTTCAAAAGCATGGATGAGAACAGTTTTGCATCAATCTCCAGGTTCCCCGCTGTTTTCAATGGAATAGGTCCACAGCGGATGAAGACCATTTTTTCATCCCGCCGGACTGACTGGAGTTTGGACCTAATGGCTGCCTTCGTCTCACGGAGGGAGATTCGAGAATAGCCCGGCAGTTGACTGCCGGGTTCGCATGAGCGATTGCATAAGTCCCGCAGGGACGGCCGAATCCCGCAATGTCCTACGTCAGCTCCTACTGTCTGTTCAGGACAAAGGCTCGCCCGAGAATAGTTCAACCGCCCCTTCGGGACTTTGGCTATTTGCTACCTAATCCCTCGTTCCTACCCCTATTTCTCAAATCTCCCCTCCGGGAGATGTCAGTCGGAAGCCTCGTCGGTTACAACAGCACGCGGCCGGAAAATGTCCAAACTCCAGGTACCGCTCCAGCGTGAGTCTTCCAACCCGGACGCGGAAATGATTCCACCGAAAACATCGTGGAACCAATCTCCACGGTCCGCAGTTTGGATAATAACTCCGATTATGCTCTTTCCCAATGAACATGAAAAAATTAGGATAAATAGATGAAACACAAAGGAAAAGCCCGACAGGCCGGGACACGATTGATTGTGTGGACTCTGGTCCTTTTGCTTCTGTTGCTGGCTGTCGGAGCTATTGCGACGGTCGTCGGCTCTCTCGTCGCCACTGCGGCAACCACTTTGGTCGTGCTATGGCTTTTGTTCGCCATTTTTTCTATTAACTTTTTCCGTGACCCCGATCCGATGGTACCGGCAGATCCGACGGCGATTGTGGCGCCGGGACACGGCTTGGTAGATGTAATTGATGAGACCACGGAAAATGAATTCATGGGCGGGCCTTGCCGTCGCATCTCAATTTTTCTCTCGATCTTTGATGTGCATATCCAGAATGCGCCGGTGGCCGGGGCGGTCGCCTACCTAAAACATCGCTCGGGAAAATTCCTCAATGCCATGAAGACCGAGAGCAGCACTGAGAACGAGAACGTGTTGATTGGCTTTGAGTCGAGCGAGCAGCCCGGGGAAAAGATCGGTGTACGGCTCATCGCCGGACTCTTAGCGCGGCGCATCATTCCGTGGGTGGCGATCGGCGACATCCTGAACCGAGGCGATCGGATCAGCCTGATTCAGTTCGGTTCTCGCGTGGATCTTTATCTGCCCCTCACCACGCAGATCAGGATTAAGCTCGGCGAGCGGGTCAAAGGCGGTGAAACGGTGCTAGCGACCCGAAGCTGATTATGAATGACCAGCCAAAGCCATCTTCAGGGACCGATCAAGGTACGCTAAAGATTTATTTCCTTCCAAACCTCATGACCGCAGGAAATCTGTTCTGTGGTTTTGTGGCGCTGACGAAAATTGTGGAAGCCGATATAGGCAATCCGGAGATTTCCTATCCGGCGATCCGGCACGCGCTCTTTTTCATTCTCTTGGCCTGCATTTTCGACCTGCTGGACGGGCGCGTGGCGCGCATGGGAGGTTCGGAAAGTCCTTTCGGTCGAGAATTCGATTCATTGGCCGACCTGATATCGTTTGGAGCCGCGCCCGCCTTCTTGGTGCATCGCATCGTCTTGAAGGATGTCTTCATCCAACATCCAGAGGTGGGCTGGTTCATCGCGTCCATTTACCTGATTTGCGGAGCGTTGCGCCTCGCTCGGTTCAACTGTCTGGCGGCTATGGCTGGGTCGGGTGGAGGGAAAGAATTTCTGGGGTTTCCCATTCCTGCCGCCGCCGGATTGGTGGCTTCCCTGACGCTGTTCATCATGTGGTGGGAAGACCGTGATTTCGCCAAGGGAAATTGGCGCTACGTACTGCCTGTGCTGCTTGTGTTCCTTTCCATAATGATGGTCAGCGAAGTAAAGTATCCTTCGTTCAAGAAGCTCGATCTCCGAGCCACCCGGCGTTTTACGAAAATGGTGATGGCGATTCTTTTCATCGGCTTTCTGCTGGTGCTGCGAGATAAGATTCTGCCCTTCGTGCTGCCGCTAGTTTTCACCGCCTATTTGATTTACGGCTTTATTCGCCCGCGCATCTCGCGTCAAATGCGGCACGAAATCGAGGACGAAGAGGAAGAAGATTTGGATGAATCGGAAGCATAATACGGCATGATGGAGATTTCTGAACTGTTTGTGGCTGGCATAATCGGCTTGTTGAGCGGCTTCTTGGTCTCCATTCCGGTGGGTCCAATCAATATCACGATCATCAACGAGGGTGCCAAACGAGGATTCCGATGGGCTGTGCTGATTGGGTTGGGCGCGATCGTGATGGATTTTATTTATTGTGCGATCGCCTTCGCCGGTTTTTCCGGATTGTTCACTTCCCATCTGCTTCGCGCCACCATCGAATTGCTCAGTTTTCTGGCAATGCTTTACCTCGGAATTAAATACCTTCTCGTCAAGGATTTGCCCGCCACCAGCCCAAGCGTGGAGCGTTTGGAGCATCGATTGCATCCGCACACAGCATTCATGACCGGCTTTGTCCGCGTCTTGGGCAACCCATCGGTTTTACTGTTCTGGGTTACCCTTGCCGCAAGCTTGATTTCGCATGAATGGATATCCGACAACTGGGCGAGCAAAGCGGTGTGCGTCCTCGGTATGTCGGTAGGTGCCTTGGGTTGGTTCGTCTTCCTAAGTTTTGTCGTCTCTTTGGGCCGTGGCCGATTCTCAGCGAAGACATTGCTGCGCATGTCCCACTTGTCCGGCGCCTCGTTTCTGCTCATGGCCTTAATCATCGCCGCGCGGCTAATCCGATTGCTCGCGCACAGCTAGCCGCTCAGTTCGCGCTGGATCCAAGAATGCAAAAGTAGGTCGATTCGGCCCTGGCGCGAGCGAAGGATTACATGAAACAAGCTGCCGCGTTGGCGGAGAA
>CAMAWP010000539.1 GCA_945861765.1 Akkermansia muciniphila | reverse complement strand
TTAACGACAAGATCTGATCTAATTCAGAAAAGACCGGAGGCAACTCCGGTCTTTTTTTATTTTCGCGATCAATGGTGATCCCCTCTCCCCAGCGGAGAGGGATAGGGTGAGGGGAAAGGAGACGATGGAGGAGTCGAGAGCGTTGGGATAGGATGATGCTTTATTTCCCCTCACCCCGGCCCACTCCCGAGCGGAGAGGGAGGATTGTTTTCCGCATCGGGAGAGAGTGCGCGCGTCGAGATTGCCTCAAGTGGCATGGCTGATTCCCTCTCCTCGGGGAGAGGGTTTGGGGTGAGGCGAAGGGAGACGCTCGCTCGCCGCCGGGTTATCACAACTGTCCGCGCGTGACACCAAGCTGATTCAAGAGCTTTAACTCGCGCCAGAGCGTTGCGCCGGTGATTTCGCCGCGCAGGAGTTGTCTGTACTTCTCGATGGTTTGAACCACCTGGTCCGGTCGATCGTTCAGGAATTCAATTCTGAAGTTCCTTACGCCCAATCCCAACATTCGACCAACGTACTGCGCGCCCGTTTGGGCCAAGGCATTGAAGACCGTGTTGCGGCAGCCAATATCGGCCTTGAGCGGATGTTCAGCCCCGACGCGGTCGCGCAAGCGGACATCGTGTTTGTCGCAAGGTCGGCCACAGTTGGTGTAGTCTGTGCCCTTCGAGAGAAAGGCGCAGAAGACGCAATGCTCCATGTGAAACATCGGCATGTACTGATGAATGGTGACTTCAAACCATTCCGGCGGCGCGGACTGAAGCAACGCTTCGAGCTGTGTGAAATCTAAATCATACGAAGCGGTTAATCGTTCGAGCTCGAAGCTGTTTTTCAAATAGTCAGCGGTCAAGGGATTGGCGATGTTCAAGGAGAAATCTCCAATCCGCCGGGTATCTGCGAAGAACTTCAAGTGGTCGTAATTGCGCACCAGGTAACCGTCCGCTTCGCATGATCGGACTTGTTTGAGAATCCGTTCTTCTCCCATTTTAAAAATGCGAGGAGGCGCTACGAAGACTTCGGAGTTCCCATCCAGGAGCTCGGAGCTGACGCCGCGTGGGTTGAACTCCGCCTGTAACCTGGCTGTTGCACTGTTGGAATCTCTGACTTGTTGGACTGCTTCGCGATATTTCTTTGGATCTTCAAATTCGCAATAGAGCGTCTGAACGCCACAGCGAATAGCGGCCTCTAATTGTGGGAGATTGCGCACCAAGACGATCAAACGTGCAGCCTGTGCTGGCTTCGGATCGACTTCGGTGTGCTGTCTCGCAACCTCTCGAATGATTGGAGCTGGTGAGATGAGGGCGGAAAGCGGTCTTGAGTCCCCGCTCGTCGGAGCGAGCGTCCATCGCTTCGATTTGGCTCGCAGCGTCTCCAATTGAGCGGTGACTTCCCTTCGGAGGCGGTTGGTTTCCTTGATTGGAAGGATGACTTCGCCCTCGAGATGACTCTTCAGTTCGGCCAACCGAAAAGCGGTTGATCCCAGCCGCCCGAATTGTTCGCGCAGTCGCTCGGGAGTAAGAGGCTGTTTCTCAGCTTTCGTCAGAGGGATCGCCGAGGCAGCCTGAACGACGTGACCCAATTCATCCCGCGCAATGACGGTCATCGGTAGCTCGGCGCGACCGTGGACCTCGAATTTCACGGGCCGCCGGAAGTGCGGTTGCGCACCGTTAAACGTTTGCCGGAGTTGCCGGTCCAATGCTGGATCGCTGGTTTTCCAGAGCTTATCGCCAACGTGAATGCGGCTGAAATCGACATCGCTCCGTCCAAATTCAATCAGTGCTTCCCCGCCACGATGTTGAACGTTATAGACGCGCCCGCCCTCTTCCGGTTGATCGGGATGTCCGGCATCGAAAACCACGCCGTCGCCTGGCTTGAGGGGGGCTTGCAAACCGATGGCAATGCTCTGGCCTTGAATCCGAGCGACCTCGCCAAGATAGACGCCGCGCTTTTTTCCGAATCGGGCATGCGCCAGTTCCTGATTGTTGATGCCTCGGAACCAGCCCGTGTAAAGGCCGCGCGAAAAAGCCATTTCCATGTGGTAACGCGCCGCGACGGCAATTTGCTCGTTCAACGATTCCCCCGAACTCAGGTCAGTTCCTTCGCTTGAACTTGGAGACGATCCAACGATTTCACCGATGATTTGATCCAAAGCTTTCCTATAGACCTGCGTAATGTTTGCGACGTATTCCGGGCTTTTGAGCCGGCCTTCAATCTTCAACGAAGCGACCCCCGCTCGAATCAAATCCGGCAAAACTTCCAGGCCGGCCAGATCCTGAGGGCTTAACAAATACCGTCGATCCCCGAGTGGCACTGTGCGTCCGTCCGAAACTAACTCGTAGGGCATCCGACATGCCTGAGCGCATTCCCCACGATTTGCCGAGCGTCCGCCGAGCGCTTCGCTTGTGAGACATTGACCCGAGTAAGCCACGCAGAGTGCTCCGTGAACGAAGACTTCGAGGGGAAGTGCGGCGTGGTGGGTGATACGAGAGGAATTGGCGGTCGTGGGCTGTCCCTCGCCAGCCTTCTCGGGCGTCGCCAGCGCTGCTTGAATTGTTTCGATCTCCTTCAACGAACACTCGCGAGCGAGGACGACCAAGTTGCAGCCGAGTTCTCTGGCGAACTCCACCCCGACGGCGCTCGTGATGGTCATCTGGGTCGAGGCGTGAATCGGAAAGTCGGGCGATAGTTTTCGGATCAGCCGGCAGATTCCTATGTCCTGGACAATTGCTGCATCGACTCCCGCAGCGATTATTGTGCGAAGGTATTCCTCGGCGTCGGCGAGTTCGTTGGCGAACACAAGCGTGTTGAAGGTAACGTAAGCTTTAACGCCGCGCCCGTGAAGAAACTCAACGAGCTTTGGGAGGTCTGCTTGGGTAAAATTCTGAGCCCGCATCCGGGCGTTAAACCGCTCCAAACCGAAATAAATGGCGTCGGCTCCATTCTCGACTGCTGCCTTCGCGCACTCCCAATCGCCCGCGGGAGCCAAGAGCTCGGGACGACCCAGATCGCGTGATCGCGGACGAATCGAATCGTTCGCCGTAATTCCGATGGCGCCGGTTTGGTGCGATGTAACTTCGCTGCTGTTCATTCTAAGTCGAATGGGAAAGTACTCTGAGCTGGCCGTTCCGCAATGTTCAACTGGGACATGCCTCTGCTACGGGCGCATCTCGCCCGGCATTTGGTCGGCGTGCCGCAATCTGCTCTTTTTGAGTGTGGCACAGCCGTCGGGCTGAGACTAGACTGCTTCCATGCGCGTTTTGATCGTGGGCTGTGGGTATGTCGGGGTTGCTCTTGGCGCCGAACTCGTTCGGCAAGGGCACGAAGTGTTTGGCTTGCGCCGCACGGTGAAGGCAGACGACGACTTGGTGGCTGTTGGTATCCGCCCGCTGGTGGGCAATGTGACTCAGCCGTCAGACTTGGCAGGCCTTCCCGGCCCTTTTGATTGGGTTGTGAACCTTGTCTCTTCGACGAAAGGTGGGGTGAACGAATACCGGGAGGCTTATCTAAAAGGTAACGAGAATTTGATCAATTGGCTGTCATCGACACCGCCGAGGAAATTCGTCTATACGAGCAGCACCAGTGTCTATGG
>CAMAWP010000538.1 GCA_945861765.1 Akkermansia muciniphila | reverse complement strand
CGCGCCCGGTGGGATTGCAGTCCGAAAAACTTCGTTCGTTCCCGGCCCGAATTCGGCTGGAGGTTTTTCGTGCTCGCCAATCCCAGACGCGTTCAAGCCTCGAAATTGAGGCCACGCATTCTCGCCAAAAACTTTCCCGGTTAAGAGAGTGATTGAGAGAGCGAGCCAAGCTCGGGCGATTGCAGGATTAAATCTGGAGCGTGAGCGCCTTGGATTTTGGGAACTCAGAAAGTTCAAGGATACGCCATGAAAAGGAGAGTCATGTCTCATAATGAGTTCGGAGACTGGAGAGCCAAGACCCCACTTGCAAGCTTTAGCAATTCTCAGTTTGGGAGGTATGTAGTCTAGTCCCGGCTTTAGCCGGTCGCCCCGTGAAAACCGGCTAAAGCCGGGACTACATACGGCGAAAGGAAGGTGCCCTGGGCCAAAATAAGAACACCCCGAACTTTGTGCGCGCATTGCGCCCTTGAAAGGTGGGGCGAGACTCTCTCCGAGCTGTAGTCTCCGAGCCGGAAGCCGTCGAGCCCTGACATGCTCGATCGCCAGAAAAGGTCAGGGTCCGAGGGGACTCTCACCCCACCCACGTTCATGGGCTGGGAAAATGGATTCCGAGCCTTGCTCCTCCTCAGCGGCCCCCAGCCTCTGCCGATGCGGAATTCTACCCTCCCTCTCCCCGTTCGTGCCTCACGAGGAGAGGGAGAAGACCACTGGTTGAATCACGATTGCTTAATTCAATGGCAGTGCTCCAATAGTCTCCCGCAACAACACGGCTTGAAAATGGACGACGACCCAAGAAGTAATATGGGGTTGGCTGTTCCCAAAAGCATGCAACGACCCTCAGCAGACCGAAGCCAGCAATTTTGGCTCGTAAGAGTATGTCGTTCTGGCTTCGGACGGTTCCGGCCTGAAAACTGACTCACAGCGAAGCTCCGAGCAAGTCACAAACCGCGCGCACTCAAAAACAAGAATCGCCTAATCGAAGCTCAATCCTTCGCCTGACCCGTTAGGTTGTCGCCGACTTTTGGATCGGCGTTCTTTTTCCCATCGGCCGAAGCCACCGAAGTTCCATTACCCGACAGGGCAATAAGGTCGGTCAAGATACGTTTCGCTTCTTTCAACGCGATGTCCACCACGGGAACCTTCGGATCTATTGCCGGCTCCTCCCCATCGCCGTCGTGTTCCGAGCGAGGTGTTCCGCCTTCCACCTTGGCCACGGTGTTCGTCTTCGCAACCGGCGGCGGCAGGCCAGGCAAATCCGCCAGCTTGAGGGTCAGTTCGTAAACTTTCTCATCGGCCACCGGGCGAGCCTTCATTTCCTCTCGACGCACTTTAAACCGCGCTTCAGCCTCCTCTTTTTCCTTAAGCCGCTGCTCCTCGTTTAGAGAAACCGTCTTGTCGGCCAAAGCCTTTTTATATTGCTCGATATCCTCGTGGAGAAAAGCAAAGTCCTTGTCCGCCCCTATGCGTTTTGCCGATCGTTTCTGCAGCTCTGCCAAGTAAGGCTGAATGCGATTGACCATGTCATACTTCGCGCTGGGAATCTCATCCCAAGGCAGGGCGTTTTCGAGTGAGGCTTCGCCCACTTCCGCGTAATTGTTCAACGATGGGAAGATAATACCCGGAATCACACCCTTGAGTTGCGTGGAAGAGCCGTTGACACGATAGAACTTTCGGATCGTGATTTTCAAAGCTCCGGGGTTGCTCGCTGGTGGATCGGACTGGCGGATCCGAACATGGCGATCCAGATAAATGAGGGATTGCACAGTCCCCTTGCCGTGTGTGGAGTTATCACCAACAATGAGAGCACGGTCATAATCCTGCAATGCGCCAGCCAAAATCTCAGAGGCCGAGGCACTAAAACGACTCGTGAGCACGATCAACGGCCCATCATACAGCACCGTCGGATCGGCATCTCTATCGACTTCCGTTTTCCCTTTGTTACCCACGACCTGCACCACAGGGCCTTCCTTGATGAACAGCCCCGTGGTATTGATCGCCTCTTCCAAGGATCCTCCTCCGTTCAGGCGCAGATCCAGAATGATGCCATCCACCTTTTCGCGCTTGAGCTTTCTGACAAGCTTCGCAACGTCCACGGTCGTGCTCTTAGGCTGAGAATCCTTTTTCTTGCCCGACATCTCAAAATCCGCATAGAAGGACGGCAAGTCGATGATCCCCAACTTCAACTTCTTTTCTCCGGACAACTCAATGATCTTGGCCTTGGCCTCCTGATCCTCCAGCTTGATCTCGTCTCGCACTAAGGTGACAACCTTGCGAACCGACGGATCGGGAGCATCCGCTGGAATTATGGTCAGCCGCACTTCGCTGTCTTTAGGGCCACGGATCATCTCAACGACCTTGTTCAATTTCATCTCCACCACATCAACCGGCTCGTGAGAGCCTTGCGCCACCGCGATGATGCGATCGTTCTCCTTGATCTGTTTGCTCTTTGCTGCCGGCCCTGGCATGAGTGATTTAATCTTGCAATACCCATCCTCCGATTGAAGCAAGGCCCCAATCCCGAAGAGTGCCAGCTTCATGCTGACATTGAAATTGTCGAGCTGCGACTTCCCCATGTAATCCGAATGCGGATCGTAGACGTGAGTCAAAGCCGATAGATACAGCTCAAACACGTCGTCGTTGTCGTAGTCTTGGAGGGTGCGAAGGAGACGCGCATAACGTCGGCTGATCTTCGAGGCAATCTGCTCGGGCTTCTCCTTGTTCAGCTTTTCCTGAAGGATCTCATATCTCAGATGTTGGCGCCAAATCTCTTTTGCTTCCGTGATATTTTTCGCCGGGGACGATTTCCGCCGATCAAGATTATACCGATCGTCCCCTTTGAATTCGAACTGCTCAGTTGTGAGAAGTTCGCCAACGTAGCCGACTCGCTGCTCGATCCTTTTTAGAAAGCGGGAAAAAATGTGATGGGCGGGGGTAATGTCGAACTGTTTCTCGGTCAGATCATCGAGGACGTCGCGATAGGCTTCAAACTCCTTGAGGTCCGACGCTAAAAAGTGCATGTGAAGGCTATCGAGCACTTCGAGGTAACGATCCAGGAATTTACTCGATACACTATCGTCGAACGGACGTTGCGAGAAATGCTGCGTCTCGAGAACCAGCGATGTAAATTTGGCAATATTGCCATCATTCGGCCCTACCTTGAGCGTCGCCGACTTCCTGGCCCTGACATCAAGAATCACCTGGGCATTCGTAGGAGAAAAAGTCAGAGGCCCGCTTGGGGTTATCTGCTTCTCGGCCTTTGCAGTGGGTTTATCGGTCGCGGAAACAAGAGCATCGGCCGCCCGCAAACAGAGCCCGGCACCTAGTTTGAGACAAATTAAGAAGAGTAAGATTCTCACAGTTTTTGGCTTAGATGAGTTTTTTTCGTGGCTCACCATACCATACATCAAATAAATTACAGCCTGAATTTTCAAGGCAGACTGAGATCGGGCGCATCTCCGAATGAGGACAGGCGCGCTGCGGAGTCTTCCTTCCTCTCCATGAACCTGACCTGGGAGCGCTGGCGTCTCGCCGGCGTGTTCCTAATTTCGCCACAGCAACTCGCCGGCGAGACGCCGGCGCTCCCAGGTTCATGGTCCCGATGCGGGTCCAATGTCGGAGGTGGAG
>CAMAWP010000537.1 GCA_945861765.1 Akkermansia muciniphila | reverse complement strand
CCTCGGCCGCGCGACATCGGTTCCCCCGGTTACTTGGAGGCGCGCGACAGCGTCTTCGCCGCGATGGGCATGAGCTTGCGGATTGGCGATGTTGACCCTGAAACAAAGCCTCCGACGGACAATCGACCTGAGGATAGTCAGCGATCCGCAGCACAACTCTAAAACCTCCAGCACCATTGCCACCGCCTGAACGGCGGTCCATGCCGGAATCCTGTTCCGTACGTATTTGCTCAGCGGCGCGCGGCCATCTTGGCCGCAGCAGCAACGATTTGTCATGAAGGTCCGAAGAGCTCCGACGCGCTTTAAGAGATCGAAACCGCTGCGGCCGGGATGACCGCGCGCCGCGCTAAACACATACTTCCGTAGGGAAAAGATTCTGCACGAGGAACAATTAGCGGGTCCGGATTTCTGCGTGTTGGGGCGGATTACTTCCGAGCTGGCTGAGGTGGGACCGAATTCGGAGCAAAGGGGCGATTGTTCTCGGTGTGAATGGGATTTCCCGCTGGATCAATCAGGGTCGGCGTGACAAAGAGGATCAAATGCTTATTGGAAGAGTCGCTCGATAAGAAACGGCCGGGCATCGGAATATTCCCAAGCTCTGGGACGTTATTGGTTGAACTGCGTGAATTAGCAGGGGCAAACCCACTCAGCACCAGCGTTTGACCGTCCCGGACAGTGGCGTCGGAAATGACTTGGCGGATACGAAAACGAGGCAAGGGCGATACAGCCGTAAGAGAACCGTCAGCAGCCCTAAATGGTCCGGGATCGTCATAGCCTAAAAACTCGACGAGATTGGCAGTAATAGTCATCTGAATCGAATGGCCGTCCTCCGAAACATTCGGTGTAACGTCCACGGATGGTCCGACACGAACGGTTGTGGCCGAATACGGCTTGGACGCCGTAGAATCACTTCCCGGCACTGTCGCATCTGTCGGAGGAACTTGACGAGAGTGTGGGTCAGGAAGAACGACCGCTTTAGTGTCGGTCACTTCCATTTTTGCCTGATGACCGCTGAGCGTCACAACCCTGGGCAGAGATAAGACATCGACACCGTCGTGATGCGCCAAGGCCTGGAGAAGACCTCGAAATTGCCAGTTAGTCAGAACGCCTGTCACAGTCGCCAAGGCGCCATTGGAGTAAAGGTTGCCACTCGGCTTGGCGATGGTGAGGACATTCGAACCATATCTTCCGAGAGAGTGGACCAGCTCCAAAAACTGCGGGCCGGTCAATACGCCGTTGATGGTGGCGGCGGACAGATTGGTCTTCTGTTTGCCATCGTTAGAGTTCGTTCTTTCAGGCGTCGTTGGAGCCGCCGGAGCGGAGAGCGAGTTTGTCTGTGGCGATGCGGCGTTGGCAACAGCAATGTTCCCCAAGAGCCAATGGAAACCCATAGCTTTGGAATCCGAGACTGTGATTTCGGCGAACTTGCAATCGAGCATCACTTGCGGAGGAGCGCTATTTAATGCCTGGATCGCCTTCCCCATGATGTTGAGTTCCTCCAAAGTGGCGCGTGCAAAGATTATCCCAGATCGCGTACTCATGAACACGGCCTTGCTCGTCTCCGATTCCACCTTGTGAATTCCGCCCGCCGAGATCCCGCTATTAAAGCCAGAAATCTCGATCCCGCCGCCGTTGTTGAGGCCGACCTGATTCGCCGGAAAATCAATCCCTATATGAGTTAGAAAGTGACGCAACGTGTCTCCAGGCGAGTGAAATGGTGGACCCAATTCGTTCTGGAGATTCTCAAAGAAACGGTTGGGGTCCACCTTAAAAGTTCCTGTGAAGAGCTGAGGTGCCTCCGCAGTTCTTTGCGTGAAGACCACAGCGTAATCCTCGACCGCGTATTTCAACGGCTTGTCAGCGACCTTGGTGATCGCATCGAGAACATCCGCCAACCGCACGTTTCTGAGCGTCGGGTTGATTCGGATTAGGACTCTGCTCAAGTCCACCGGGTCTTCCGGAGTTGAAACTGGGATTGGCCGGCCTGTGAACGAGTCAACAGTTCCGGCTGTCGAGGAGGCTGCGATTTGCGAGTTGATGATAAAATTGATTCCGCGTTTGTCTGGATCGAGAGCGCGCACTTTCTCATTGAGATCTTTAATCACGTCACTCAGCGGAATTCCATCATACAGGACTTCGCCGAGGATGATGCGATTCAGCTTGTCCAAAATCCTGTCCCGCGACGGACTCGTGTGGACGCGATTGGTCTGTGCCACAGGCTTCGATAACGGCAAACGACGCTCCTCAGGGAAGATCGGATTATCGTCGGGATCAGTCTTTCGGCCCCTCGAACCTTGAGCACGGCGCACCTCCTTAATGTAATTCAGATAACCCTGAGCCGCGGTGTGCTCCGGGTCTTGTTTGACCACCGGCTCTAATTTCGCCTCGGCTTCGTCCAATTTGCCCAATTCAATCAACAACCGAGCGTCCTGAACCAGCGTGGAAATTTCGACTTTTTTCAATTGATCTGTGCTGAGAACTATGGTGATTCGATCGTTCACCACATCCTCCGCAGTTTTGCCGTTAAGCGGCTTTTCTTCTCCGTAGCCAGTGAACGTTCTGATCTGGGACGCTTTCACACCGTTCGCTAACAGGCGGGTCCGAGCGGTCTTGCCTCGGTCTAAGGAAAGCTCTCGCGCACCATAGTTTTCTTGGCCCCTTTTCGTGTGCATTTCCAACGCAATCTCCGTCGCGGGATAACGCGCAATTTCCCAGGCAACCGTATTGAAAACCCACTTTCCGTAATCCGTAAATTCAGCAGAGTCTGGCTGGAAGATGGGTTTGCTTGGGTCGTCCAAAAAGTTGATCACAAGGCCTTTTGGGGTCAGCTCGATGCGCAGGGATCTGTTCTCTCTGAACTCCGGCGATTGCAGAAAGGTTTTCACCAAATCTCCGGACACCCGGAGCATTCCCGCTTCGAGACCGGGTTGTTTGGATGATGCGTTATCAGCTTTTTTCGCGGTGTCAGATAACCCGACCTTCCACGGATTCCTGAAGTAGGGTTCGCCTGTAGTCGGACTGATGAGAGCCCGATTCAATGCCGCCACAATCGCTTCGGCTTCCGCTCTCGTGAAATTTCCAGCGAGGGCAATGTGCTTGTCCATGATTTTTTCATTGATCTTCGGCGCGGAGAGAATCTTTCCACCGAAGATAATGGCAAGTTGTCGTTTCACATTCTGCTCTGTGAGTCGTGAAAAATTTTCTGCGCCTGCATCGGTGAGCGTGACGGCTATTTCTGTTCGACCATCGATCAGCGAATTCTGCAACGTTGCGGACTCGAGGGCCGACTCATCCAACAGGACCTCCTTCAAGACACGAAGCTTGCGACCATTACCGACGCGGCTGTTCGGGTCCGGGATTTCCTCGCCGGGAGATGGGTCGTTCTGTTGGGCGACCAATCGGAACTGCAGCAATGGAGCGTTTCTTGCCGACGCTGCGGCTTCAGCCACCACTTTGTTGGCTTCCGCAGCGAACAACGATCTGCGGCTCGTTGCGAGGAAAGCGACCAGCACCAGAAACGCAATCGCGCCCACCGCCAACCAACCCGAACGATCAGGCGTGGCCGGCGATCCCAGTAACCGCCGGATGCGCTGCAACAGTGAACCGCTTCCGGCTGCCACAGTCAGTT
>CAMAWP010000536.1 GCA_945861765.1 Akkermansia muciniphila | reverse complement strand
AGATTGTAGGCTATCAGAAACATTTCCAACTCTTTATGCACCATCTCGGGACTTTGGCATCGCAAGGCTTCCATGCCCATGCTGGTTTTAATGTGCCGAAACCACAGTTCAATGTTCCAGCGACGCGCATACAAGCGGGCTACTTCTTTAGCCGGGTAAGCTTTGGCATCAAGCAGCGTGGTGACCAAGGTGACCGATTCGGGACGAAAGCCTCGCACCTCGAGCTTAAAGCGCAGCACCCGCACCGTCAGTTCATCGGGGATGCGCTTCCAAAGCGACTTGGGTAGATAACTGGGCTTCTGCTGCGGTTTCTTCCACGTCAGAAGTCGGTCGTTTTTGCCCAATCGCCGGCCTTTACGGAAGTCTGTCGGACGCCTTTGGTGCAGGCGAAAGAGACATTTGACATTGCGCAAGAACAGAAGGGCCATCAGGACGTAACTGCAGGGGTGTTTCAAGAAAAGTTTTCCCCACGAACATCAATCTCGCGCTTGGAGATTTTGGCGTGATCGAGGGGGAAACTTTTCTTGAAACACCCCTGACTCTTAGGGGAATCGGGACATAATCATTGCCAATATGGAGGTTTCTCTGTACAGGTGCTTCTTTGTAATGGCATAGAAATGCAACCATGAGCAGCACTGAAAACCTAACTAATAGAGGTTCTAATCTTAGCCGTGGAACGATTTTTCTATGCGACGATTACACTTCACGGAATCTCTCGGGCGACGAGCGCGTTGGCTGGCAGCTCGTCTCTTGTCGGCGTTGCGACGGCTTTCGTCCCGCAGAGTTCATCGCCAACAGTTCTGACGTCTCGAAATGATCATTCCTATGTCCACTCTCGAAATCAAAACCGCTGGTTCGTGTAAGTATGACCTGATTGCGCTCGGTGAGATTATGCTGCGCCTGGATCCGGGCGAAGGCCGAGTGCGGACAGCGCGAAATTTCCAGGTTTGGGAAGGCGGCGGTGAGTATAATGTTGCCCGTGGCTTGCGGCGCTGCTTCGGAATGCGAACGGCAGTCGTCACAGCCTTTGCAGAAAATGAAGTGGGTCGTTTGATCGAAGATTTTATCCTCCAAGGCGGGGTTGACACTTCGTTCGTCAAATGGCGGTCCTACGATGGCGTCGGCCGGACGGTGCGCAACGGACTCAATTTTACGGAGCGCGGGTTTGGAATCCGCGGCGCGGTCGGAGTTCCCGACCGTGGGCTGACGGCGGCCTCGCAGTTGAAGGTCGGAGATATTGATTGGGAGGATATTTTTGGCAAGCAAGGCGTTCGATGGTTTCACACGGGCGGGATTTATGCGGCCTTGTCTGAATCCACCCCACCGTTGGTTGAAGAAGCCGTCAAAGTGGCCAAGAAATACGGAACAATCGTCTCCTACGATCTGAACTACCGGCCTTCCTTGTGGAAATCGATTGGTGGTCACAAAAAGGCGCAAGAGGTCAACCGTAATATCGCTAGATATGTCGATGTCATGATCGGCAACGAAGAGGATTTTACAGCGTGCCTCGGTTTCGATGTTGAAGGTGTGGATGAGAACATTTCAGCGATCGAGGTGGATAACTTCAAAAAAATGATCTCCAAAGTTGTCAAAGAATTCCCGAACTTCAAAGTCACTGCTACGACGCTGCGCACAGTGAAGTCAGCAACCATTAACGATTGGGGTGCCATCTGCTGGGCCGATGGGGAATTCTACGAGGCAACCTACCGCAAAGGATTAGAAATCCTCGACCGCGTGGGGGGCGGTGACAGCTTTGCGTCAGGCCTTATCTATGGGCTGATGACGACTCGCGATCCAGCGAAAGCTGTCGAGTATGGCGCAGCCCACGGTGCGCTGGCGATGACGACTCCTGGAGATACTTCAATGGCGACTCTCGCCGAGGTTGAGAAACTCGTCGGCGGAGGGGGGGCGCGAGTGCAACGGTAAAAGCGCGTGATCAGTAGCCGGGGCATAGACCGTCGAGTCCCGCGCGGAACTCACGTTGCTAAGTCGGGTTCAGATTCCTCAAGCGGCGTTACAGGATCGATGAACAGCCAGCAAAGGCCACCCAGGAAATAGATAATTGCGGAAACCCAGAAGGTGATCACCCAATTATTATTGGTGTTGTTCAGGATCAGCGGAGTCACACTCGGGGCGATGAAACCGGCCAAGTTGCCCATCATGTTCATGCTGCCCGACAACGAGCCGGCGTATTTCCCGCCCACATCCATGCAAGCGCCCCACGCGCCCGGCATCGCGAGGTCGTTCGCGAAGCTGGCCAATCCCATCGAGATCATGGCCAGGAGTGGGTCCTTGATCTGAACGGACAACAATAGCATCACGGCGGCCCCGGACAGGCCTATGAAAGCCATCATGCGACGGGTTTTCGCTGTGCTGCCCAGCGCCTTTGCGATCCGCGCCGAAATCAACCCGCAAAAGATTGATCCCAACCCGCCGAAAAACAGAGGGATGCCTGTCAGCGCGGCGACCAAGATTTTTTGCGTTGTTCCCTCGGTAAACATTGTTTGCAACAGTTGTTTCAGCCAGACCATGAACGCATTCTGGTCCAACTGCAGCCCGCGCGTCTCCTTGAGATAGGTCGGGAGCCAAGTGATATAAAAATACCAACCATAGGACATGCAAAAGTACTGAGCCCAAAGCAGCCATACCGTTCGACTGGCGAAAAGTTTCCCCCACGGAATCTTGCTGTGTCCAGTGGCGTTTTCACTGGCGTCGCCGATCAACGCCAACTCCGCGGCATTCACGCTCGGATGATCCCGCGGGTTATCACGGAACCAGCGGTAGAAGAAAACCGCCCAAACCACCCCAATCGCGCCGAACAGCATGAAGGCATATCTCCAGGATACCATCGAGAACACCCAAACCACGAGCAGTGGCGTGAAAGCGCCGCCCCAACGGGCGCTCATCCACATGATCCCCTGCGCCCGCACCCGCTCGACCTTCGGTAGCCAGATCGTGAAAGCCTTCGTCAGATTCGGGAAACATCCGGCTTCTCCAGCACCGAAGATGAACCGCGCGATACACAGGGAGATTAAGTTCGTGGCCCAGCCTGTGGCTGCGGTGAACAGTGACCACATCACGACAACGCGCATCAGAACCTTGCGCGGACCGATCCAGTCACCCAGCCATCCGCCGGGAATCTCAAAAAGAGCATACGACAAAGCAAACGCGGAAAAGGCATAGCCCATCTGAACTTTGCTCAGACCCAAGTCTTTCTGGATGTCTGGCGCTGCCTGCGAAATGCAGACCCGGTCAATGTAAGTAATGATCGACAGAGTGATCGCGAAAACGATAACGATGTTGCGAGCTCTTGTCGGCTTGCTCGACGGAGGGATTGAAGTATCAGTGGTCTTCGGGGTCATGCTCAAAACCCTATCCACTCGACGTGAGGGAACAAGCCCAAAGTGCCCGAAGACGATTTGCTCAGTCCGGCAATTCTCGTTTTGGCCCGCATGTAGTCCCGGCTTTAGCCGGTCGCCCCATGAAAACCGGCTAAAGCCGGGACTACATACGACGAGCGAACAGTGTCCTGGGCCATAATGAGAACACCCCGAACTTTGTGCGCGCATTGCGCCCTTGAACGGTGGGGCGAGACTCTCTCCGAGCTGTAGTCTCCGAGCCGGAAGCCGTC
>CAMAWP010000535.1 GCA_945861765.1 Akkermansia muciniphila | reverse complement strand
CCGGTTCGTGGTATCTCTACGAAATGTCCGCCACCATGGCGCCCAAGCCCGGGCAGCCTCTGGTCCAGATATTCCCCATGCTGGGCGACCTCTTCCTGCGCAGCCCCGGCAACGTCCTGGTGTATGGCTATCTGCCCGTAATGCCTATGGTGCTCGGCTCGGCGTTCTGCATGGTGGTCGTTTCGCTCCTGACCAAAGCCCCGAGTCGGGCGACGTTGGCGAAATATTTCCCCGCCCATCCTGAAACCGCCATGACTACTCCAAAGGCGGCGAGCCAAAACCACTGACGGAAATCCTCGACGCCATCCGCGCCAACCTGCTTTCGCCCGCCGTGCTGTTCTTCGCGCTTGGCCTCATCGCCGCGCTCACGAAGAGCGACCTGAAATTCCCCGAGCCGCTCTGCACCGGGCTGACGATTTACCTGCTCGTCGCCATCGGCTTCAAAGGCGGCGTGGCCATCGCCGAGGCCGGCCTCGCGAAAGTCTGGCTGCCTGCCTGCGCCGCGATGCTGCTGGGCGCGCTTATTCCGCTGTGGACGTATCCCGTGCTGCGCTTCGGCGGGAAAATTTCCGCCGTGGACTCGGCGGCCATCGCCGCGCACTACGGCTCGGTCAGCGCAGTCACCTTCATCGCCGCGACGGATTATCTTAAGGCCATCAACCAGCCGTTCGAGAATTACGCCACCGCCTTCTTCGCCGTGATGGAATCCCCCGCCATCCTCGTTGGCGTCGTGCTCGGCAAGCTCGCGACCAAGAAGAGCGGCGACGATTCCTTCACCTCGCTCAAGACCGCCATGCACGAGGCGCTCTTTGGCCGCAGCATTTTCCTCCTCGTCGGCGCGCTCGTGATCGGCGCGCTCTGCGGCGAGGCCGGAATGACAAAGGTCGAGCCGTTCTTCGTGACGCCGTTCCAGGGCGTGCTCGCGCTCTTCCTCCTCGAAATGGGCATCGTGGCCGGGCGACGGCTCGGCGATTTGAGAAAGGTCGGTCCCTTCCTGCTGGCCTTCGGCATCGTGGTCCCCCTGATCAACGGCGCGCTCGGGGTCTGGCTCGGCCAGTTCACCGGCCTCACACTCGGCGGCGCGACTTTGCTCGGCGTGCTCTCGGCGAGCGCAAGCTACATCGCCGCGCCGGCCGCCATCCGCATGTCCTTGCCCGACGCGAACCCGACGCTCTACCTCACCGCTTCGCTCGCGATAACTTTTCCTTTCAACATCACCCTGGACATTCCGATCTACCTGGAGATCGCCCGCCGCCTCTACTCTTGAAGCCATGAACCTCCACCCCATGAAGCTCGTTACGATCGTTTGCGAAGCCTACGCGAAGGACACGGTGATCAAACTGCTCCACGAAGTCGGCGCGCACAGCTACACGCTTTTCCCCGTCGAAGGCAACGGCTCGCGCGGCCAGCGCCCGGCGGACATCCCGGAGTTCGCCAACATCCAGATCGAAGTCATCGTCCAGCCCGAGGCCGCCGACCATCTCCTGCAAAAGCTCGGCCAGGATTTTTTCCCGCGCTACGGTATGGTCGCCTTCGAGTCCGACGTGCGCGTCTTGCGCAAAGACAAGTTTTAGGCTTGCTGAATGCTGGCTCTGGGGTGTCTCACGCAAATCACCCGCATGGCTCACGCCGAATTCGGGCAACCCCGCAAGTCCTTCGCAGTATTTGGCTGCGCCGCATTGCATCAAGCCGAAGCGCTGGACGAGCTGGCGGCACCAGCCGGGGAAGCGGTCGGTGAATTTGAGTTCGAGGATGACGCGGTCGCCGAAGGGGAGCGAGGAGTTCTGCATCGTGGTGGTGAAGATGGGCTCGGTACGGGCTTCAGTCCGCACCGCGCGGTCGAGGGTCACGCGCACGTTGTCGCTCACGGGGTCCACATAGGCTTCGCGCAGGTAGGCGACGTGCGCGAGCAGACGGGCGTGCAGGCGCTCGGCGAGTTTTAGGAAATTCTGAATGACGGAAAGCGATTTGGGATCGGTCCGCACCACTTGTTCGGGCGCGGGCAGATAGCCGGCGAGCAGCCAGGGAACGGCGTCTTTGCGGATGCCGCCTCGTTGCTTGAGGATGCAGTTGTTCACCCGACGCTTGATTTCAAAGAAGACTGGCGAGCCGGGCTGATCGTTGTAGAAGCGCAGGCGCAGCTTGTAGCGGTTTTTGTCACCGTTGATGGTGGCCCAGAACGTGTCGAGCGTTCCGGAGTCGAGATACAAGCTGTGGACCGGGTAGC
Organism: Akkermansia muciniphila; assembly: GCA_945861765.1. Taxonomy (GTDB): domain Bacteria; phylum Verrucomicrobiota; class Verrucomicrobiia; order Limisphaerales; family SIBE01; genus SIBE01. Next base: position 1,426 of record CAMAWP010000535.1, on the reverse strand, counting down.
TGAAGTTCGGTTTGCCGACGCCGTTCTCGTCGAGTTCAAGGTGCGCGGCGAGGAACTCGCGGCTGGCGATGGCCTGGTCTTCATCGAGCATGTATTTCAGCTCGAAACGCTGGCGTTGCATGCGGTCGTTGCTCATAAGAGTCAGGGGGTATTGGTGAGTGCCGGAACTTTGTCGGCCGTGGCGGGTGGCATCACGCCGTCGGGCTTTGGGACAGTATGAATGCTCGTTGACTTTTCGGACGGCGCGTCATTCTTGCCGGGCAGGACACCCACCGCCACTTTGCGCTTTGGCCGCAACAACGAGACTACCACGGACACAGCGAGGATGAGCACCACGACGCCGAGCGAGAGGAGCGTCGAGATTTTCCACGCGGTGTGCGCCAGCAGCATCTTCACGCCGACGAACGACAGGACAACACCGAGGCCGACCTTGAGGTAATGAAACTTGTCCATCACCCCGGCCAGCGCGAAGTAGAGCGAGCGCAGGCCGAGAATGGCGAACACGTTCGAGGTATACACGATGAACGGGTCGGTGGTGACGGCAAAGATGGCCGGGATGCTGTCCACCGCGAAAATGAGGTCGGACACCTCGACGCAGACGAGCACGAGCAGAAGGGGCGTCGCTATGCGGCGTCCGTTTTCCCAGACGATAAACTTGTCCCCACGATAGTCATTGGTCACCGGCATGAGCCGCTTGAACCAGTGGACGATCGGGTTGCGTTCGGGATGGATTTCCTCGTCACGTTTCACCACCATCTTGATGCCGGTGAGAATGAGGAACGCGCCGAAGATGTAGATGATCCAGGTGAACTGATTGATGAGCGCCGCGCCGGCAAAAATCATGATCGCCCGCATGATGAGCGCCCCGAGGATGCCCCAGAACAAAACCTTGTGCTGATACTGCGCGGGCACCGCGAAGTAGGAGAAGAGCAGCGCGAAGACAAACACGTTGTCCACGCTGAGGGATTTCTCGATAAGGTAGCCGGTGAAAAACTCCAACGCCTTCTGTTGGCCGGCGAAATACCACAGACCCGCGTTGAAAGCGAGCGCCAGCGTAACCCACACGCCGGTCCAGGCGAGAGACTCTTTGACGGAGACGACGTGCGTCTTGCGATGAAACACGCCCAAATCGAGCGCCAGCATCGCCAGGACGAACGCATTGAATCCGATCCACAGCCAGGTTGTATCAGTCATTGATGAAGTAGTTCAGGCAGCGTTTGCCGCTACCCGTATGACTGCTCTTTAGCTGTCCGTGTGCCAACGACGTGAAAGGTATGTGACGCGGTCTTTGCCAAGGATTTCGGAGAAAGCTGGTACCGGCTGATTCAACCACCGGCTACCGAGTCGCCACCAGTGCTCACCGAGTTGTCACACCAATGAGCATGATTTGAGTGAATCATTCCTCGCAGCGCGTCCACCAGGACCG
>CAMAWP010000534.1 GCA_945861765.1 Akkermansia muciniphila | reverse complement strand
GAGTGAGTCTTCCAGCCGGACACGGAAATGGTTCCATTGAAAACAGCGGAAAACCTTCTAAATGTGTTTAAATTACTTATGTCGTGATACTTACAGCTATACCTCGACGAGTCCGCACGCAGCTTCGCTCCGATGACGGCGAAAAACCCGATGCTGAAACGCATTTCACCATTGACCCTTGCCCATAAAAGCCTTACAAGACGACCCCAATATCCCTGTGGCGACGTTTCTGCAATCCAAATAACAAAAAGACATTGATATGTCCGAAAGACTTCGTTGCGCAGTTATTGGGGCAGGTGCCATTGGCCTCGAACATCTCAAGAGTTTGGCCCATTGTCCACAAGCCACGATGGTGGCCATCGCCGAGAGCGATCCGAAGCGCTGCAAAGAGGCCTCTGACATGTACAAGGTAACGCGGAGTTACACGGATTTTCGGGAACTCCTCGATCAGCCAGACATTGATGCGGTGACGATTGCGCTTCCGAATTACTTGCACGCACCGGTCGCGATCGAGGCGTTGCGCGCGCGCAAGCATGTCCTATTGGAAAAGCCGATGGCGACGAGCGCGAAGGAAGCGGCCAAGATTATCGAAACGGCGAAGAAGATGAAGCGCACTCTCATGGTGGCGCAACATTTTCGGTTCGATCGCCACACCCAGATTGCCAAGGACTTTATTGAACGCGGCCAGCTTGGAGAGATTTATCACGCGCGCGCTTTCTGGTTGCGACGCAGTGGCATTCCGAGGATTGGATCCTGGTTTACTCAAAAAAAATTCGCTGGCGGCGGCTGCACTGTCGATCTCGGAGTGCATCTGGTGGACACGTGCTTACATCTCTTTGGGGATTTCGATGTGAGATCTGTTTCGGGACATGTGTATTCCAAGCTTGGTCCCAAGGGTGTGGGGAGTTTTGAGTGGGGCAAGAGCGACATCAATCCCCAGAAGCCTTTCGATGTAGATGATTACAGTGTCGCCCTCCTGAAGATGCGCAAAGGCACTACGATAAGTTTGGAGATCAGTTGGGCGGCTTATCAGCCTAGCATCGCTCGCGAGTATGGAGTCGATCTGATGGGAACCCTGGGAGGTCTGTCGCTGTTTCCAGCCCGTCTCTTTCGCGATGGGCCCGCCGGATATGAGACGGTTGAGCTTGCTCCCTCGAAGCTCGCCCATCAGGAGGACCCGATTCACCATTTTGTGAATTGCACGTTGCACGGAAAGAAGCCGCTCGTTGCTTTGGAAGAATCCCTCAAAGTTCAGCAGGTCCTCGACGCCATTTATGCCTCGGCTAGTTCCGGCAAAGAGATCCTGATTAAATGAACGGTAAAATCTTGTCGAAACTCAAGGCAGCTTAATCCGTTGTCTTGCGAGAAAAGACGTGAGTGGCATGACCGTAAAAAACTTCGGCGCATTCCATCAGAGTCTCGGATAAAGTTGGGTGCGGATGGACCGTCTCCGCCAAATCCTTCGCCGTCGCTCCCATTTCGATGGCCAGCACGCCTTCGCCGATCAGCTCCCCTGCTCCAGCACCGACAATGCCGACCCCTAAAACGCGCTCTGTCTCGGGATCGATCACCAGCTTCGTCAGCCCGTCCGTTCTGTCGAAGCTCAACGCTCTGCCAGAAGCGGCCCATGGAAACTTGGCGATTTTCACCGCGATTCCCTTCGCTTTGGCTTCTGCCTCGGTAAGCCCGCACCAGGCAACTTCGGGATCGGTAAAAACAACCGCGGGAACAACAATATTTTCGGATGTGCTCGATTCGCCCAAAATCACCTCGACGGCGATTCGGGCTTCCTTGGCGGCTTTATGCGCCAGGAGCACTCCCCCGGCAACATCGCCAATCGCGTAAATGGACGGATCGGCAGTCTGTTGCTTGGAATCAACCTTGATAAAGCCCTTTTCATCGCGAGCTACCTTGGTGTTTTCGAGTCCGAAATCCTCGCAATTCGGAACGCGCCCGACGGAGACCAGAACACGATCGTAGAGCTCCACTTTTTCCTGACCGTTGACCTCGAAAGTGACCTTGATCTGTTTGCCGCTGGTTGACATTTTCAGGACCTTGGTTTTCAGCCGCACTTCCTTGAACGCTTTTTCCGCATATCGCATGACCGGCCGGACCAAATCTGCATCCGCACCCATAAGAATGGAATCCATCGCCTCAACGACGACAACTTTGCTGCCAAGGGAGGCATAGACCGTTCCCAACTCCATACCGATGTACCCGCCACCCACCACCAAAAGCTCCTGAGGAATCTCTTCGAGATCGAGCGCTTCCCGCGAAGTCATGATGCGTGGATTGCCCAAATCAAACGCTTTGGGAAGAGCTGACTTTGATCCAACAGCGATGATGGCTTGATCGAAGTTGATGAATTTTTGCCCCTCGGCAGTCTCCACCCTTAAAGTCTTGGAATCCTCGAACCTCCCGCGTCCGGTCAAAAGCTGGACGCCCCGCTTCTGGCCCAAGGCGCTGATCCCTTGTCCGAGTTTGTTCAAGATCGATTCTTTCCACGATCGCATCTTTTCGAGGTCGATCTTCGGAGAGTCGAAGCTGATTCCACGAACGTGAGATTCTTTCGCCTCGGTGATCAACTTGGTGGCGTGCAAGAGGGCTTTGGAAGGGATGCATCCACGATTCAGACAGACGCCGCCGAGGCGTTTGTCCTGTTCGATGAGAATGACTTTCTTTCCCTTATCAGCCGCATAGAACGCCGCGGCATAACCGCCGGGACCTGCTCCAACGACAACAATTTCGGTTTTAATCGGTTCCATGGTGGGAAGTGAGAGATGGGGAAGTGGTGGGATATCGACTCTTTAGACCTTCACCTCGTCTTGACTGAAATTCTCGAACGCCTCCACCAGTTCCTGAACGAACCGCGCTGCCTGCCCGCCGTCAATGACTCGATGATCGTAGGAGAGGCAGAGAGGAAGCATCGAACGCTGTTCTATTTGCTTGTTCCGCACAACAGGTTTCAAAACCCCACGACCGAGGCCGAGAATGGCGACTTCCGGCTTGTTCACAATTGGAGTGAAGTGAGCGCCACCGATCCCGCCCTGGTTCGAGATGGTAAATGTGCCACCCTTCATCTCCTCCAGAGACACCTTGCGCTCCCGCGCTCTCTCCGCCAGTTGGTTAAGTTCCATGGCCACTGTCAGCAGGTCCTTCTTGTCCACATCGCGAATCACAGGCACTATCAAACCCGCTTCCGTATCGACGGCCAACCCGATGTGAAAATAGTCTTTGTAAACAACTTCCTGAGCGAGTTCATTCAAGCTGGAATTGAAGATCGGATATTTCTTCAACACCTGGACCACCGCCTTGAGAGCGAAACATGTCAATGTGAGTCGTGCCCCTTTGGCTTCGTAGGCGGCGCTTAGCTGCTTTCTCAGCTCCATCAGCTTTGTAATGTCAGCTTCGTCAAATTGCGTGACATGGGGAATGGTCGTCCACGATTCGTGCATCCTTCGGCTGATCGTGCGCCGCAAAGTGGACATCGACTGCGTATGAATTGGGCCCCATTTCGAAAAGTCGATTTGTTCTGCTGCCGGCTTTGCTTGCTCGACAGCCTTCGATGGAAAAGCGAGTTGCTGAAGGCGCTGAACGTAACTCCGAACGTCCTTCAAAACAATGCGTCCTCCGGATTCGCTGCCACGGATCTTGGCCAAGTCAATGCCCA
>CAMAWP010000533.1 GCA_945861765.1 Akkermansia muciniphila | reverse complement strand
CCATCGGATCGATCCTGGTGCGCTTGGATGAATTGCTGCGCTCCGAGTCGTTGCTCCATATCCTGGGGCAGCGGGCGAACAAGCTGGACTTTGGCGACATCATGGACTCGGGGAAGATATTCCTCGCTCGGCTGTCGAAAGGATTGGTTGGCCAGGCCAACGCTTACCTGCTGGGCGGGTTGCTGGTCTCGAAGTTCTATCAGACAACCATCGCCAGGCAATCTCGGCGGGTTGAAAACCGCAAGCCCTACATGCTGCTGATGGACGAGGCGGGAGAATTGCTCACCTCGACGATCAGCGAGATTCTGGTCGGTGCCAGGAAATACGGCTTGGGTCTGACGCTCGATCACCAGTCGCTCAGGCACGCCCAAGGTGGAAATTAGGAAAGATCTGGAAGAGTTGCGAGAGTTTCTGAAGAAGCGAAATGTGGTGGACCCGTTCGCCGAGGTGATCGAAAAGCAGAAAAAAGAGCGAAAAGAACGGGAGAAGCAGGCCGAAGTTGGAGGGGAGAAAGGCAAAGCTGGCACCACCGAAAGTCCCGCTGAATCGGAAACGGCGGCACCTTCGCCGGATGGAAAGGGTCAGGAGATGAGTGGCGAGGCGACCGCCGTTCCTCCGGAGTCGCACAAGATTCACCCACGGCCAACGCCGCTGCCGCCGCAACCTCCTCCAGGAAAGGCGCCAGATGATCCCGGAACGGACAAAACGGAACCCGAGGAAACGCTGGAGCGCAAGTTGGGCAAGGCAGAGGCGATCAAGAACGCTCTCATTCAGACCGCTGGCGGTTGGGGTTTCAGTTACACGACCGAGCATCCGGTTCTCGGCGGAGCCGGTCGAATGGATATCTTCCTGACTCTGGAGAATCACCGACTGGCGTGCGAGATTTGTGCCACCACGACTCCGGAACAGGAGGCGGAGCATCTGCTGAAGTGCCTTGGAGCCGGCTTCACTGAGATCACCTGTGTTTGCGATGCCACCGTGCGCCGGCATCGAATCGAGGCATTGCTGCGCGAACGGCTGATGCCTGGGCAGGAGGACTACTTTCATTTCCGAACCGTGCGACAACTCCAGACGCGCTTGACGGAGATCGGTGAGGCGACCCAAAAATCCGGCCACACGTACGCCGGAGGCAAAGCGCCGGCCACACCGGTGACCATGACTCGCGATGAGCAGACGACGCTCGCGGAGCGGCTGCTCGCGGACATTGCGGATCGTAAGGCAAAGGCAAAGGCAACCAAGAAGGGTCAGAATTAAGACAGACCGGCACGCCGATCGGAAAATGAAGCGCGCACACCCAACGGCGCCTCCTGATTCACTGCGGCCCTGACGAATTAGCGGCCGACCTTCAGGTGGTTGAATCACTTGCGGCGAAATGATTGTCGCGGCGGACGGGTCGGTGCCATCGCTGCTTTCCTCAAAGGAACAATCCTCGGCTCTATTGCCAAACTCTGTCGGAAACGTATCATAGAGGTGTAATGAGCACGTTGGAGACAACTGTCGAGGAATTGAAAAGTCTGCCTCCGGCAAAACTGGCGGAAGCGGCGGGCTACATTCACAAATTGAAGATGGCGAGCAACTCCGAGAGCAGGCGCGCACTCGAACGCGCATTCGGATGCTTGACACCGTCCGAAGCCGAGGAGATGGAACGCGCCATCGCGAGCACTTGCGAGAGGATTGATGCCAGCCAATGGTGATGTCCTGCTCGACACCTCCGTAGTCATCCCTTACTTCAAGGGTGAAACGGCTCTCCGCGCCAGTTTCCTCGCCAGTCCAACGCTCTATCTGCCGCTCACCGTTTTGGGCGAACTCCATTGCGGCGCGAATCTCTCTCGGAATCCGGCGAAAAGCCTGGCTCAAATCCAGACCTTCCTGCCTGCCGTTGTGGTTTTGTTTTCGAGTTTCGCAACAGCGGAACATTATGGACGCATCCGGGCGCAACTGGCCCAAGCGGGAACGCCAATCCCTGAAAACGACATCTGGATTGCCGCCGTCGCTTTGGAGCATCAACTACTGCTCGTCGCACGCGACGGTCATTTTGATCGGGTCACCGGCTTGCAAGTCTTGAAATGGTGAGAACGATCACCGCCAGTTAACGGTGAGAATCTCGACCGCAGGAGACGGATCGCCCCGGTGCATCCGGAAACAGGCGCACTCCGCAGCAGGCTCCCCGACTGCTCACCCCGGAACGCTTTCAGAGTCGGGATTGGAAATCCGAGGAAAACACAGCTTCCATCTGCAATTCGATTGCACACACCTTTCTTGCGAGTTCTGTTCCCACTTTTTTGTGCCTACCCACGGCCCCGGACTTTGATGCCGCTGGGACTGGCGTTTGGCTTCGTAAAAACGGACAGAATCCGGTCTTTTTTCCTACCGGCTATGCACACCTTTGTTCCTATCTGCGTGCTCGAACCCTCGTTTATATCCACCTTTTTTAAGATGCGTAGAATGAGATACTTGCGAAAGTCGTTTTCTTAATTCGTGAACTTTTCATTCCGGATTTTATTCTGTGTGACCTATGGCCAGCCTCACCAAAGATCCTCGATGCTCTCGCTACTGGATCGCCTGCTACACGAACCGCGAAGGACGACAAGTCAAACGCTCCACAAAAACCATCGACAAACGTCAGGCACTCCAAATCGCCGTCGAATTGGAACGGGTCGAGCGCCAGACACGCGATTCCTCGGTCACGACCACCCAGTTGAATAAGATTCTCAGCGACGTATCGGAGAAGGTGACGGGCGACAGCCTCAAGGCACCAACCGTGACGGAATACCTGACCGACTGGCTCAAAGGTATTTCGGTTCGGAACTCCCCAAAAACTCTCGAACGCTACGATATTACGTCGCGGCATTTTCTGGAACATCTGGGGCCGAAGGCAAAGCTTCCCATCACTGCGATCACGCCAAAACATATCGAAGAATTCATGACGTTCCGCCTGGCGGCGGGCATGGCACCCAAGACCGTCATTGTCGATCTCAAGTCGCTCAGCACCGCATTCCGGCGAGCTGAAGCTTTCGGAATCATTCTCAAGAATCCCGTGGCGGCGGTTCGCCCGCCAAAAGACCAATCCTCTGAACGCGACGTGTTCACGCACGATGATGTGCGAATGCTTCTCGACGCTTCGCCCAGCCTCGAATGGCAGACCCTCATTTTGTTCGGCTACTTTGTCGGCGCGCGCTTGAGCGACTGCGTCCACATGCGATGGGAGAACATCAATCCCGAGAAGAAGGTCATCATCTACGAACAGAAGAAGACCGGAAAGAAAGTGATCGTGCCGATGCATTATCACATTATCGAACACCTGAACTATCTCATGGAGTTCGGGGTGGACGGTTTCCTCTGCCCAACCCTTGCCAACAAGACGCCTGGCGGCAAACATGGTCTCAGCGAAAGCTTCAAGCGGATCGTCAATAGGGCCGGGATCGATCCTGGCATCATCCAGGGCAAGGGCATCAGGAAATTCACCAAGCGGACTTTTCATTCCCTGCGGCACAGCTTCAATTCGGCACTGGCCAACGCCGGGGTGACCGAAGAGATCCGGATGAAATTGACCGGGCATTCCTCAAAAGCGATGAACGATCGCTACACTCACCTTTCGGTCGGCCCGCTCAAGACGGCCATGGACACGTTTCCCCTGTTCACCGCCAAACCCCCTGAATCAGAAGCGGTCCAGCCGAATTCAG
>CAMAWP010000532.1 GCA_945861765.1 Akkermansia muciniphila | reverse complement strand
GGACATCGCGGAGCGATGATTTGACGGTAGCCGTGGGTTTCAACCCACGGAATGAGCCGGGGGATCTCAAGAGTCGCGAAGCGACGATTGATCCCCCGGAGATTTGGCGATCTGATCGAACGTCGCTCCGCGACTTATTACTCGGGGGGTCGCATGGCCGTGGCTTGAAAGCCACGGCTACCTTCAAGCGCCGCTCTGCGGCGGCAGACAGCGCACTTGTCTGGACCAACAACTTCGAGATGCACGGCTCGAAGCTTCAAAGCTCGCCCTTGAAGCCCTGTTGTCGCAATGCTTCGTAAAGAACCAATGCGACACAGTTGGACAGATTCAACGAGCGCGCGTTCGCATTGAACATAGGGATTCGCACCCAGCGCCCTGGATACTGGTTGACCAAATGATCGGACAATCCAGCCGTCTCTCTTCCGAACACCAGATAATCGTCATCGGCGTATTGCACGTCGGCGTAATGTCGCGGGCCGTTTGACTCGACCATCCAGAGCCTGGCTCCAGGGTCTAGCTGAGCGGCAAAGCTGGCCCAATCTTTCCATCGAGACCATTGCACATGGTGCCAATAATCCATTCCCGCGCGCTTCAGTTGTTTGTCATCTAGTCTGAATCCGAGCGGTTCGATCAAGTGCAAGCGCGACCCAGTGGCAGCACACAAACGCGCGACATTGCCAGTGTTCGGCGGAATCTCGGGCTCAACTAAAACGATGTTCATAGTCTGAAGTCCAAAGTCCAGAAGGAGTCGTTGCACCTTAGCAAACTGGCCTCTAACTTTAGGCTCGGTACTTGGAACGTTAGCCGTCCTTCGGCTTTCGTTTGTAAAAAACTTTCCATAGAACGAGTCCGTGCGCGGGAGCAGTCATCCCGGCGTTACGGCGGTCTTTGCTGGCCAGCATCCGATCGATATCGGTGGGGGCGAACTTCCCTTGCCCGACTTGGATCAACGTCCCGACCATGCCGCGGCACATTTTGTAAAGGAACCCGTCGCCCTCGATCAAGAACGTCAAGAGTTGACCGCTCCGTTTCACGTCACAGCGGGTCAATGTGCGGACAGTCGATGCCATCTGATAACTCCTTGTTCCTGCAAATGACTCGAAATCGCGCTCGCCCAAGAGACATCGCGCAGCCAGGCGCATCGCCGAGAAGTCGAGCTGCTTTGGAACCAACCAGGCTTGATGGCGGAGCAGGGGATTTAGGGCATGATGATTCCAGACGAAGTAACGGTACTGTTTTCCGGTGGCATCGAAACGCGCGTGGAAATCCTTGTGGCAGCGCTTCGCAGCAACGATGCGGATGTCTTCTGGTAAAAAGGCATTCACCGCCAACGGCAATTTCGCCGTCGTCATCTTGAATTCGTTCGGTGGGATCTCGACATGGGCGGCCATTCCAAGAGCGTGCACACCTGTATCAGTTCGGCTCGAACTGTGGATTCGTTTCACGCTCGGAAACAATTTGCCCAACGCTTCTTCAATCCGTTGTTGAACTCCGATCCCTGTAGTCTGAATTTGCCAGCCGGCGTAATTCGTGCCGTCGTAAGCGATGATGAGTTTGATCTTGATCGGTTCCACGAGTCGATCCAGGGACGTTCGGTGCTTCTCAGGATTGCACAGAGTTATCCAGATAACTTTGCAGCAAAATTGCGGCCGCTGCCTTGTCCACCTTTTCTTTCCGCTGCTGACGTCGGACATCGGCCTGGATCAAGAGTCTGTTGGCCTGGGCAGAGGTGAGCCGTTCGTCCCAGGTTTTTATTGGAGTAACGAGCGTCTCTTTCAAGACCGCCACGAACTGCTGAACCTTTTGGGCCGCCGGACCGTAACTGCCATCCATGTTCCGAGGCATGCCGACCAGGATCAACCCGACTTGCTTTTCCTGGAGGATCTGACTCAGACGATCCATAAATCCAGAGAATGGTTCTGCTGGAATAAATTCTAGCGGATGCGCGATCATTCCCAGCTCGTCGCTGAGGGCAATACCCATGCGTTTGGTGCCGTGATCGATTGCCAGTACGCGCATTGAAAATGAAATTCAGTTTGCCCGCAACGCCGCCAGGACCTTGGCTGCCGCCCTGACGGTTCTGTCGATGTCCTCGCCGGTGTGGGCTAGCGACAGAAAGCCGGCTTCGAATTGTGATGGAGCCAAATAAATGCCCTCGGCTAACATGCCGTGAAAAAACTTGGCGAATAGCAGGCGATCGCAGTGCATTGCATCCGATAAGCTATGTACCGGTTGATTGGTGAAATAACTGCAGAACATCGAGCCAATCCGGTTAAACTGAACAGGAACATTCGACGCTTTGGCAGCCTCGCGCATTCCGGATTCGAGTTGCTTTCCCGATTCTTCCAATTGGGCGTAGCCATCGCGCAGAGCCAGTTCTTCCAATGCGGCAATTCCAGCCGCCATCGCGAGAGGATTTCCGCTGAGTGTGCCGGCCTGATAAACCGGACCAAGCGGGGCCAGGCAATCCATGATTTCAGCTCGCCCGCCAAAAGCGCCCACGGGCAATCCGCCGCCAATGATTTTGCCAAAGCAGCTCAAATCAGGCTTAATGCCGAACCGTTCCTGCGCTCCTCCCAAAGCGAGCCGAAAGCCGGTCATCACCTCATCGAAAATCAACAAAGCTCCATCGTCTTTTGTCAACGCTCGCAACGACTCCAAATAGCCCGGCTTTGGCAGATAGACTCCTGCGTTGCCTGGCACAGGCTCGATAATGATTCCTGCAACGTCGCCGAGGTTGGCCTTCAATGCATTTCGCACCGCCTCAAGATCATTAAACGGAAGAACGACGGTATGTTGAGTAAAGGCGGCGGGAACGCCCAAGCTGTCGGGATGCCCGAACGTCAACGCGCCCGAGCCGGCTTTCACCAACAGCGAATCGCAATGGCCATGATAGCAGCCTTCGAACTTGATGATCTTGTCTCTTTTGGTGAAACCGCGCGCGAGGCGAATCGCGGACATCGTGGCTTCCGTTCCGGAATTGCACATTCTGACCTTCTCGACGCTGGGCACCGCTGAGCAAATCAATTTGGCCATCGTAACCTCGAGCGGGTTGGGAATTCCGAAGCTCGTCCCTCGTTCCGCCGTTCGCTGGATCGCCTGAATGATCTTGGGATGCGCATGCCCAAGAATTGCCGGGCCCCACGTGCCCACATAATCGACATACTCATTGCCATCGACATCGGTGACGCGAGCGCCTTTGGCTTGATCGACAAAAAACGGCTTGCCGCCGACCGCGCGAAACGCCCGGACAGGCGAGTTAACGCCGCCGGGAATATACTTCAAAGCTTCGGTGAACAGCTCTTCTGATCTGCTATGAGATATCATGATTGACTAATTCTCCCGTTTTCGAAAGTAAGTTTCCGCCAGCGTCCCGTCTTCCGTGCGTTCAACCGTTCTGAGGTCGATCCTATTCCGCTCGAACCTTCCTTGTCGAGAGGCTAGTTCGAGACATCAGCAATTCTCAGTTTGGGAGGTATGTAGTCCCGGCTTTAGCCGGTCGCCCCGTGAAAACCGGCTAAAGCCGGGACTACATACGGCGAACGGAAGGCGCCCTGGGCCAAAATGAGACCACCCCGAACTTTTTTACGCGCGTTGCGCCCTTGAACGGTGGGGCGAGACTCTCTCCGAGCTGTAGTCTCCGAGCCGGAAGCCGTCGAGCCCTGACATGCTCGATCGCCAGAAAAGGTCAGGGTTCGAGGGGACTC
>CAMAWP010000531.1 GCA_945861765.1 Akkermansia muciniphila | reverse complement strand
GGGGATGCGACCTTCCGGGCGGAGGCGCAAGGTGGAGGTCCCTTGATCTATCAGTGGCGGCTTGGTGGCGTGGCTATCCCAGGTGCTACGAATTCGGTCTTCACGCTCACCAAGGTTACGCTTCGCGAGCAAGGTGACTACCGTGTGATCGTCAGCAATTCCTTCGGCACCGCAACCAGTCCAGCAGCCACGTTGATTGTCATCGGGTTGGAATTCCCTACGATTGCGAAGCAGCCTGCTAACCAAACGGTGAGCGTCGGAGACAATGCGGTTTTCAGCGTCGTGGCACGCGGAACCGAGCCTTTGGCTTATCAATGGCAGTACAACCAAGTAGATGTTCCAGGAGCAAATTCACCGACCTTCACCTTGCCCAGGGTGACCGCCAGCCAAGCGGGAAAGTACTCGGTCACGGTGATCAACATCGCTGGCTCGCTGCTGAGTGAGATCGCGACGCTTGCGGTTGACTTGCCCGCTGCGCCGCCGCCGCCGAATGTTGTCAGAGCATCGAGACCGCCAGCCATTCAGTTTACAAATGTCCTGGAGAATCTGATCCGCAAGGGAGATGCGCCAACGAATACCTTCACCGAGCTTGCACTCCAGCCCGGCGAAAAGCTGACCGTGGAGGTCCTTATTAGTGTTCCCGAAAGCCGCGACGTTACTTTGATCATCAATTCCAACGACCTGCCTGCCTCAGCATCGTGGGTGCTGAGTGGCAACAATGGGTCGAGCTTAGGAGCCAAGTTTATCTTCATGCCAACTCCGGCTGAGGCTGGCACAAGCTACGCGGTGATCCTGCAAGCCATCAACGAAGCCGGGACCAATCATGTGGTTTGGAATATTTATGTCCCCAACGAAGTGGAGCAACAGATCGTCCTCAACGAGTTCTTGGCCAATCCAACTGGGACCGCAACCGCGCCGCATTTCAATCCGCTGAATCGTGCCGAACCGGCCCCTAATCCAAGCTCGAACGATGAGTACATCGAGTTGGTAAATCTTTCCCGAACAGACGTGGACTTGCTTCATTGGACGATCTCCGATTCGGCCCAGGTCCGTCACCGGTTCAAGGAGACCTTCATGATTCTCTCATCGAATGCCGTGGTCGTGTATGGCGGACCTGCGAGTGGATTTCCTCCTGTCTTGGATGTGCCAGCCACACCTGCCAGTGAGAGCGCTCTGGGGTTGGGGCTGAATAATTCAGGCGGCGACTCGATTCTGATTCGCAACGCCAGGAGTAACTTGATCAGCCGCGTCGTATTCGCGGGCTTGCCCACGACTGGCTCGCTGACGCGTCACCCCGATTTCAACGATGGCTTTGTGGCGCATTCCACGATCTCTACCCAGCCCAGCTCTCCCGGTCGGCGATCCAAAGGGCAGTTGTTTAAGGAGAGAACTCCGATCGAGCCGAGTTCGTTAGAGAGTGCTCCCATAAACGTCTCGCCCCTTCGAGCCACTGTTACCTTCGATGCCCCCTCGACCATAGTGCTTCGATGGGATGCAGCACCTGGCCAGGTCTATACCGTTTTTCGATCCTCCACTCCTTCAGGTCCATTCATTCCTATGTCGGTGGATTTGAGTTTTGCAGATGAAAATGGGCGTTACGAAGACAGGCATTGGGAAAGTAGGCCAACCAGTTTCTATAAGATTGGCAGACGGTAGCCACCAATCTGGGTCATGAAAAAAGTGCGAGCATTCACCTTGATCGAGCTGCTCATCGTGTTTGCGATCGTGGCAATTCTAGCAGCGTTGTTGCTGCCGACGCTTGGCAAGGCGAAGGCAAAGGCGCAAAACATGGCGTGTCTGAATAATTTGAAACAATGGGGATTGGCTGCGTATCTCTACGCTGCTGACCACGATGACTTCTTGCCCGATGAAGGAGCCTCAACGCCTGGGATGAACCCTGTCACTCGGGGCTGGTACGTGACTTTGCCGCAGGTGCTTGGAATCGCTTCGTATGAGACGATGCCCTGGCGGACCAATCTCGCGATCCATCCGGGGCGCACTATTTTTATTTGTCCTGCCAATTCGCGCCGAGCTACCAACAACAACCTGTTCCACTATTGCTTGAACGAACATGTTGACGGCGCTGGGGCGGATGATCAGCCCACGCGACTCTCATCCATCAGTCATGCCGGTCAAGTCATCTATCTCTTCGACAATGGAAAGCGAGCGGCGGTGGCGCAACAAAACAATGTCCACACCAACCTTCACAGCGGTGGCGCGCAATTCCTGTTCCTGGACGGACATGTCGCCCGGTTCAGAAATCTGGATTACTGGGATTTCACCAATGACCGGGGCCGGACAAACAACGCAAATCTAGTTTGGTTTCCAAAATAGGTGCTCTTTCCACGGCGCAAGATGGAGGAAATTCTCGCGACGTCTTCATCCGCAGTCGGATAGCGTTGAGGGCGATGGCCCGCGCTTGTCGCTCAAACTCCGCTTTGCAACCGTGGCTTGCTCCGCTACTCTCGCCGCCCATGCCGCGCATCTTCGACAACATCGAACAGGAGCTTCTGCCCGCTTTGCGGCAAACGCTTGGAGTGTCAGAGCGTTCTGATTTTTGCGTCGGCTATTTCAATTTACGCGGTTGGAAGGCGATTGATGGCATGATTGAGCAGTGGTCCGGCGAGGCGGGCCACCAATGTCGGCTTCTAGTCGGCATGCAGCGTTTGCCGCAAGACGAACTGCGCCTCGCTTACAGCCTTCTGCCGCAGGAAGACCAAATCAGCCAGCAGGCTGTCATACGCATGAAGCGGCATCTCGCCGAGGACTTTCGCGCCCAACTCACCTTCGGCGCGCCCACCGACGACGACGAAGCCGGCCTTCGCCGCCTCTCGGCTCAACTCAAGGCAGGCAAGGTTGTCGTAAAACTGTTTCTCCGCCATACGCTCCACGCCAAACTTTATCTCTGCTTCCGCGCCGATCCCAACAATCCCATCACCGGCTTTCTTGGTTCGAGCAATCTTACGCTCGCCGGCCTGTCCAACCAGGGCGAACTCAACATGGACGTTCTCGACCACGACGCCACCGCCAAACTCGCACAATGGTTCAAGGACCGCTGGGATGACAGGTGGTGCGTTGACATCACGAAGGAACTCATCCAAGTGATTGACGAGAGCTGGGCGCGGCCCGACGCCCTTCCGCCCTATTGGGTTTACGTCAAGATGGCCTACCATTTGGCGGAGGAAGCGCGCGCGGGCCTGTCGGAGTTCTCCATTCCGGCGGACATGCGCGGCGTCTTGCTTGAGTTTCAATCGGCGGCGGTTCGCATCGCTGCGCGTCATTTGGAAAAGCGCGGCGGCGTTATCCTCGGCGATGTCGTTGGCCTTGGAAAAACGCTGATGGCTTCAGCGCTGGCGCGGGTGTTTATGGATCCTCCACGCTCGCTGGAGATTCTTGTCATCTGCCCCAAGAACCTTGTCGGAATGTGGGAGGACTACGGCCATCGCTATCGCTTCTTCCCGAAAGTTGTTTCCATCACCCAGGCTCAGCAGATCCTTCCGGAACTTCGCATCTATCGCGTGGTGATTATTGACGAGAGCCACAACCTCCGGAACCGCGAGAATCGGCGCTGGGCAGTTATTCGTGATTACTTCGCCCGCAACTCCAGCAAGTGCATTCTCCTTTCGGCCACACCCTATAACAAGGCCTACCTCGACCTCGCCAATCAACTCCGGCTTTTCCTCGAACCCGAAGACGTCGTCGGCATCCGGCC
>CAMAWP010000530.1 GCA_945861765.1 Akkermansia muciniphila | reverse complement strand
CGGAGTCTGCGAAGTCACCGCTTTGGCAACGCTCACAGCTCCGAAACTCGCCGACGCCGAAACCATCCCAACCCAAAGCGGCAACTCCGCAGACTCCGTTGCCGCACTCCAAAAGCTGGCGCACCAACCTATGCCCCGACAGTTCATGGCCCCGATGCGCGTCCAAAGTTGGAGGTCGAAGCTCCCCAAGCGCTGGTTACCGGGGGCCGTCGTGATTACCATGTTCCGGTTTCACGGCATTCGGTTCGCCGACGTGGCTTGCCTGTTGTTATTTCTTTCACTGGCCGCGCCCCTCCACGCCCAACCCGCCGCGATCAATCGCGTCCTCGCACTCGATGGCAAGGAGAGCTACGTCGAACTGCCGCCGAATGTTTTCACCAACTTGACCGAAGCGACAGTCGAGGTTTGGGCGAAGTGGGACAGTTTCCTGATGCATTCGCGGATTTTCGAGTTTGGCGCGCCTCGGCAATCCATGATTCTGTTCAATTCCCTCAGGAAGTCCGACCTCCAATTCGCGCTGAATCCACAACAGGATGCGTCTCGCAATCCGTCTGCACAAAACCTCATCGGAGTGAATGATCTCCTCCGCACCAGTGAGTGGATTCACGTGGCGGCGCTTTCAGGGCCGGGCGGAATGAAGCTCTACGCGAACGGGGTGCTCGTCGGCGAGAACGCCGCCAACGCCGCCAGCTTTGCGGACATGAAAGTTTCTCAGACAAATTTCCTTGGACGAGGATTGGCGCCAGGGCTTCCCCAAAATCAATATCTTCACGGACAGATAGACGAGTTTCGCGTCTGGAACCACCGGCGCACCGAAGAACAGATTCGCGAGAGCATGTTCAAACAGTTGACCGGTGCCGAGCCGGGCTTGGCCGGCTTGTGGAATTTCGACAACGTCGAGAACGGTGTCGTCAAGGACAGCACGTCCGGCGCGCACCACGGGAAGTTGATGGGCAATGCGAAGGCCATCGAAGCGCAGCTTCCCACGGCGATCGAGTTAATCTTGCCAAGGGTCGTTTCCGGCAAAGTCACTGATCGCGCTGGAAACCCGGTGACGAATGCCACGGTTCGCGTGATGCGCCAGGAGAGACCACCCCGGACTTCGCGCGCGCAGGGCGATTCTTAACCCACCCCTACCCCTCCCAGGAGGGGAGCGCTGTCCGGTCCCCTCCTGGGAGGGGTAGGGGTGGGTCGCTTCATGAGCAGGGTGATCTCAACGTCCACAGTACTTCCGGATGGAAATTACTCCATCGTGCTGCGCACAGAAGAGGACACGTTCGATATCGAAGCAAGCGCGGATGATCTCGGAGTCTGGGTGATGGGCGTGATCTGTCCTCGGGGTGAGCGCAAGGAAGTGAACCTCACGCTCTCCAGCGCGGTGAGCATTGTGGGCAAGGTCACGGCGTTTGACGGGTCGCTGATCCCGGATGTCGTCGTGCAGGTGTTGCGCGCGGACGCGCCGCCACGCGAACCGGGGCAACTCGCCACTCCCGGACTGGTTCAGACCACGGCCACGACCAATGCGATGCCAGGCTATCGTTTTGTCAATCTAACTCCCGGCGCCTACAAGGTGCGGATTCATCTGCCGGACTCTCATCTCTACTACAACGACGGCCAACCCGTGGAAATCAAGACGGGCGAAACCAAGCAGATTGATTTTCAGATTGCCCCTTTCCACAAAGGCCAGTGGCGTCGTTATGGAACAGACAAGGGTTTGCCGAGCAATGACACGCGCGATTTGCAATTTACACCCGACGGGATGTTATGGATCGCCACGCTCAACGGCATCACCCGCTTTGACGGGCGCGAGTTTGTGACCTTCACCAAACGCGACGGGTTGATGGACAATCGGGCCTTCTGCATCCATGCGGCGGTGGACGGCACGCTCTGGTTTGGCACGGAGACGGGGGCTTCACGCTTTGATCCTAAGACCGGGCGATTCCAAAACTTTCCCAGCGGCCAGGACGGGCTGGTGGCGGGCAGGGTTATTGACATCGAAGCGACGCCCGACGGCTCGATTTGGCTGCGAACAATGTTGGGGTTGAGTCGATACGATGGCCAGTCGTTTCAGGAGTTTCCCGGTGTGCCCCTCGTCGCCAGGGTTGATAATTCGATCAATTCCAAGACACTGGCGGTGGATCGAACGGGACGGCTTTGGCTGGCGGGAGGACTTCAGGGATTGGAGCGATTGTGGGGCACGAATTGGGTTCGATTCGGCGTCAACGACGGCTCGAGCAGCGGCGGCTACACTGAGGCACTTCACGTTTCGAGGGATGGCTCGGTCTGGTTTCGAGATGTTAAAACCGCGAACTCTTCCCAAGACAGCACAGTGAGCCGGTACGACGGGCAAGCGTTTCAGAACCTCATGCCCATGGAAGGCCAGACGCCATTGGGGACGAGAGCCATCCACGAGACGTCCGAAGGAATCCTTTGGTTCGGGCACGTTAATGGACGTGTCACTCGGTATAATCCTCGGAGCCACAGCTTCGTCCGCTTTAGCGAGGATCAGACAAAGATCAGCGCGACCGTGATTCAAATCGCGACCCACTCGGATGGGTCGGTCTGGTTTGCCACACAAAATGGACTCTACCGGTACGATGAACACACCTTCGCCCAATACGGGAAGGCGGACGGATTGATGGGCGGATTCGTGCTGACGAGTGCCGTCGCCCCGGATGGCTCGGTCTGGTTCGCCGCCGGCGGGCTCACTGGAATCACAGAATTCCCGCCATTCACGAGTCGGATTAAGCCCGGCCTGCGGAAGGATGGGCAGCGTGTGTTCGACCGATTCGAGCGTGAACCTGGCATGAGCCGCAGGGGCGGCTTTTCGTTGGCGCCGGATGCGGCGGGATTGATGTGGATGTGCTGGTGGGATGCAACGGGGAGTGGCCTGGGATTTTATGATTCCCAGGCGGAGTCGCGGGGTGAAAAGCAATTCACTATTTTTCGCGGACTCGATCAATTGGAGTCTGAGGCAACGTTCGCCGTGTACATGGATGCCGCCCGCAACCTCTGGGTCAGCCGAGGCTGGGTGCCTCCGATCCTCTACCACTTCAACGTCGATAAGTTCCGCCGAGTCAATCCCACCGTGCATCGGATGCCGGTTGAGCGCAACGAAATCGTAGGCAGCATTTTCCAGGATGCACGGGGTGCCATTTGGACGGGCACTGGCCCCTCTTTGTTTGGCAGTGGCGGCTCGTGGCAGGACGGCATTCTTCGCATTCAGGGAACCAATGTCGCGCGCTTCACAGTGAAGAACACCTTGGGAGGACTTCCTTCGGATTCCGTGCGGAGCATTAACGAAGGTCCAGAAGGCGCGGTTTATGCCGGCACCGACGCCGGTGTGGCCCGGTTTGACGGCCAGCGATTCACGACCCTGGAAAGAACCGCCGACCGTCCGGTGCCGATCTCAGAGACCCGGAACATTCTTCGGGACAAGGAGGGTGTGTTGTGGTTCGCCGCCGATTCCGGCGTGGCGCGCTATGATGGCATCACTTGGGCCGCGCTCGATGACTCCGACGGATTGGCCAGTCCGGATGTGCGCACCGTCGTCCAGGATCATGAAGGAACGTACTGGTTTGGAACGGGTGGAAACGGAGTCATCCGCTATCGTGCGTGGCGGCAGGAACCGTCCCCGCCGCAAGTGGACGCGCGGAGCGATCGGGAATACCGCGATCCGACGGTCGTTCCACCGGTTCTCTCCGGTCAATCCATCGAC
>CAMAWP010000529.1 GCA_945861765.1 Akkermansia muciniphila | reverse complement strand
GAATCGTTTTACTGCTTCAAGCGATAGAACTTAGCCGTTCCGGAAGTCGCGGCTGAGAAGGGACTCTTGGCATTCGCCACATCCGTCCACGGGCCCGTCACTGCGGTGGCGGACTGCAAGGTTCCAGTCCCGATCCAGGTGACATTGATGTTGGCACCAGCCCCGCTCACGGCCGTGAACTTCGGTGCGGCCGTTGGAGGTGGCGCGCCACCACCAGGGATAGTCGCTACGAGTTCCGCGCCAAAGACAAGATCCGAGCTGCTCCCGCCGGACTGATGCACTTCCACAGCGAAAACATTGTCTCCAGCGACGAGACTTGCAGCCGACACATCGAACGGACCTTCCCAGGCATTCTCGTGACCCGCAGCATCCGTGGTGAAGTCAACCGGTCCCGTGGCGATGCCGAACCGGCTCAACTCTACTCCGTTCAGGTAAAACACGGCACCATCGTCGATGACGTGACGGAGCTTGAGCTTGACGCCCGCTGAGCTCGTTCCGGGAAAATTAAAGTGGCCACGGAAGTAGATGGTTTTGCAGTACTCCCCAGCGTCATTGCTACGGCTGATCGGAGTGCGGAGCGGTTCCGCGACTGCGCCGGGCTCTTCGCCGATTAGCGCTTTGCCTTGCGGCCACTTGCTGTCGTCAAATGATTTCTCTTTCCAAGCCGTCCCAAGATCAGTTGCGGTCCGGTCGTAGCGCCAGGTCTGCTTGTCATCAACTCCGAAGAGCGTCACCACTGTGGGAACGACTGGAACGGAGACGACAAGCTCGGCGCCGAAGACGAGGTCCGAGCTGCTTCCTCCGGACTGATGCACTTCCACAGCGAAAACATTTTCTCCAGCGACGAGACTTGCAGCCGACACATCGAATGGACCTTCCCAGGCATTCTCGTGACCCGCGGCATCCGTCGTGAAGTCAACCGGTCCCGTGGCAATGCCGAACCGGCTCAACTCTACTCCGTTCAGGTAGAAAACAGCGCCGTCATCGACGACATGTCTCAATTGGAGCTTCGCGCCCGCCGAGGTCGAACCAGAGAAATTGAAACGGCCACGGAAATAAATGGTTTTGTTGTACTCCCCAGCGTCATTGCTTCGGCTGATCGGAGTGCGGAGCGGTTCGGCCACTGCGCCAGGTTCTTCACCGATGAGCGCTTTCCCTTGCTGCCATTTGCTGTCGTCGAAGCTCTTTTCTTTCCAGGCTGTCCCCAAATCGGTGCCGGTTCGATCAAAGCGCCAGACCTGTTTATCATCAACGGTGAAAAGCACGGTTTTTTCGCGCTGGCCACCGACCGAGATGTTTACTGGATCCGATGTTTTGGAGAGACCTGCCGTGTCAGTGGCTTTGGCTGTGATCGTGTAAAGGTCTTCTGGCAGGCTGGAAAGCGTGATGGAATAGGGGCTCTTGTTAGCTTCACCAATTTTCTTCGTGCCCGCAAAGAACTCGACTTTGCTGACCGCTTTTCCGCTGACCGTGGTTACAGACGCCGTTAGGGTCACCGGCGCTTTTAGATCAAAAGCGCTTCCGCCCGCCGGCGCGGAGATGGCCACGATGGGTAGAGTAAATGTCCCAGGGCTCACCACGCTCTCCAGCACACTGCCCGGAATCACTTGCAATGTCCGCGCCAGCGTGGTGTCGCCGACTTTCCGCCATGCCACCTGGCCATAGTCGCCACCGCCGCCTTCTTTCCAGAGCGCTTCAATGTAATATCGTTTTCCCGCAGTCAGAGCAATGGGAGCAGAAGTTTCGGGGGCGCCCGGTTCTTCGAATGCTCCGCAGCAGCCGGTTTCTTCCGCGATCATTTGCGCGTTCGCCGGAGTGTCATCCGTGCTCAGGAACAATTGAGAGCCGTCATCGCTCCGAATAAAGAATTCGTATTGACCGGTCTGTTCGGGAGCAATCCAGCCATACATGCGGCCACCATAGGCTTCGTGGGAATCGTTCGCATAAACGTTCCGGCTATCGAACGTGGTCACATAGGCGGATTCATCCGGGCTGTTCGGGTATCTTGGATCGTCCAAGAGGCTTTGAACCGAATTGCCCGGAATCCCCGCCCAAGCCTCAAACTTCAATCCGCCCTTCTCGCGGCCAGCGGCTGTGAAAGTCGCTTTTGTCTCCGTCGCACTCGCGTTGCCTAGTAGATCTTTGAGATTCTTCGCGGTGACCGTGTATTTGGTGCCGGAGGTCTGCTTGCTGGTCTTCAAATTCACGGTCGTGGAATCCACCACCTTCACCTCTGAAATCGTTAAGCCTCCATCAAGCGAGTAATTGGCCTTGTTGCCGGCTGTATCTTTTGTCACGGGTTCCGCGAACACAACCGTGACGGTGGTGAATTTGTCGTCCCCGGCGGCGGCGGCAATCGTGGGCGACGCGGTATCACCCGTGACCGTCGCAGCCAGAAAGTGTGCTTTGATTCTCTCCTCGCTCAATGCGGTGGTGTAAATGGCCACCTCGTCCAACTGGCCTTTGAAGAAGTTGCCTGTTCCATCGTAAATTCCGCCTCCTCCGATATTCACGTTGAAAGCCGATGACCCGTAAGTATCGGTGATGGGTGTCCCGCCTGTCCCGACTAATTGACCGTCGTAGTAGGTCTTCAGCGTTTGTCCGTCCCCCACGCTCACAACGTGATGCCAGGTACCGGGGAGAAACGCCCAGGCAGTGTTCAACGATCCGCCACCGGGCGACCAGATCTGGACCGTGGTCGGGTTGATCAAACCATATTCAATAGCGTCGTTTTGGCCGGCGAACCCAACACGAGTCGCGGGCTGAAGCGAAGGTTCCTTGACCCAAAGCTCGATCGTGAAGGCTGTCGCGCCGTCCAAGAGCGGACTCCCTGCGTCCGCGAAATTGCTCGTTCCATCGAACGAAGCGCTCTTATTGTCGGCGGCAAAGCCGGGAAGATCAGGGGACCGAGGCCCAGCTTCGCCTTTTGCGGTTCCAGGCGTGTAGGTGCCTGTGGCAGTCGCGCCCTTCGTGCCGTCATTCTTTGCTACTGTCCCGCTTGCCTCTTCAAAGGAATAGAACGCGATCGGTTTGTCTGCCAAGACCGCTGCTTGGTAAGGCGAAGGAGCAGCTTCAGTTTGCAGCACGCTCGCGCCCGCCAGGAGCACTAAAGTGAGCGCGGCTTTGAGTAATCGTTGCGTCATAGGTTGTAGGATTTCAGATGAATAGTTTATGGGTTAACAGGATAAGCATTCAGCTTCTGGAACTGCGCGGAGAATAGATCATGGAGAAGCCGATGGGCAAGAACGAACCATGAGAATCCATCAATTCTCAGTTTGGGAGGTATGTAGTCCCGGCTTTAGCCGGTTGCCCCGTGAAAACCGGCTAAAGCCGGGACTACATACGGCGAACGGAAGGTGCCCTGGGCCATAATGAGAACACCCCGAACTTTTTTACGCGCGTTGCGCCCTTGAACGGTGGAGCGAGACTCTCTCCGAGCTGTAGTCTCCGAGCCGGAAGCCGTCGAGCCCTGACATGCTCGAGCGCCAGAAAAGGTCAGGGTTCGAGGGGGAGTCTCACCCCACCCAGGTTCATGGGCAGGGAACACCTCCAAAATTTGGACCCGCATCGGGACCATGAACTGTCGGGGCATAGGTTGGTGCGCCAGCTTTTGGAGTGCGGCAACGGAGTCTGCGGAGTTGCCGCTTTGGGTTGGGATGGTTTCGGCGTCGGCGAGTTTCGGAGCTGTGAGCGTTGCCAAAGCGGTGACTTCGCAGACT
>CAMAWP010000528.1 GCA_945861765.1 Akkermansia muciniphila | reverse complement strand
AAATCGCCGAGAATGGTTTTGCCGGGGCCCTCGGCGATCGGGCGTTGCACCATCTTGCTGTGCAACGTGGTTTTCCAGCCGTCGAAATAGCTCTCGTGACATTTGGCGCAGCTTTCCGCGCCAACGAATTGCGTGGTGTCAATCTTTGGTAAAGCGTCGAGTTTCAGTTCCGGTGGGCCATCCGCGGCACTGGCCATAATGGAGAAGCACAGCGCGGTGAACAGAAGGCACGGACGGGCGAGCCCGAAAATGAAGGTGCGGTTTTTCATTGGATCGTTGGTGCTAACCATAGGGGAGTCATGTTTCAGGAGCAACGCTCATAAGCAACGAATCGACACCTCGCCTTGATACCTCTCCCATCCGATGCGGCGAGGGAGACACTGTTCTGGTTCAGCGTGCTGCTCATCGCCTCGAACGACACGGACAGCCACGTCGGCTCGCTCTCGGTGGATTGGGAGCGGTTCTTCGAGTGGAAACGCATCGAGCTCGATGACGAACCAGGCCGTGTGTCGTCCGTCGGAGGTGATGCTGCGGGGACGCGTGACTGGGCGCGGTTGCTCGACCTGGCAAAGGCGAAGTGATGCCATCGAGCGCTTGCCGAGCAAGCCCGCGCTCCAGGCGACTCCAACAACTTCGGGATGCACGGAGTTGACGCTGGGTTCGAATTAGCCATCGCATAAGTCCCGCAGGGACGGCCGAATCCCCCAATGTCCTACGCCAGCTCCTACTGGCTGTTCAGGACAAAGGATCGCCCGAGAATAGTTCAACCGTCCCTTCGGGACTTTGGCAATTTACTTCCTAATCCCACCCTTGAAAGGGTGGGCTATTCTCGAATCTCCCTCCGGGAGATGTGAGTCGCAAACCTCATCGGCTACAACAGCACGCGGCCGGAAAATGTCCAAACTCCAGGCACCCCTCCGGAGTGAGTTTTCCAGCCCGGACACGGAAATGGTTCCACTGAAAACAGCGGGGAACTTTTTTTTGCGGCTGCGTCAGGATGCGGAGCAAGCGTTTGGCTGCTCTGCCAGTTCCTTGTTTGGGCTTAACTTTTGCCTGAAAAGTTCGATTGGTTCGTTTGGCAGATAAGACACCTTTTTTGGCTCAGGCGGGGTTGATCGGATGGACGACCTTGAAAAGCTTTTCCATAGCGTCATTTCCCTGCGGGCATGATTTATGAGCGAGCAATGCATCGAAATTTAGAAAAGTGAAAATGAGGTCCTCTTGAAAGCGCGCGATTCACTTCTCTCCAGCCAGCCCTCAGAGCGCCTCGGCACCTTCTCGATACCGGTGAGATACCCCTCGAACCTAACGTGTATTCGCGTCGCGATTGCGCTTCTCCGCCTTTTCCCGAATGAGCGTTTTAGCAGCTTGAAGACGCTCGGGCCACACAAAGGTCGGTGCTTTCGCCGGATCATAGCCGGCCATATGACCGGTCAGGCGCGTTGGTGGTTTGGTGTACTTCAAAACGGTATCACCGAAGACCTCGCGACAGAGCGCAGCTAAACCAGTGTCGTAATCCAACAGCAAGGCACGCGTGTTCACATGGTTGTGGTCATGGTCGTTGACACGATTATTATCAAACCAGGACTGCACCCCTTCTGCCCAATATTCACAATGATTCACTGAAGCGTATTTTCCCTTCCACAGGCCCGCTTTCATCGCCGCATCGTAGGTCGCACGAAGCCGCGCATCGAAAGTCGGATCGACATTGAGCATGCCGCGTAAGTGAATGCTGTGGGCAAACTCATGGATCAAAATGCATTCTTTCTCGTAGGGGTCGCCTGGGAAACACAGCAGGTTCTCTTCCGCGACTGAACAGTAAGGATCGGTCTCACTGCCACCCAGACCACGTGCGCGCGCATCCCAAAAATCCTTTGGGGGAATCGGTTCGAACCCAGTTTCTTTTTCGTCCTTCATGCGCTCAAACTCTGGCAGATCAGTGGTAAATTGATTATCCGCCATGATGCACATCCGCGCCCCACTCTTGATCATCGCCGTGCGCACATCCGGTCGATTGGCCAGCATCAAGTTCACCAGGTATTCGGCTTCTTTCAGCGCGTACGGATTGACCTGTGCTGACGCCACGATCGGAAAACCGCGAGCGCTGGCCCGTTGGCTATAAAAAGCCGGAATGCCGTCCTGATCTTGCGGCGCATAGCGCGTGGCCTTCACCGGCAGATCGCAAGTGGTGGTAATGGTAGTCTTGTCATCGCGACCGACGATCTCGAAACGATGACCCAGCGTGGTGGTAATCACCGTATCTTTCCCAGGTTCAACCACACCATTTGGCTTGCGCTCAGTGTCCGATTGAAGCCAGAAAATATCGATGACTTGTTTACTGCCATTGAGGATTTGCAGATGTGGCCGAACTGGATCAGGCGCGGTCGCGACATCATTGGCATAGCCAGTCACCGCCGTTAAGGTCATGGTCATAAAGCCAACAGCGCACAGCATGAATTTCATAATAAACTAACTAACAGGAGTTCGGTTTTTCACAACGGGCCTGACCATAGCCGTTCGTACAGGATGCTGGTCATCGGTGCGCGACATGGAAGCCGGCACCGTGAGCGTTCGCCTCCGCCACGGTAGCCCGCAAGGCGCGAAGCCGAAGCGCGGAGGTCGTGGCCGGTATCCTCGCGAACATCCGCGAGCGGCGGGCGCGAGCGTTACGCGGGTTGCAACTGACGGCGGTGGATCAAGTCGGCTGTGAGGCTCGATCCATGCAAGGTCAGAGATCACGCAAGATCGAAGCGATCAAGGTTCATCACCTTGCTCCAGGCTACGACAAAGTCCTGGACGAACTTCTTCTCCGCATCCGAACTTCCGTAAACTTCCGCCAGGGCGCGGAGTTGGGAGCTTGAACCGAAGACAAGGTCCACACGCGTCCCGCTCCACTTGACCGAGCCCGTCTTGCGATCGCGACCTTCAAACACGTCGGCGTCCTTCGAGATCGGCTTCCACTCCGTGCCCATGTCGAGCAGGTTCACAAAGAAGTCGTTGGTCAGCGCCTCTGGGCGCTTGGTGAAGACACCGTGCGGCGTGCCGCCGAAGTTGGTCTTCAGGACGCGCATACCTCCCACGAGCACCGTCATTTCTGGCGTGGTCAGGGACAGTAATTGCGCCTTGTCGATCAGCAGCGCCTCGGACGGTATGCTGTATTTGCCCTTGAGGTAATTGCGGAAACCGTCCGCGATGGGCTCGAGCACGGCGAAAGATTCGGCATCGGTCTGCTTCGGCGAGGCGTCCATGCGTCCCGGCGTGAACGGAACCTTCACAGTGTGGCCAGCCTTCTTCGCCGCGTGCTCGATGCCGGCGCAACCGCCCAGCACGATCATGTCTGCCAGCGAAACCTTCTTGCCGCCTTTTGCCGTTTTATTGAACGCGCTCTGGATACTCCCGAGTGTCCTCAGCACCTTCGCCAACTGGGCTGGCTGGTTGACTTCCCAATCCTTCTGTGGCGCCAGGCGAAGGCGCGCGCCATTGGCACCGCCGCGCTTGTCGGAGCCACGGAAGGTGGACGCCGAGGCCCAGGCGCTGGAAACCAGTTGTGAGATCGTCAGGCCCGAAGCCAGGATTTTGCCCTTGAGGGAGGCAATGTCCTTTTCGCCAATCAATTTGTGATTCAGCGCGGGGATAGGGTCCTGCCAGATAAGATCTTTCTCGGGAACCTCCGGCCCCAGATAACACGCGCGCGGGCCCATGTCGCGGTGCGTGAGCTTGAACCAGGCGCGAGCGAACGCGTCGGCGAA
>CAMAWP010000527.1 GCA_945861765.1 Akkermansia muciniphila | reverse complement strand
GGATTTAGGTCGATCCACCCCTGGAGCCACGCCAAATCTCCGGGCTGTATTCGCCGTCCTTGCAGCATGAATTCTGTTTCCATGCCTTCACCATCCGCCTTCTTGGGCCGGTAGTCCAGCAATATCACTCACAACTTCGGGATGCACGGCCGGACAGTCGATCGCAGACTTTAGGGTATCCAAAGGCCCGGTCATTTGGTATGAAAGCGACTCAAGCGCGTAAGAGCCCACAATCTTAGGCTCAAACGCACGCGATAGAAAATAATTGAGCAGTCTTTTGTCGATTGAACTCAACACCTTAAACTTTCGGTGTCAAATCAGGTAAAACCCAATCCATTCGGCAAAGCTGAAGACTTACTCTCGGCTGGGCGCTTGGAGGAGGCAGAACTTCGGTTTTGCCAACTATCAGCAGATGGTCTCCATGCGGCTGAAGCCTGCTTTCGGCTCGGCCAAATCTGCCGCCAGCGATCTCGGCTTACCGAAGCTGCAGAATGGTTGGACCAAGCTCTGAAGGTCCGCCCTGAATGGCCCGATGCTTACCATGAACTCGCTCTGGTTTCGTTGGCTAACCAAGAGGCGCAGGAGGCCATAGTGAACCTGCATCAGGCATTGAGAATCGACCCAGCCCATCTGGTCGCACGGCGCACTCTAGCTGATTTGTTTCAAGCGGCGTGTCATTGGCGCGAGGCGGCCCATCAGTATGCGGAATTGTTCGCCCTCCAACCCACGGACCCCATCCTGTTCCAAAATTTTGGCTTTTGCTGCCAGGAAGCCGGAGAGTTCCAACTGGCGGAGCAAGCTTACGCGAAGGCTTTGAAACTCGGCGCTGATTCCTCGGAGCTTCGCTTCAATATCGGGGTCACTCGATTGAAACAAGGACGGCCCGTAGAGGCTATCCTGGCTTTTAAAGAGGCTCTCGATCTCGACCCGACCATTACTCTGGCGAATTTGGCGATGGCCAACGCTTATCGCCAAGTAGGGGATCTGGATTCATCTGAAGCGTGTCTTCGCCAGGAACAGGCCATCAACCCAAATTGCGCTGATGCAGCCGTGAATTTGGGCGTTGTCTTACAGGAAAGACATCGAGTCAAAGAGGCCATTCATTGCTATAAGCAAGCCATCCAGCTTAACCCGCATCATCCGATTCTCCATTGGAATTTTGCTATCGCCTCGTTGCTTGCTGGTGATTACGAAACTGGCTGGCCCGAATATGAATGGCGCTGGCAGGTGAAACATAAGCCTAAGCCGAAGTTCGTGGAACCTGAATGGGATGGAAGGGATCTGGAAGGCCGCGCCATTCTTCTGTATGCGGAGCAAGGGTTTGGAGACACTTTGATGTTTATACGCTATGCCCCGCTAGTGGCGCGACGGAATGGACGGGTCATTGTCGAATGCCAACCTCCGCTGAGACGGCTCTTGGCCGCCATGCCAGACCTTTCCCATGTGGTCGGTTTTGGTGAGACTTTACCGGAGTTCCAGGTGCAAGCTCCGCTCATGAGTTTGCCGCGGATTTTCGGGCCCGTTCTCGATTCCGATCATCAGTGGGAACCTTACTTACGGCCAGCTCGCGGCATTGAGCGATTACTGCCGCCGCACGATGAAAATGCCCTTAAGATTGGGATCGCTTGGGGTAGCAATCCGCAGCATCCCATATTTGCTGAGAAATCGCTCGATCTCGCCAAATGGCATCCAATCTTGGATGTTCCAGGCTGCGAATTCTTCAGTTTGCAAATCGATCCCAACCCAAGCGCCGTTGCGATCATGGAAAAGCATCCTCACATCCACAATCTGCAGCCCCGGTTCTCCGATTTTGCAGACACTGCCGCAGTTATCCGACAGTTGGACCTGGTCATTAGCGTGGACACCTCGGTCGCCCATTTGGCGGGTGGATTGGGGCATTCAGTTTGGGTAATGCTTTCCTTTTCCGCGGATTGGCGCTGGCTGTTGAAACGCAAGGACAGCCCTTGGTATCCCACGATGAGCCTGTTCAGGCAATCGCGCCCGGGGCACTGGGAAAGCACGGTGAACGAAGTGGCTCAAAATTTGGAAGCGCTCGCGAGCAGACGCGATCTGGATCGCCATTCTCGGTGAACCTCGGTAGCCGCTGCGGACTGTAGATTGCCACAACTCGCCTCCAGGCGGCGAGGCCTTGGATTCGTTCGCGTTTCCTCCCCACTTTGGCTTCGTGGACACTCCAAAAGAAAGAGTGGATTTCAGTAAAGTTTTCTACGGAACTGCCGAATCTAATGAGTAGGTTGTGGTAGGACTGTTCTATCACTCAGGCGAGAAGGAAAATGCCTGCATCAAAGTTTTCCACCGGCATGGAAGCTGGATTTTGAACGAGTTTAGACAAACGGAATTGTCTTATGATTAGGAACCCCATTTCCTGGGAGCAACGGTACTACGTTGTTCTCGTTCTAATTCGACCTCCCCCTAGCTTGTTGAATCTTTGTTATGCCTGAGTCGCGTATCACTCCAGATGCTTGGTTACATGGGTTGCTTGCGGGTCGAGATGTGGTGGGCATCCAATTTTGGATTTATCTCAAGCAGTGGACGGCAGAGCGGAGCGCATTGTATGAGTGCATTGATTTTTAGGGTGAAGCGCGGGGCTTGGAAATTATTTTCCAAAAGCCCGGAGCAAGCACCCTGGGTTGGAAAACTGAGCTGGTTGCCAATGATTGTGAACAGTAGGGCACCAGCGACAATAGGATTTTCCGACTTATGAATTTGGTCCGAATAAAATGGTTCTGCCTCGAGTACGGAAGTGGATCGGCAGAGTTAATTGAAGCTGGCCAGAGGTCCGCGATAGCCTGTTTATCGCACAGGAAGCTGGAAAACGCCTGAACCAAAGTTTTCTAATCGGCATGGAAGCCGTTTTCGTAAAAGCAAAACCAAAATAGAATCAGACAAAAGGAATTGTCTTATGGTAATAAATACAAATATATCGGCCAGCAACTCATCTCGTTTGCTGGGTACGTCAAGCTCGATGCTCAGTAAATCCCTGGCCCGCCTGTCTTCAGGCTCCAGAATCGTCTCACCTGATGATGATTCGGCAGGGCTGGCTCAGTCGATCAAGTTCGACGCGCAGATCAACCGCAACCGGGCTGCCAACTCGAACGTCGCCAACGCGATCTCCTTTAGCCAGACGCAGGATGGCTTTTTGCAGAAGGTTCAAAAGTCGCTGGATCGGATGAGTGAAATTTCGATGCTGGCGCAGGACGCGACCAAGACAGTCAGCGATCTGTCCAACTACTCGGCGGAGTTCACACAGTTGCAGAACTACATCAGCGATATCACGACCAAGCAGTTCAACGGCGTTGACCTGTTTGGTTCAGCCTCTGCGGGTCTGGCCATCACTATTGACAGTGACGCCAACACATTCAGTTTGAATGGGGCTACGCTCACCGGTTCAATTACATCGAGCTCGGGGGCATCAGGCCTGGGAACAAATGGAGTAGGCATCTCGTCTATCTACGATTCATCGAGCGCTACTTCCGTGGCCGTCAGCAATGCCACCAGCGCGGCAACTACGCTAACCTACATCAAGACCGCCATTCAGAACCTGGCGAACATGCGTGCCAAGATAGGTGCAAACATCTCGCGCTTGAGCCTGACGAGCGAACAACTGGACATCCTCAACGAGAATCTCTCGGCGGCCAACAGTCGGATCAAAGATGTGGATGTGGCTCAAGAGAGCACTCAGTTTGCGAAGTACAACATCCTGGTGCAGTCGGGCACAGCAATGTTGGCCCA
>CAMAWP010000526.1 GCA_945861765.1 Akkermansia muciniphila | reverse complement strand
TTCGACCTCTTGCAGCTAAACTTCCGATCGAGTCCGCCAACCAGGGGAGAATGTTGTCGATCTCCACTGCGCACCAACAAGCATTGGCGGATTGACCCTAAAAACAGCGGTTCAGCCCAAAGAAACGAAAGAAACGAAAGGACTCGAGGGCTTTACGCAAACTCGGCCACCCTCCTACCGGGTGAATGGCGGCTGCCTCAGAACTTCTTTTCTTTCGGCATCTGTCGTTTCTTTCGGCCATTCCATTGCCGGATTAAGGATGAACCATTTACGTTCCGTTTGGCCCTTCCTCCTGACGCTGTTGCTAGCGACAGCATCGTGCGTCTCTCACCCACCTGAGAATCCTCCGCTGACTCGATATGAATATCAGCAAGCACAGATGGGCTTGCCGTTCCGCATCGTCCTGTATGCTCCCGAC
This sequence comes from Akkermansia muciniphila, assembly GCA_945861765.1. Taxonomy (GTDB): domain Bacteria; phylum Verrucomicrobiota; class Verrucomicrobiia; order Limisphaerales; family SIBE01; genus SIBE01. The sequence goes on along the minus strand of CAMAWP010000526.1, from coordinate 3,338 downwards.
CAACTGCGCGCCGACCGCGCAGCCGAGGCCGGCTTTCAGCGCATCAAACAACTCAATGACAGCATGAGCGACTACGAGCCGGAGAGCGAGTTGAGCAAGCTCTCTCGCACCTCCGGCAGCGGAAATGAAGTTCGGGTCAGCGCCGATTTGTGGCGAGTGTTAAAGCGGTCGCAAGAACTGGCTGAACGGAGCACCGGCGCGTTCGACGTCACCGTCGGGCCATGCGTGAACCTCTGGCGCAAAGCCCGACGGGAAGAAAAAATGCCCGATCCCGCGCGACTTCTGGAGGCGCGGCAAGCCGTCGGATACCAGCACGTTCGACTGAGGCCCGCGCGGCACGCTGTCGAATTGCTCGTGCCCAACATGCGCCTCGATCTAGGCGGCATCGCAAAGGGCTTCGCGGTGGACGAAGCTTTGCGAGCGTTGGGCGGGAATGGGATTAAACAGGCGTTGGTGGCTGGAGGTGGAGATATGGCCGTGAGCGGTCCACCTCCCGGCAAGCGAGCGTGGCACATCGCCATCGCCCCGCTCGATACCACGAATGCGCCTCCTGGTCCCGTTGTCTTGCTGCGCCACGCTGCGATTGCCACTTCCGGCGACGTTTTTCAAAGGCTCAATATCGACGGCAAGCGCTACTCGCACATTGTGGATCCGCGCACGGGCATTGGCCTGGTTGACCACAGCTTGGTGAGTGTCATCGCCAAAGATTGCATGACGGCAGACAGCCTGACGAAGGTCGTCAGCGTTCTTGGCCCGGAGAGAGGCTTGAAATTCATTGAGGCGACTCCCGGGGTTGCCGGGCGTGTCGTCCGCAAACCGGGAGAGCGCATCGAGGCTTACGAATCGAGCAAGTTTGCGCGTTACTACGAGAAGAAAGACAGCTCTGTCAGGCCATGATCTCGACTCATGTTGAGCAAATAGCTGCCGTTCCCCGCTGTTTTCAATGGAATAGGTCCACAGCGGATGAAGACCTTTTTTCCATCCCGCCGGGCTGACTGGAGTTTGGACTATTGGCTGCCTTCGTCTCCCGGAGGGAGGTTCGAGAATAGCCCGGCAGTTGACTGCCGGGTTCGCATGAGCGATTGCATAAGTCCCGAAGGGACGGCCGAATCCCCCAATGTCCTACGTCAGCTCCTACTGTCTGTTCAGGACAAAGGATCGCCGGAGAATAGTTCAACCGTCCCTTCGGGACTTTGGCTATCTATTACCTAATCCCACCCTTGAAAGGGTGGGCTATTCTCGAATCTCCTCTCCGGGAGATGGGAGTAAGAAGCCTCCTCGGTTGGAACAGCGCACGAAAACGTCCAAACTCCAGAGCGCGCTTTGGAAGCCGGGAAGGGCAGTGCGGGAGCCTTTCCATTTATCGGGCTAGGTTTGGGCTGTTTCGCCGCTGAACGCGGCGAGGATGGCCCATCGGGTCGTCATCTATCACTTCAGACGCTGGATTGCTCAGCTCCAGTGTCCGTTGAGGGGATGGTGCCTGTTCCTGGGCTGACAATGTGGGATGCGGCAGAGTTGGTTTGCCTGGATCCAAAGGCAGGTTGATCAGACTGAAATGACCGGACAGGCAAGCGTGCCGATGCCGCTGATACCAATTTCAACGAGGTCCTGTTCCTGCAAAGTGAAGGTGTCTGGAGGGACAATTCCAGTCCCGGTTAACAGCACCGCGCCGTTCGGGAACGTTTGGCTGCGGAAAAGGAAACCGACCAATTCCTGAAACGAACGTTTGATTTGTCCGACGCTTGTCTCGCCTTGAAACACGCTTTCGCCATTCCTTTGAATTTGCAACGTAATGGTCCAACTGCGCGCCTCCTGCTCGGATGCTCCCACGGTGATGAAGGGACCTACGGCGCAGGAGCGATCATAGATTTTCGCTTGCGGAAGGTAGAGCACGTTTTCGCCTTCGATATCCCGCGAACTCATATCGTTGGCGATGGTATAGCCGACGATCTGGCCATGCGAGTTGATCACCAAGGCAAGTTCCGGTTCCGGAACATTCCAGCGCGCATCTCTGCGAATGCCGACGGGTTGGCCGGGCGAAACGACTTTTTCAGGAAGTGATTTGAAAAAAATCTCCGGTCGCTCGGCCTCATAGACCCGGTCATACGCGCTCGCGCTGGAAACGGACTCCTCCATCCGCGCTTTCTTGCTCCGCAAGTAAGTGACACCCGCCGCCCAAACTTCCTGTTTCTCCACAGGCGTGAGCAACGTTACTTCAGACAGCGAGAGTCGCGGGAGATTCTGCTGAGCGAGGTCCGTCAAACGCGGCATCAAGTCACCGTCCTCGAGTAGCGAGTTTATTCCTTCAACCCCGGCGGCGGTCAGATCAAGGATCGTTTGGTCATCAAGCGCCAAACCGACGCATACCCGCTTTTGGGAATTTTCAAATCGACAGAGTTTCATAAATTCAAAGCACTATTTCGGATGGTGGTCGTTAACAAGTTTGTGCCAACTGCTCCGCGCATCGGCGACTACGCGGAGTAATCCAGGTACACCGTCTTCACCTTCGTATAGAACTCGATAGCACCGGCACCCTGTTCCTTGAAAGAATCGGTGCTCGATTTTTTGACGCCACCAAAGGGGGCTTGCAAGGCGAGCCCTGTGGAAATCTGATTGATCTTCACCACGCCCGCTTCAATCCGCTCGGAGTAGAGCATGGCTTTCTTAAGGTCGCGAGTGACAATCGACGCCGAAAGACCGACTTCGAGACCATTGGCGACGGCCAACGCTTCTTCGAAATTGTCAACAGCAAGAATCGCGACAACAGGACCGAAGACCTCTTCGGATGCAATCTTCATTTCCGGTGTGACATTACTGAGCACCGTGGGCTGCATGAAATATCCATGAGCGAAATCGCCGTCGGACAAACGTTGCCCGCCGAAGATTAGCGTGGCGCCTTGTTTCAACGCTTGGTCGATGTGTTGAAAGTTACCATCGAGCTCCTGTTGGTTCACCGCCGGCCCCATGTCCACGCCTGGGTGAAGGCCGTTGCCGATTTTCAAGGCGCGCACTTTGGCCAACAACTTTTCGGTGAAAGGCTCCAGCACGCTCCGCTCCACAATCACCCGGCTGGTAGCTGTGCATGCCTGGCCAGTCAAACCAAAGCCAGCCTTCGTTACCAATGTGGCAGCCAGATCCAGGTCAGCATCCGCCAGCACGATCGTCGGATTCTTACCGCCCATTTCCATCTGAGCTCTGGCCATGCGGGCGGCCAGTTGGAGATAAATCTGTTGGCCTACCGCATAAGAGCCGGTGAAGGAGAGCGCGGCGACAGCCGGATTCGAGGCGAGTTCTCCACCCACTGTCCGGCCGTCTCCGACGACGACATTCAACACGCC
>CAMAWP010000525.1 GCA_945861765.1 Akkermansia muciniphila | reverse complement strand
GTCCTCGAGCTTCCAACTCGTAAAACCGGACAGTAGCGGAACCTGTTTTTTGTTTTTCGTCATCAAGAGTTTGCGATTTTGCCATAAATTCCCATAAAAAATAGTAAACTGACCAGCCTAGTCAGAGTGTCTCACAGGATGCACACAATCGCAACAGGTATTCTACGCAATTACAGGGCGTTATTGATAGGACATCGCTTTTGACGCTCCGCGATTAATTCCCGAACGACTCCGACCCGATACCAGACTACGAAAACGTGATAACCGACTGACATTGAACAGAACGGTGTCCAAGATTGGAAATCAAAGTGTGGCGTATAACACCCTGAGGCGAGGCGTGGCGGCGTCCCAGTCAAGTCGGTCGGCGAAACTGGAGCGTAGCCACCGGAGCAGTTTTACGGAGTGCTGAGTGAAGCGCTGGAGGGCGATCACGGGACTGGGGATCTTTCGCCCCAGTGCCGCGGCAAACTCTTGAGCCTTGGCAAAAGTCTTCTGCTTGCGGGCAATCTCCGCCGTATTCTCGATGCCTTCGGCTTTCAAGCGGGCCTCCACAATCAAGAGCAGGTTGTGCAATAGGCAAATCAACTGACCTTGAGTGGCCTTGGCGGTTGGAGAATTGGCCCAGGCCTGCTGTTCGCCGAGTTTGTTCTTAAGCTGATCAAAAACCTTTTCGACATCCCAGCGCAGTTTATAGAGAAAGGCGATGAGTCCAGGCCGTAGAGTCATCTCGTTGGTGAGGAACACATACTCGGTCCCGCTCACCGGCTCGAGGTAGCGAATGCGCCTCAGGAGCACCCCGGCGATACCGAACACCCATTCCACCGATTGGATGCCCGCGTTCACGGGATCGGCTCGGTCCCAAGCCGGGGTTCCGGTGACCGCCAGTTTCATATTCTCTTTCTCCAGGCTGACGAAGTACAAACCGTGAGCCTGCTTCCAGCGGTGCCAGGCATGAAAATCGATGCAGGCCTTGTCCCAGACATAGAGGACCTTGCGGCCTTTGGGGGCGTGTTGACGGAAGATATCGATGTCGAGTCGCTTTAAGACGTGCATATCGTGTTCCTTTTTGCCGATACCGAGGGCGAGATGACGCAGAGTGTGTCGACGCAGATCCAGAGCGTAGAAATGACCAACGGCACGCTTGGCCCCGTCGATGGGAGCATCGTGTGCGGCGGCGCCGTGCCAGTGGCCATCCCCGGCATAAAGATCGAAATCCGCCAAATCGGCATAGGTGCTTAAAGGATCGGACACGGTGTCGACGACGCGTTGGCACAAGCGTTGGTTGAGTTCAGCGGCCAAGCAAAGGCGGCGGGAGCTTTTGAGAGATTCGAAGTAGTTGGATAAAGGCGGACAATGGGCAAAGCCGAAGGCGTGCTGTTGAAGAAAAGCTCGGCCTGAGGGTAATTCGTGGAGCACGCGTTGCAGACCGAGATGAACCCAGTCCTCGTCCGGGAGAGCGGGGCAGACGCGAGTGTGAACGCAATCTGAAAGAAGTTTCCTGACAGGAGCCAGGAAGGTGGCGGCGACGGACCCAGAGGTAGGAGAGACAGATCTCATAGGGTCCGAAAAATTTTTCTCCCTAGCTCGTCAACTAAAATATCAATTAAAAGAGCAAGGATACCCCGGGGAAGGATCGGGAGAAGAAGTGTGCCGGATTTCGACCCCTAAATCGTCCTGGGGCAATCTAGAGAATTGCGATTCCTATAGCTCTAGGATTCAACGGCGCCGGGGACCGGGGCGCTGAGAATGCGCTGAGAACTCATCGCTGAGCAGAAAGTAGGATCGCCCTCCAGCACGTAGCGGCTTCACCGTGCCCACCTACCGCTCCGCCAATCCATGCAATAACCCTCAGAAATTCTTTCAATCTTGGACACCGTTCAGCAAACGCTCTTGTTCTCGGTCGGCATCGGGTATTTGAAGTACCTGAAGACCACACAATTGGATCGTCTCTATATCACTCCTGATTCCGCGCTTGCTTTTCAGATGTACGCCGGCGATTTCACGTTTGATGTGCACAATCGCTTCACGATCAATGAAAGTGTCACTCAATCCCCAAGTGTCAGCGGAACGGGAGATTTCAGCCAACTCAGAAACAGCCTGGGGACGGGGGTGGATTGGAACCTCAATAAGCTGATCTTTTCGTTTGGGTACGATCACGAGATCGTCGCATCAACGAGCGGGACTTTTAAGTATGCAGACCTTACATCGGAATTATTCAGTCTCCGAGGCGGCTTGCAGCTCAACGAAAGCACTCAAGCCGGCCTGGAAGCTGGCGGCGGTTTAACCAGTTATGACCAGCAGGTCTTGAACGACAGCACGCATTTCATCGTAGGTCCGTTTTATCAGGCCCAAATCACCGAGTACATCAGCGGAAAAGTATCGGGAGGATTTGTGAAGTATTCGTTCACGCGCAATGGAACGGCTGCTGATCTCGACGACGTGAGCGGATTCTACGCAGACGTATCGCTCAGTCATCGACTCAATCAATACTTCACCCAAACTCTCTCCGGGGGGCGCCAGTTCCAACCAGGCATCACCGCAAATCTGCTCGATCTTTATTCCGTTCGTTATCTGGCCAACTGGAACGTGAGCGAGAATGTCACGCTCTTCACACCGCTCTTCTACGAACAGGGCAAACAATTGGGAGGAGTTGTGGAGAAATTCGACCGATACGGCACCGGACTTAGCGCCGGTTACAAACTCACGCCGAAACTGATGGCACGGGTCGCGTACGATTTCCTAGTGCGGATTTCGGACGTCCGTTCCCGGGAGTATACCCAGAATCGGCTTGCTTTTGACGTCACCTACACGTATTAATTCTTCCAAGTATGCGGATTTACGGTCACATGCTGTTCTGGTTTGTTTGCGCCGAAGCGTTTGCCCAGGTTACCAACGACCCAAAAAAGTCGTTGGAAGGCATTATTACCGCCAGCGCGAGTTACATTTTGGATGACAAGCATCAATTGGAGGCAGGTGACCGCATCAGCTTTCAGATCCTGGAGGATCGCAGCCCGGCCAAGACTCTGATCGTAGCTGATTCCAGGGAACTCGATGTTCCTTATATCGGGCGCGTCGCGGTGAAAGAGAAGACCTGCATGCAGTTGGCGAAGGAATTGAAGGTATTGCTCGAGAAGGAATATTACTATAGGGCGACCGTGATCGTCGGCCTGGATGCACTCAACAAGGTGCGTGGGAAGATATACATCTGGGGTCAGGTTCATACCCAGGGATCCATCGACCTGCTCTTCGGGGAAAATCTGACAGCCGGAAAAGCGATTTTGCGTGCAGGGGGTTTTTCTAATTTTGCGAACAAGAAGAAGGTGAAGGTGATTCGGAATTCAACCGGGCAGGTTGGGGATAAGATGGATTTTGAGATCAATATGGTGGATGTCCTCGAGAACGGTAAAACGGACAAGGACGTTGTTCTCGAACCAGATGATTTCATCATGGTGCCGGCGCGGTTGGTGAACTTTTAATTGGCATGAACGAAAACGAAGATCGCGCTTCCCCTGAGCGCACTGCAGTCTCAGCCAGTTTTTTCAACCGCCTGCATCGCTATGGAACGCTTCTGCGAACAAAGTGGTGGATTCTTCTGCTGGCCACTGCCTTCGGCGCCGCAGTCGGATGGTTCCTGCTGTGGCATACTCTTCCTGCCTATTTGTCGAACGGCAGAATGATCGTCAGTTTAAAGCTTTCGATCCCTAATGCTTCGCTCTACACTGAAGAGTTAAATAATTTTTTCGGAACTCAAGCAGCCCTGATGCAGAG
>CAMAWP010000524.1 GCA_945861765.1 Akkermansia muciniphila | reverse complement strand
TTCGCGCACAGTTCAAAGCCGTTCATCCCGGGCATATTGACGTCCGTAACCACCAAATCAAACCGTTGCTTCTTCAGCAGTCCAAGGGCGACGATTGGATCCTCGACGACGATCGGGTTGAGGTAGGCTCGATCGAGAGCGTCGGCGACGCACTTTCTCGCGAGCTCCTCGTCGTCCACAGCCAAAACCTTAAACTCCGGTGGCTCATCGTGAGAGTGGGAGAAGGCGTCGGTGAACAAGATTCCCAGGAAGGTAACCGTCTGGTTCACCGTACGCATCGTCGAGGGGTCGAGCTTGTGAGGTTTTTCGTCGAGTTCGCTCAGCAGGGCCTCGAGCGCCGAAGCCAGTTGAGCGAACAGCGGCGCCTTCGCCAAGGCCGCCTGCGCGGTCAAGGCGTGGACTGCTCGGTACAGCGCCAGCACGATAGGAGGTCGGGCGACTGGTTGTGCTGTCCTCAGGAGGTTTTGAGAGAGGCTTGTCAGGTTGGCCAGAGCCGGAGGGGCGCTTCTCAGGAACTCCTCCCGCGGATCGGGCGGATCTGCTAAACTTGAGCCCGCAATCAACCGGCTAGACACCTCCACAGAGGCGGGGCCGGAAGGCGGCTGAACCAGAGGAGCACTCGCAAAACACTGAAGCACCGCCACCTCGAGTGCCTTCATGCTTGTCTTGGATTTGACCAAGCATTTGTTCGCGCCGGCATTTTCAGCGGCCTTGATGGTTTGGCGGGCGTAGGCGTTCGTCAAGGCAATCACAGGCACTGTCTGGGTCGCTGCTTCCGTCCGGATATGTTTCAAAATCTCCAGGCTCTTGATTCTCGGCAGCATGAGATCGAGCACGACAAGGTCGGGTTTGAACTCTTTGAGCGCTGCGCGTCCCTCTTCATCACTGACGGCGAGCTGCACATTGTAACCGGCAGTCGTGAAATGATGTTTGTAGATGCTGCCAGTGATGATCTCGTCTTCGATGAAAAGGATTTTTTTCATAGTACTTTATCCTGAGTTTTGGCTTCGGTTAATTCCAATGCGCGTTCATCACCACGGGGGTGTTTGGTTGAAAAAAGCTCGGGTTCGCTCCAACTGTCTCAGAGCCTCCTCGTAGAAAGCGTCAGCTTCAGCAAGGCGGTTTTCGGTTCCGAGTTCTTCGAGTTTCCGAAGTGTCGGCACGATGGCGATCATCCCACATGTCGAACTCGCTCCACCGAACTTGTGGGCAACCCGCTTCACCTCTGGCGCTGACCTCGATCGCACGGCCTCCCCCAGCTCGGTGATCAACCCATCCGCTTGCTTGAAGTAAAGGCCGACCAATTCCCGCATCAGCCCAGGATCACTCTCGGTGATATCTTGCAATCGTTCCAGATCCAGAGGCCGCGCTTCCTCTGTCCCAGACGCGGAGGGTGTGTCAAGAGCGAGGGCCACTGGGCCTTCGCGCGTGCCCCCAGGGTTCGGATCGGGGGCGAGCAGAGGGAGAGACGGCGACGGAGCCTCGACATTCTGCGGAGGGGGTTGCCAGCGGTCCAGGGCGGTTTTTAGCTCGGCGGCTCTCACGGGTTTGGAGACGTAATCATTCATGCCAGCGGCCAAACACTTTTCCCGGTCCCCTTGCATCGCGTTGGCGGTGAGCGCAATGATATGCACCGGCGCGCGAAGCAGAGCGGTTTGAGACCGTTCGCTTTCCCTTCGACGAAGTTCCTTCGCGGCTTCGTAGCCATCCATCTCAGGCATCTGGCAATCCATGAGAATGATGGCGTATGGGATTCGCTCCATGGCCTCGATCACTTCCATGCCGTTCGCCACAGCGTCGGCCACATAGCCGAGTTTGTGTAATTGGAGCAAGGCGACCTTCTGATTCACGGCGTTGTCTTCAGCCAATAGGATGCGCACCTTGAGGCTTGGCGATCTCGGCGGTGGAGATGTGGGAGCCGCGCTTGATGCCGAGGGGTTCGCGATCCGAGCGCTTTCATCAGCGCGCTTCCGGCCCATGGCCTTCACCAAATTCTCGAACAAGGGCGATTGTTTGACCGGCTTCAACAGGAAGGCTTCAATACCCGCGCCTGTTAACTCAGCGATGCCAGGCTGCTGGCCGAGCCATGTCATAATGATCAGCCGCGTGCCCGCGATGGCAGGGTGGGCTTTGATGGCTCGAGCGAGAGTCAAGCCGCCCATCTCCGCCATGCTCATGTCCAGAAGAGCCAGGTCATAGGGCGCGCCAGTCGCCGCCGCCTTGGTCAGCATATCCAGCGCCTCACGGCCGCTGGCCGCGCTGCCCTGTTGCATCCTCCAGGCATAAATCTGGTGGCTCAAAATCTTCCGGTTGGTCGCGCTGTCGTCCACCACGAGTATTCTTACCCCGCGCAAGTCGCTGCTGTCGTTTGCCGTCGGCATGGCGTTCGCCGACTGCTTTTCAAGCTGGAGCGTGAACCAGAATGTCGAACCTTTGCCTAGCTCGCTCGTGACGCCTATCTTGCCCTGCATCAACTCGACCAGTTGCCGGCAAATGGCCAAGCCCAGGCCGGTGCCGCCGTATTTGCGCGTGGTGGAGCTGTCCGCCTGGGTGAAGGACTGGAAGAGGCGCGCTTGCGTTCCGGGCGCGATGCCCAACCCGGTGTCCCTGACCTCAAACCGAAGCGTTGCGTGGGCATCGGTCTCGCTTTCTTTGGCGACGCGGACGACGACTTCGCCTCGCTCGGTGAACTTGACGGCATTGCCGACGAGGTTGGTGAGGATCTGACGCAGACGGCCTTGATCACCTCGCAATTGTGGCGGCACGCCGGGCAGCAACGAGTGGGTTAATTGAATGTCTTTGAATCTGGCCTGCTTGGCCAACAGTTCCACCGTGCCTTCCAACACTTCACGCAGGTCGAAGTCAATGGTCTCCAAATCCAATTTGCCGGATTCGATTTTCGAGAAGTCGAGAATGTCGTTGATGAGCGTCAGCAGTGAATCGCCGCTCGATCGGATGGTCTCCACGAAATCGCGCTGGGACGGATTCAACTCGGTGTCGAGCAGCAGACTGGTCATGCCGATCACGCCGTTCATTGGCGTGCGGATTTCGTGGCTCATGTTGGCCAGGAATTCGCTCTTAGAACGATTGGCACTTTCGGCGGCTTCCTTCGCCTGGACGAGTTCATCGGCGATCCGCTTCTGTTCGGTGATGTCGGTCCGGATGGCCACAAACTGGTGCGGCTTGCCGTCGGCATTGAGAAACGGGACGATCGTCGTGCTGACCCAGTATAACGAGCCATCCTTGGCGCGGTTTTTGAGTTCACCCTTCCAGACTCGCCCCTGGGCGATGGTCGTCCAGAGGTCACGGATGAAGGCCTTCGGATGATAACCCGAGTTGATGATGCGATGGTCTTGCCCGAGCAGTTCCTCGCGCGAGTATTTTGAGATCGCGCAGAACTTGTCGTTCACGAAGGTGATCTTTCCCTGCGCATCGGTGATAGCGACGATCGAATGGTGGTCGAGCGCCACCTTCACGTCATTCAATTCCTTCTGCGCTTTGGCAAGTCGCGCCTCCCCCTGCTTGCGATCCGTGATGTCCAGTGAAAAGCAGCGGGTGTGTTTGAATTCCCCATTTTCGAGATAGACGCTCGAATGAATCGATACAGTCTTGATTGACTTATCTTTGGCCAGGAGCCGCGCTTCGTAGAAGTTCAGCATTTGCCGTTTGCCGAGGCGATCAAGGATGTCGCCAATCACCATCGCGTCCACGTGGAACTGACTGATTGGCTGGCCGATGTATTCCTCCCTAGTATAACCGGCTGTGTAGTGCAAT
>CAMAWP010000523.1 GCA_945861765.1 Akkermansia muciniphila | reverse complement strand
GAGCGGAAGTTGCATGTGCGGCGCGGGGCCGATTGGGAGCCTTTTGTTCCGATGGGCGATGCGTCGCCGCCGACGGTCGAGGCGATGGCGGCGGCGAAGGAGAATGGGTTATGGATATTCGGCGGACGCAGCATCCGGCTGCTCGATCGGGGACGATGGACACGCGAAATCGAAGGATCCTCGGAGCTTGCTGCCGAATCGGTTTCCTGCGCGATGGAGGATTCGACAGGCAACCTTTGGGTGGGGACGTCGAGATCGAAACTGTTCAGGTTCGGAACGAATGGTCCGCCGCTGGTATTCTCGGCTCAAAGTGGTTTTCCATCGGGCCACATCAGCGATATCTGCGAGGATCGGGAAGGGAATGTCTGGGTGGGCAGCGTGGGAAACGGTTTGATCCGATTAAAGCGATCTGTGTTTAGGAGCTTTGGTTTGGATGAAGGTTTGCCGTCAGAACGGGTGCTCTCTCTTGCTGAGGATCAATCCGGGCGCCTCATGGTAGGCACGCTCGGAGGCGGAATGTTTGTGAGGGAGAGCGGTCGGTTTTTTGGGCCACTCACCCCTCCTGGAATCCCTATGTCGGTTTGGGCGCTGCTGCCCGGTCGATCGGGAGGAATCTGGGCTGGGGCGTACGGTGAAGGTCTCCTGAAAATTCACGGACAGAAGCCCGCGCGATGGACGATGCGCGATGGTCTTGTGGGTCGAGACATCCTCTCGATGTATGAAGATCGCTCAGGGGCGCTTTGGATCGGAACCGAATCCGGTCTGAGTCGTTTTGATGGGCAGCGGTTCGCCAATTTTTCAACGACAGATGGCCTGTCCGGCAATACCGTGCATGCCATCACACAGGATGAAGCCGGGGATTTCTGGTTCGGGACGACGACAGGACTCAATCGCTTCCGAGACGGCAAGTTCACATCCTTTTTCCGACGCAACGGGCTCCCCAGCGATCAGGTGCGCGCACTGCTGGCCGGCACCAACGGCGTGTTATGGATTGGAACTCTCGACGGCGGGTTGAGCAGGTTCAGGGATGGAGGATTCGTGAATTACTCGGTCAAACAAGGGCTGCCAGACAACTCCATATCCGTCATTCTCGATGATGGACTTGGTTATTTGTGGCTGGGAACCGGGCGCGGCATTTGTCGCGTGCCGCATGTGGAACTCGATGCCTTTGCTCGGGGTCTCCGGCCCCGGATCGAATGCGTGACCTACCTCCAGAAGGACGGCCTTGCTTCCTTCGAATGTTCGTCAGGGAATCCTTCTGGAATCAGCGCGCGGGACGGCCGACTGTGGTTTGCGACCACTCACGGTGTCAGCGTTGTGGACCCACGGAGGATACGTTCGAATCTGGTCCCGCCGCCGGTTGTTATCGAGGAAGTCTCGATCGACGGCAAGGTGGTATCCTCGAATCGCATTGTGGACGGCGCGGACGGCGGAGCGGCGCTGGCTACTCTCCAGGTCCCGGCGGGCCGCAGGCATCTGGAGATCGCATATACCGCCTTGAGTTTCACGAGCCCGACCCAGACGCGCTTTCGAACTCAATTGGAGGGATTTGATCAGGGCTGGCGCGACTTTGGCACTCGCCGGATCGCTTACTACGACGGGTTGCCGCCAGGCGCTTATCGCTTCCGTGTCGTCGCCGCCAACAACGACGGTGTCTGGAGCGATTCCGGCGCCGCTTTCGCGTTCACTGTGCTGCCATATTACTGGAAAACGGTGTGGTTTCGGAGCGGAGCGTCGGTCGGTCTCACGGGAATTGCATTGCTGTGGTTTCGGTGGCGGATCTTGAGCCTTGAACGCGAGCGCACTGGGGAGGCAATACGGTTGCAGAGCGGGGCATTGGGATGCGCCGGAGACGGCATTCTGATCGCGGATCGTGACGGGAACATCGTCTGGATCAATCCGGCGTTCACGCGTCTTACTCAGTATGAAGCGGCCGAAGTCGCAGGCCGGAACGTCCGCTTGCTCAAGTCAGGGCAGCATCCAGCGGAGTTCTACGTCGCGATGTGGAAGACGTTATTGACGGGTGAGGTCTGGCACGCGGAGATTATTAACCGGAGGCGAGACGGCAGTTTGTCCACTTACGATCAAACGACGACTCCGGTGCAAGACCCGAACGGGAAGATCACTCATTTCATCTCGATATACCGTGATATCACCGAACGCAAGTGGATGGAGAAGGAACTCCGAGACAGCGAAGATCGATTCCGTACGCTGTCGTTCGCGACCCTGGAAGGAATCCTCATTTACGACGATCTGGAGATTCTCGAGGTGAACCGGGCCATGTCCGGGATGTTCGGTTACACACAAGCCGAACTTATCGGGAAATCTGTGCTGGAACTGGCCGACCCGGCATGGCGCGCATCGGTTCTGGAACATATTCGTTCCAGCTCGGAAAAGCCGTACGAGTGCGCGGGGGAGAGAAAGGATGGGACCTCCTTCGACCTCGAAGTCCATTGCCGGACTTGTCCCTTTCGGGGGCGAATGGCGCGTGTGGCGGCTTTCCGCGACATCACGGAAACAAAGCAGTCTCAACGTAGGATTCAACTCCTGGAGCAACACGAGGCTCTGGATGCTGAACGCAGCCGAATTGCTCGAGACATGCACGATGAGCTGGGGGCCAGCCTGACTAAAATCAGTCTCCTCGGGGAGACGGCCGAATTGGAAATGGCCAGCGAGGACGAGGCTGAACGCGAGAGCGCCAGGGCTCGGCTCCAAAAGATCTCAGCGTTGGGGCGATCCCTGGTTGCAAGCATGGACGAGATCGTCTGGGCGCTGAATCCACGAAACGACAGCCTGGAGGGATTTGCCAATTACCTCTGCCACTTTGCTCCCGAACTTCTCAAGCTCGCGGCTATTCCTTGCCGGCTGGCAGTGCCCGAAATTCTACCGCAAAGGACTTTGCGCGCCCAAGCCAGGCACCAATTGTACCTCGCTGTGAAAGAAGCTCTGCACAACGTGATCAAGCATTCCGGCGCGACTCACGCAACCTTGAATGTGGAAACGCACGCTGATTCCTTGTCGATCACGGTAGCCGACGATGGCCGGGGATTTGTGGTGGGTGAAGGCGGCAGATCCGGCCACGGGTTGGGGAATATGCGACAGCGCATGATGCAACTCGACGGCGTATGCGAAATCGTGAGCCAGCCAGGACATGGCACGCGCATCATGCTGCGCGTTCCCCTCCCAACCCGAGGAATTTTGTGAAATCCGTGTCCCATACGTGGGTGGCTGCGCGCCCGTTTGACAACCAACAATAGCCGTCGCATGCCAATTAGGATATCCATTGTGGAAGATGACCAAGACATTCGTGAGGGCACTGTATTCCTGCTGAACAAGAACCCTGAGTTTGTCTGTGTCAACAGCTACGCCACGGCGGAAGCCGCTCTGATCGGCATCCCTTCCGACGATCCCGATGTCGTTCTAATGGATATCAACCTGCCCGGGATGAGCGGCGTGGAATGTGTGCGCCAGATCACCACGGGGCGTCCAAATCTGGTCGTGCTCATGCTCACCGTTTACGAGGATACCGACACGATATTTCAGTCCTTGACCGCCGGCGCCTCCGGATACTTGCTGAAGCGCACGTCGCCGGCTGAACTCCTCGACGCAATCCGCCAGGCTCACAATGGCAGCTCCCCGATGTCCGGCCATATCGCGCGGAAGGTGGTGCAATACTTCCATCAACCAGCTTCGCCAAAGCCGATGGAAGAGTTGTCCCCTCGTGAACAGGAGGTTTTGGAACATCTGGCTCAAGGCTATCTCTACAAGGAAATCGCCGATCGGCTTGGCAT
>CAMAWP010000522.1 GCA_945861765.1 Akkermansia muciniphila | reverse complement strand
AATCGCCAGCGCCGCAACCCGAGACGTTTCACCGTTTTCTGGATGAGACGGGTGACACGACGTTTTACGGCAAGGGCCGGAAGTTGATCGTTGGACATGAGGGCGTGTCGTTGAGCTTTGGCCTGGGCGTGGTGCGGATTGATCGTCCGCTGGAGGAGGTGCGGCGCGAGGTGCGAGCGCTGGAAGCACAGGTGGAGGCCGACCCGTTGTTGAACACGATTCCCAGCGTGCAAAAGCGGGTCGCGTCGGGCGGTTTCTTTTTCCACGCGTGCAAGGATACGCCGGATGTGCGCGCGGTGTTGCTGCGGTATCTGCGGGAGCTGCCGTGCGAAGCGGAGATGGTGGTGGCCCGGAAGATTCCGGCGTTGTTTGAAAAGCAGCATCATGGCCGGGAGGAGGAGTTTTACGCGGACTTGCTGGCGCACCTGGTCAAGAACCGGCTGAAGCGAGCCGGGACGCTGGTGCTCAACGTGGCGGAGCGCGGGTCCAGCACGCGGGAGAAGGTGCTGACGGATGCGTTGCAACTGGCGACCGAGCGCGCGTCGAAGAAATGGGGTGCTGATAATTTGAAGGCGCGGGCGGTGTTCAACGTGCAGAACCCGCGCACCGAACCGCTGCTGACGGTGTCGGATTACCTGTGCTGGGCGGTGCAGCGGGTTTGCGAGCAGGGCGACGTGCGGCACTACAATTATCTGGCCGCGAAAATCCGGCTGGTGGTGGACCTCTATGACCGGGAGAAATACGAGGGATCGCGGAATTACTACGACAAGAAGAACCCGTTGACCGCTGGAAATAAAATGGGCCCGCCTGTTACCTGAGCGGCTTTCGCCGCGACGTCATGGAGACGACTTTCAGTAACCGCAGACCCATGCACAAAATGCACACAGTGTGCGCATGGCGTCAACGCGAATGTGGCACAAATGGCCTCATACGGTTTGGCGGCAAGGTGAATGAAAAGACCGGCGAGATGTCCTACGGCTTCGCGAGCAAACTGCGCGATGCCTTGCCGAATGCGTCTGGGAAATGACGAATGAGGAACTTCGAATGTCGAACTGACTGAACTTCGGACTTCGCACTTCTGCGTTCGGACTTCGCCGCACCGGCACGCCCATCGAGAAGGCGGACACTAACACGCGGGCAGTCTGGGAGTTGTCGAACGGGGAATGTCGAAGGGTCCGGGCTTTCCATCACCGGCAACTCCCGCCAACCCCGGCTCATCATGGCCTGCGACACCGCCCTTGCTGGCCGCGTGACGGCTCACGCGGCGGGACACGGGCCGAACAACTCGCACATCGCCTCACGGGATGGCGCGTCCGCTTCCTGGCCGTGGTGAAACCCTATTGGCGATCAAGCGCATCATCGAAATGTCCGCCGACGCCGTCGAGAACACCGCGGTGGATTTCAGCGCCACCGGCGCGGAACATGCCAGCCCAGGGCAACGCCCTACTGCCATTGAGTTAAGGATTTTGAGCGTGATTCCTACCCGTAATCCCAATCCTACTCTCCAAGAAACTCACACCGATGAGATTACGATTAGGAGCAGGATTAAGAGTATGAAAACAGCCTCTGAAAGCGGAGCTTAATTCAATGGCAATGCACCCTAACTCTCTCCCCGAGGAGAGGACACCCCAAACTTTGTGCGCGCATTGAGCCCTTGAAGGGTGGGGCGAGACTCTCTCCGAGCTGTAGTCTCCGAGCCGGAAGCCGTCGAGCCCTGACATGCTCGAGCGCCAGAAAAGGTCAGGGTTCGAGGGGACTCTCACCCCACCCAGGTTCATGGAGAGGGAACACCTCCAAAAATCGGACGTGAATCGGCCCGATGAACCCCCCCCTTCACCCCTCCCAGGAGGGGAACCTGCAACCGGCGCGGGCGACGAAGCTCCCCTCCTCGGAGGGGCTGGGGGTGGGTTCATGGAGAGAATTGCTGGGAAGAAGAATCAATTCGCATGAACTCCAATCGATAGCGCTGCTCACCTCGCCAGCTCATTCAGCATCTTCACCACGTCATCCACAATCCTCTCGCCGGTACCGGGCTCGGCGTAGCTGTGGAGTCCGGTCCAAACCTGATAACCCCCCAGCTTATGCGCATCCAAATCGGGTAGGTATCCGATCCAATCGTTGGACAGCTCCGCGACGTACGTATAACGAAAGGGAGAACGGTTTTTGATGTCCAGTCCGAGCTTCGTGAAGAATTCGGCTGGGACGCCCACGATGGCCACATCGCCGATGACCATGGTCTGGAGCCAGGTCTCGCGCTCTTGGCCTCGCTGCGGAGCAAGGGTCTTGCGCATATCACGGAACACTTGAATGACTTGTTCGCCGTAAGGTCCCACCCATTTGCGGCAATAGCGGACAACCGCTTCGTCCTCCGCGGCGTCGTCGAACTGGCGCACCTTGAATTTGAACGGGCGCTTCAGCGCCGCAAGCCGCTTCACGGGCCGTGGCTGCGCTGCTGCAAGAGCATCCCGCGCCGCTTTCTTGACCAGATCGGTGGCTTGCGCACCGGAGAGTTTCAAATTGTGGGTCGAACCGGAAGCGCCTTCCAAAAAGCAAAAGATACCACCGAGGTCCGCCTCCAGCTCCTGAGCCGCCAAGCCGTAAAATCCCGGCGACCGTTTACCCCCCTGGCGGGCGCCGATGGTGTGCGTCGAATGATTAAAAATGAGCGCCTTCAATTGGTCAGTTGAGTCGCGGAAAGCCAGCACCGGCAGTTCTGGATCGAATGGACCTGTTGGACGGACAAATTGATCGCTGCGACCCACCCAATAAATCTGGCCGTCGGAAAGCAATTGCCGGCTATTTTGACCGACCGTTTTCTCTTCACCGACATGAAAGACGAAGCGGCATTCCTCCTTCGAGAGATTTTTGTTAGCTTCGACGACGGCTGTCACAATTCCACGTTGAACTCGCTCGGCGAATGTTTTGTCCAGTCCATAAGCGTGGACCGCCATGGTGCTTGGCGCGTGATGTGTGTGGGTCGAATTGATGAGAACGTTGCTTCCGGGAATGCCGGTCTTTGCTTCAATCTCAGCGACCACCGGATCGAGCCATTCCCGAGTGATCATCAGGATGTCGCAGGCGACAATGGCCAGCCTGCCCTGTCCTGCCTTGTCCAGAACCACGGCGACGGCGCGCAGCTTGCCTTCCTGTCCGCTGGCCTTCCCAGCAGTAATGCCACCGGCGATGATCATGGAGTCCTCGGCTTCGAATTCGGCGGCGGCAGCGCCCACTCTCACGCCCGCGCCATCCTGGGAAGGCTTGTCAGCGGAATTGGCCGAAGCCTTCGGACCGGGTCGCTCTTGATGTGACTTCGTCGAGAGCGTCGTTGTGAGGAGCAAAAGCACAAGGACAAGATCGCGTCTTAGCGTTTTCATATATTCAGGATTCTGCAATAGTCACGTTGCACAATGAAACTGAAAATTTACGAGTACAAAAACTGTGGCACATGTCGCAAAGCTCTAAAATACCTCGACGTAAATGGCGTTGCCTACACCGCGATTCCGATCCGCGAGCAGCCACCCACCCAAGCGGAGCTGAGAAAGATGGTCAAGATTTACGGCGGCGAGGTCCGGAGACTCTTCAACACCTCCGGGCGGGACTACAAGACGCTGAACCTGAAATCGAAATTGCCGAACATGAGCGAGGAGGAAGCTATTGGATTGCTCGCAGCCAACGGAAATCTCGTGAAGCGGCCCTTCGCATTGACTGACACCAGCGGTTTGGTGGGCTTCAATGAAGACGATTGGATGAAGCTGGTAGCGCGCGCTGATTAAAGTGATCGGCGACGACGAACGCGACTCCGACAAATGGATTGATA
>CAMAWP010000521.1 GCA_945861765.1 Akkermansia muciniphila | reverse complement strand
CTGGCCGTTCATCCCGAAGCCACCCGAGCGTCGAGCGCTCTCGCGGCGCAGGAGAAATCCACGTTGAACTCCAGATTGTTTGGTTTTAGTTCTTGGGGGAGACCGTGGAAATGGCTGTTCGTGCTGCTCTGCCTGCCCATCATTTGCCTGGGAGCATGGTCTCTGCTGCTTTGGCGCGCGCCGCTGCGGCTTTGGACGATCAACGAAGCCCTGAAGGTGGTGCCCGAATTCATGCTGCCGGGACGGGCGGAGATTCCGATCGGGTTGCGCAGTTATCTTTTGATTTCGTTTTTCCATTATCACCCGAGAGTGCTGGACGCTTGGTTGAACTCTCAATGGGAGGAGATTGCCAGGAGGTTTGATATAGCGGCCGCGGTAGCGGAGCGAGCGCTTCATTTAATGCTTCCCGCAGCCGTCAACGGCTCGGTCATCGATACACCGACCATCGATGATTTCAGAGTGCTATTTAAGCGAGAGCGAGTCTGCCTTCGTATCTGCGGCGAGGGAGGATCGGGTAAGACGAGCCTCGCTTGCCAGATCGCAAAGTGGGGAATGGCCAAGGAGCCCGGCCGACGATTGGCTGAGCACCGCATGCTGCCGGTTTTAATTCAGGATGAGGCGGACTTCGCATCTCAAGATCAATCCCTCTCGCTCATTCAGGTTATCCACACGCAGACCTCTCGATTACTCGGCCCGTCCTCTGAAATCTCTTTGGAACTCGTCAAGAATCTCCTGAAGCATCAACGGATTCTGGTTCTTGTGGACAGTCGTTCTCGGCCCACGGACCTGTTCGGCTCGATCGCCTCATCTGAATCGGGAGCTCCCGCTCGAATCAATGCGCTCATCATTACCGCTACTTTCAAAGAAGAGTTTTCAGAACCGGTGACGGGCGAGATCGAGCCGCTTCGTATCGAGGCGGATTCTATTTCTAAGTTCATGGGGGCTTATCTTCGAGAGAAAGGCCAGCGTGATCTTTTCGATGATGGCGAATTTCTCGAAGGCTGCGTCCATCTCGCCTTGACGGCGGGCGAACGGAACATCACGCCACTGCTGGCCAGGCTGTACCTGGATCACATGATCGCCGCCAAAGAGCTGATTCGCATCGACCCGCTGCCTGAGAACATTCCCGACTTAATGCTCAGTTGGATCAACGAGCTGAATCGGAGCGTTCCCTGGGACGAGAGGATCGAGAATGAAACAGTTCTTCGCTTGGCTCAATTGATCGCATGGGAATCTGTGAAGAGCGCATACAGGCCTGCCACGGTCAACGCGCGCGACATTGCAGAGGGGCTGGAGCGGGAATTCGCGCTGGCGAAGTACTTGCCTTATCTCCGCGACAAACTTCATTTGATTCAGGTGGCCGATTCAAACGAGGAACGCTTCTGGATTGTTCCTGATACGCTGACCGAATATCTCGCCGCCATGCACCAGGTTGAACTGCTTGGCTCAAACGAAGCCGCCTGGCGAGATTTCTTGGCCGAGCTGCTGAAAAAGAATCCTTCGATTGTTCCGATTAAGGATTTCATCCTGGCGATCCGGGATTGCTGTTTGACGAAAGGGATCGGCACAAAAACACCGGCTTTTGTTGAAGTTGAACTCGGCAGGCTGGCCGGTCTTGACCTTACCGCAATTGAAAGAGCGCGTCTGGACATGCGGATCAAACGCTTGGTCCGGCAGTTGTGTCTGCCCAACGTCGAGGATCGCCGAGCCGCCGCGATCGGATTGGGTGCCATTGGACCCGCGGCGAAAGCTGCGATTCCGACGCTTGTTGCCCGCTTGAAAATCGCGCACGAAAATGAGAGTGTTCGTCATGCTGCAATTCTAGCTCTTGACGGAATAGAAGCTGACACTGACGACGTCATTTTGGTGCTCATCGAAGGGCTGAAAGACCATCGCAACCGCCTGCGACCTCTAGCAACAAAATCCCTGATACGAATTGGAGACAAGGCGGTCGCTTCGCTGGTAAACATTTTAACGAACAAAAGCGAAGCCGAGGAATTTCGTGTCACGGCGGCCGCCGCTTTGGGCGGCTTTGAGAATAATTCCAAGGAGGCGATACTCGCTTTGATCGAGGTTCTCCGAGATCAACAGGAGACGGAGAAAGTCCGAACCTCCGCCGCCGATGCTCTCGGCAGAATAGGCTTTCCAGCGACTACGGCAGGGCCAGATCTCATCAACTTGATGCAGGAGAACAAGACACTCCGTCGCAGTGCCGCCAAAGCGTTGATCGGCATTGCGCCGGCGGCGAGATCCTGCGTGCTTTCGCTTTACGAGGCGCTCAACCAGGGTGATTCTGATGACGCTGAAGAGGTGCTGGCGACTTTCAGGCTTTCTCTGATCAATCCGATGGAACCCGTCCCCGACACATCCGCTGTGGAGATTCGGATCGCTGTCGAAGAAATGTTGAGCAAGATCCGAACCCACAGGGACGTCAATCTTCGCACCCCGGACAGCCTCTCAACCCCGGCCGAGCTGCGCGTGTGAAGGCGCGATGCGTTTTTAGTCATGCGGGAAATCCGACCTGTGTTCAGGCTTGAGAATTGCGTTGCGCAACTTCGGTATCTGCGCGACAACACCTCGACTTATGAACCGCCGAAATCGCCGTCAGTTTATGAGAGACCTCACCTTGTTGAGCTTGGCTGGAGGCTTCTCCCATCTTTCCAACGCACAGACTGCAAGTCCGCCCAAGCGCCAAATGACAATCAACTTGGTTTGTGGCAATATCGGGGTCTCTGCCGATCAGGTCCAAGCAATTGACCTGGCGCAGCGGCATGGCTTCGAATCAGTCGAGGCTAACGGAGAATACCTGGCATCGCTCTCGGACGAACAAACCCACGATCTCGCGACCAGCATGAAAGCCAAAGGAATTGTCTTCGGGGCGGCTGGCTTGCCCATCGATTTCCGTCAGGACGACGCCAGATTTCAGCAGGGCCTGGCGCGTTTGCCACGAATTGCTGCCGGGCTCCAGCGCGCTCGAGTGAATCGTATCGGCACCTGGATTAACCCCGCGCACAATACATTGACCTATTTGCAAAACTTTAAGCAGCACACTCAACGCCTGAGGCAAGTGGCGCAAATTCTAAAGGACCACGCCGTTCGTCTGGGCCTAGAATATGTAGGCCCGCAAACTTCGAGGAACAATCGGAAATTTCCATTCCTGCACACGATGGCGGAGACCAAGGAGCTCATCGCGGAGATTGGCACAGGCAATGTAGGCTTCGTCTTGGATAGCTGGCATTGGTGGACTGCCGGCGATACCGAGGCAGACATTTTGTCGCTGACGAAGGAACAGATCGTTGCGGTGGATTTGAATGATGCGCCAGCCGGAATCCCCGTGGGACAGCAACTGGATGGACGCCGCGAGATCCCCTGCGCCACGGGTGTCATCGATGCCGCGGCCTTTTTAAATGCGCTTAACAAACTCGGCTACGACGGCCCCGTTCGAGCCGAGCCGTTTAACAAGGTGCTGAACGACCTCGGCAACGAAGAAGCGTGCGCCACCGTGGCCCAAGCGATGAAGAAAGCATTTGCTCTTATCAAATAGAGATAGTCGCACCGACTTGCTCCACCGACGCAATTGAGATCCGATGTGCTTGGGATTTGGGTTGAGGACATTCAACATCCGGCCCACGTGGCTGCCAACGCAGTTTGGAGTCTGGATGTTCTGGCATCCTCCATCTGCCAGACGGCACTGCCATTGACATCGCCTCTTGGCGTGCGACCTCGGGTACGGCAACGCAGTTCATCGCCCCTGCAACGCGCCCTGGGCGCGCAGAGCTTCCCGTCGAAGGAGAGCTTTCCCGCATCGATCTACCGGAACCCGCTCAACCCGGCGAAGTACGTGGTGC
>CAMAWP010000520.1 GCA_945861765.1 Akkermansia muciniphila | reverse complement strand
CTACCAACAATGCCACCAACGCGATGCTCAACACCATCAGAGAGCCGGTCCAAAGGTAAAACCGGGTCTGGCGTGCGGACGCGGTTGTCAGCGGATCGTCGCCGATGAAGCTGAGTCCCAATCGCCAGCCGGGTGAGAACTCACTCGCTTCTTGTGGTGCCACGGGCTTGCTCGATGCGAAAGACTCACCCGGTGGCAGCACCGTCACGCGGACGCCCGGAAGCGCAAAGGAGTCGATGAGCGTCGCCAGTTCCGTCTTCAGGCGCTCTTCACGAAACAACGCCACGACGGCTCGGTCGGCTGAAGCCAGACTCCACACTTTGGCGAGCGGCGCGCGCTGCAGCTTGGATTCGGTCGGGCGCGACGGCTCACGCTCCAAATACTCGGCGGCGAGTTGTTCCGCTTTGAATGTCGGGAAGACTGCGACGCTCGGACCGAGCCCCTTCACTTCCTCCATCAGGAAACGCCGCTGGCTCGATGAAAAGTTTGGATCGCCGTAATCGTTGAGTCGTTGCAATAAACTGTCCCGCGTGCGCCGCTGCAAATCCAAGACGAAGTCCGCCGGTCCAGTGCCTCGTGAGTTCCCTCCTGCAATCGTAGCAGCCGACGTAAGGAGGCTCTGATCGGTTTTCGTTTTTGGATTTTGCATTTCAGATTTTGAAGTCAGAGCCTCCTCACGTCGGCTGCTACCAGGCTCATTGGTTGCATCATGGCCCAACTTTAGAATGAGCAACTGCGCGTTGGGAACGATCAACGTGCCTTGGGCGCTGGTGGATTGTTGCAAGCTTGGGTCGCTGGCCAATACCTCCAGGCACTTGAGCGCTTGCGCTTTTTGCCCCGCGTTCAGGAGGCAGCTCGCCTGCGATTGCATCGCGCGCGCCCGACTTGTTGTAGAGACCGCCGCCCCCGGCCTTAAATCGGCGATGCGACTGTACGCCGCAGCGGCGGCGGCGAAATCTTTCTTTTGAAACTCGAGTTCTTTCGCGAGCACCCAATCGCCGCTCTCTTCCAATGGCGTCCCTGGAACTGTCGCCGACGGGTAGAGCGCTTTCCCGGAGTCATCGAAAATGACCACGCTGTCGGCTAGATTGGCGCGGACGAGGGTGGCAAATATTTGCGCGGGTGAAGCGTGTTCGGCCGATTGCAGCGCCGTTTGCCGGCTCTGCCAAAACGAAGTCACCTGGCGCTGGAGTGAGGTGAGATGATTGAGATAAACGTCCGTGAGGCGCTCTTGCACGGCGAGCCGCTCGTTCCGCATGGCGACGGTCATGAACCACAGCACGCAGACCGCAGGCACGAGCGCGACCAGCACCAGCGCCGCAAACAGGGACGCTGGGCTCTGTTCTCCGCCGCTGGATTTTGTGAACGGGATTTTCAATGCGACTCGGTCATTACCCGCTTCGTTTCGAACACGATGATCGCAATCGCACCGCCGCTTACGGCAGACGAACACTCTCGACCAGGCTCTCAAATTTCGGACGGATGGCCTCAATCTCCGTTGCGAGAGCCTGAACCACGATCATCGCGTGAATGTGTTCGCCATAGATTAAGGTCACATCCTCGATCCAGTCTTTCCCGTCCCTTTTATAGTCGGCCGCCCAACTCATCGCCGGGCGTCCGCCGACGGTTCGGGAGACGAAACCCGCCGGACGATTCTTATACTCCGTGACACCCCGCCCAACGCTCTTATTCGCGGCGATCTGGGATGCCCGGTTGCGCAGCCAAGCGTCAACCTCGGTGGCTGCGATGGCTTTCCCATCGGTGATGCTTTGATACATGATCCTTGGCTGAGCCTCAGGCGAGAGCAACTGGATCCCCGTAAACCCATCCGGCCATACAGGGTTATTAAAATCGGGCATCAGCCGTGTGGCTGACACAATGGTCCAACCAGCGGGAAGTGTGGCAGATAAACCGAGTTTTCGGTCGGCAATCGAGTTATTCGGCCCAGCGATTTCGTCTAGTGGGATGACCGGCGAATTCCGACGAGGTCGCGTTGAATCGATCACCCAACGAATGGCGTTCACGACGAGGTCCGGGTCCTCGATATGTATGCTGTGCCCAGCCCTGTCGGTAACGATGTGCATGCCGTGTGATGTGGCTTGAAACACCTCCGAGGCGAGGTCGCGCCAAATCTTTCGATTTGCGGGATTGGGCCAGCTACGCGTCGAAGTCATTACGACCATCGGCACATCCGGCAGCTTGCCGACCATGCCGAGATCACTGGACGCCAGGAACATGTCGGCCCAGCCGGCCTTTTCCATGTCTAAGACCTGGCCTGTTTTGTTCTCCCGGGCTTCCTTGGCACTTGCGGTCGCCCTCTCGGCTTGCTGCGCGGGCGTAAAGCCGCGCAGACCGTCTAACTCCATGTCCAGACGCTCGTGGACCCCATCAACGAGGACCAGCCCGGCCACATCGGCAGGATACCTCACCGCAAACATGCGCACATAAGCTCCACCCATTGAGCAGCCCACTAAGATATACGGCGGCTTGTAACCCGCTCTCTCGAGCAAGGTGTGAAGTTCTTCCACAACGATCGCCGGAGTGCGCGGCCCTTTGCCGGATTCTGAGGCGCCGCGGCCTGCGCGCGCGTAGCTCACCGCGGACGTAATCTCGCCGATTCTCGGCAGAATGCCGCTCCACGCTTTGATGTCGGCGCCACCGCCGGCCTCGAAGACCACAGTCGGACTACCGCTTCCGCTGCGCACGATCTGCAACTTATGGTCACCCACGTCGATCATCTCTGTGGACACACGGGCGGGCTCCGCGCCAAATAAATTTGCGATTAGCGTACAGGAAAAACAGAACAAAGCGGCGAGGTTGAGGCGAGAGGTTTTCATAATGTCAAAGTTGACTTGGGACTGCAGTGAAGTCGATAGGAATGAACTCATTCTTGCGCCGCACGGTTCATTGAGAATCTGGATCGGTTAATCCTTGCGACGTTTCTTGTGGTAGCGCACCGCAAGCCGTTCATTGCGCATCGCCACAGTCGTGAACCACAGCACGCAGACCGCCGGCACGAGCGCGACAAGCACCAGCGCCGCAAAGAGCGACGCCGGGCTTTGTTCTCCACCGTTGGATTTGGTGAACGGGATTTTCATCAGGTTGACAACTGTATCAATTTTGGCACATTTGTCTGTGAATGAAAGCCGAGCGCCCGCTGAAAGTGGTCTTCTTCAGGACTGAGGCGGGCAATGAGCCGGTGCGTGAGTGGTTGCGGGGCTTGCCAAGGGAAGAGTGCAAGACCGTGGGCGTGGACATCTTGAAGGTCCAGTTTGCCTGGCCGCTTGGCAAGCCGCTCGTGGACAACTTGGGCGGCGGCCTCTGGGAAGTCCGTTCGCGGCTGGGCAATCGCATTTCCCGGACGCTTTTTGTGGTCGTGGACGAAGAGATTGTCTTGCTGCACGGATTCATCAAGAAGACAGAGAAGACGCGGGCTGATGAACTGAATCTCGCGAAGAAACGAAAGAATCAATACCTGCAAGCTTATGAAAAAGAACATCCATCGCGGCAGTGACTTACGGGACTTCCTGAAAGAGGAGGGCATCCTCGATGAAGTCGAGGAACGCGCCATGAAACAGGCTTTGACGCTCCAACTCGCCAGGCTTCTCAAAGAAAACGCCCTCACCAAATCCGAAATGGCCGCGCGCATGAAAACCAGTCGCGCGGCAGTGGACCGTCTGTTGGACGCCTCCAACCCTTCCGTCACGCTCAGCACGCTGGGCAAAGCTGCGCGAGCGCTGGGGCGCAAGGTGAGGATCGAGTTGGTGCCGGCGTAAGCAGTATTCACCAAAGCGACGAGCACCAGCGCCGCAAACAGCGACGCCGGGCTCTGTGCTCCACCGTTGGATTTCGTGAACGGG
>CAMAWP010000519.1 GCA_945861765.1 Akkermansia muciniphila | reverse complement strand
ACCTTGGAATGTCGAATGCCGAAGTGCGAATGTGGAACTGAAAAGCCATGAGTGAAGAACGTGACGAACTACGAATGCCGAAATCCGAATGACGAAGTGACCAATGAGTGAGGAATTAAAGAAACGAACCAAGAAATTCGCGCTCGATGTCATCGGGTTGTGCGCTGGCCTGCCGCAAGTCTTGGAAACGCGACACGCCATCGGGCAAGTCATCCGCTCGTCCAGTTCGGTCGCGGCCAATTACCGTTCAGCGTGTCGTGGAAAATCGAAGGCCGACTTCATCTCGAAACTCGGAACCGTCGAGGAGGAAGCGGACGAAAGCGGTTTCTGGCTCGAAATGCTCCGGGACATCGCCTCACTTCGACATTTGAAAATCGAAGCCCAAGCATCGCAGGAGTTGACGCGCCTGCTCGACGAAGCGAACCAACTTGTGGCAATCACGGTGGCGTCACGAAAAACAGCGAGTGGGAGCGAATGATGAACGACGAACCAGGAAATTCCGAATGCCGAACTGCGAACGACGATCCGCGTCTCTCCAACTTCGACCTTCGAAATTCAGCATTCGACATTTTCCCCATCCACCACCTCGCGCCAGCCGGGCCCGGCTCCGCCGGAGGCATGGCCGGCTTCGTCCTCGCCAATGGCAGCATGTCCTCCAACCAGTCCGGTGACTGCAATGCGCGAAGCGCACGTCGTGAACGGGCCACTAACTCGCAGGGCTTGGGAAGCCAACGCGACATCCGCCGCGCCCTCATCGAGTCTGACCTCGTGGACTGCATGGTCGCCCTCACCGGCCAGCTCTTCTACATCACGCAGATCCCCGTCTGCCTCTGGTTCTGCGGGAAAAATAACACGCTCGATTCCGCGAACGATGCGCGTTTGTTCGATGGCGAAACGGAACTCAGCTTGGTAGCATGACGCCATGAAAATCGCGGCCATAGAAAACCCCAGAAGTCGTCAGGAGGAACTCGGACAGTTCCTCACCGCGACGCCTGTGGCGGACTTCATGGCTTCAATGTTCGGACCGCTCCCAAAAACGGTGCGCCTGCTGGATGCAGGAGCTGGCGCTGGCTCGCTCACTGCCGCGTTTGTCTCCCGGTGTTGTGAAAAGCTCGACGGTGTTCGTGCCATCGAAGCCACCCTCTATGAACTCGACGGTGAAATCCTAGACGCGCTTTCCGAGACGATGCGTGAGTGCGAGCATCGCTGCGCCGACGCAGGCATTCGATTCACGTTCACCATTCACTCCGCCGACTTCATCCAAGAAATGTCGGCGCGTCTCGCCGGCGATTTGTTCGGCACCCATCCGCCTGCCTTCGATGCCGCCATCGCAAATCCGCCCTATCGCAAAATTAGCACCGACTCCGCGGAGCGTCGTGCCCTGCGTTACGTTGGCGTCGAAACCAGCAACCTTTACACCGGCTTCATCGCCCTCATTCAACGCCTGTTGGTTCCCGGCGGTCAACTCGTCGGCATCACGCCAAGGAGTTTTTGCAACGGCCCTTACTTCCGCCCATTCCGCGAAGACTTCTTGAGCCAGTTGGAACTGCGCCGCCTCCACGTTTTTGAATCCCGCCAAGCCGCCTTCCGCGACGACAGCGTGTTGCAGGAAAACATCATCTTTCACGCGGTGAAGGGTCGGAACCAACCCGACGAACTCATTATCTCCAGCAGCAGCGGCGAGCATGGCGACGAAATCACCGAGACCATCTTTCCCTTCGCCGAAATCGTCCACCCGCACGACGCCGAGAAGTTCATCCACATCCCCTCCACGGCCAGCCACGCCACGGCCAAGGAAACCATGGACGGCCTCAGTTCCAGCCTCGCCACGTTGGGTGTGACCGTCTCCACCGGGCGCGTAGTGGACTTCCGACTTAAGGACGCCCTGCGCAAGGATCCCGAACGCGGCACCGTGCCGTTGCTCTATCCCTGCCACTTCAATGGCGGCACCGTTCACTGGCCCAAGCTCGATGCCCGCAAGCCCAACGCCATCCTCGACAACGACGAGACGCGCCCGTGGCTCGTGCCCTCCGGCGTGTATCTCCTCACGAAACGCTTCACGTCGAAGGAAGAGCGTCGCCGCCTCGTGGCCTGCCTGTTCGACCCGGAGCAAGTGAAAGCAAAGTGGATCGGCTTCGAGAATCATCTGAATTACTTCCACGCCAGGGGGCACGGCTTGGAGCGCACTCTGGCCGTCGGCCTCTACGCCTTCCTGAACTCCACCGTGGTTGATCAGTATTTCCGGCGCTTCAGCGGCCACACGCAAGTGAACGCCACCGACCTGCGCACCTTGAACTATCCCGACCGCGACACGCTCCAAGCGATGGGCCGCGAAATGAAAACCCTCGACCTCTCACAGGACGAAATCGACCAACTCGTCGCCAAGCACCTTCATGCCCGCCGATAAACCCAGCCGCAAAACCGCCGCTCGGAAAAAGCGGCTCGCCGAAACCATCGCCGCGCTCACGGCTTTGCAGTTCGGTCCGAAGCAACGGAATGAAACCGCCGCCTACACGTTGCTGGCCCTGCTCGACCTCCAGCCCGAGGCCGCATGGGCCGACGCGCAGGCTCCTTTGCGTGGCATCACCCCCATCATTGACTTCATCGCGACCGCCTACGGCAACCGCTACGCGCCCAACACGCGCGAAAGCATCCGCGACGATGCGGTGAAATTCTTCGTTGAGGAGGGCCTGCTGCTGCGCAATCCCGACGACCCCAACCGCCCGACCAACAGCGGCAAGACGGTGTATCAAATCGAACCGACCGCCCTCGCTCTCTTCCGCAAGTTCGGCACCCTCGAATGGACTCCGGCCTTAGCGCACTACCTCGCCAGTCGCGAAACGCTCAAGCACGAGATTGCCCGGAAGCGTGACCTCGCCCGCGTGCCCGTGACGTTGCCCGATGGCTCCCAAGTCGCGCTCTCACCCGGCGGCCAGAATCCCCTCATCAAAGCGGTCATCGAACACTTCTGCCCCGCCTTCGCCCCCGGCGGCGTGGTCCTCTACATCGGCGATACGGAAAACAAGTTCGTCCATCTGGAAACCGCAGGCTTGGCCGCGCTCGGCGTCATCTTGGATTCCGCCGCCAAGATTCCCGATGTCATCGTCCACCACCGCGCCCGGAACTGGCTCCTGCTCATCGAAGCCGTCACCAGCGCCGGCCCCGTGGACGGCAAGCGCCGCAAGGAACTCAAAGACCTGTTCGCCGGGTGCAAAGCGGGCCTCGTCTTCGTGACCGCTTTCGAGAACCGCCGCACCATGCAGACCTTCGTCTCTCACATCGCGTGGGAATCCGAAGTCTGGATCGCCGAAGACCCCGACCACATGATCCACTTCAACGGCGAACGCTTCCTCGGGCCGTATCCCGATGTAATGCCACCAAAGCCATGATTGCGTCATTCGCTGGCGCGCATGCCTACGCCGATGGTCAGCTTGTCGAACAGCCAGGGATTGACGGGGCCATGCTGGAATCTCGCGGCTGGGCGTCGCTCACGCTGGCATGGTCCGCCGAATCAGATTTGCGCGAGCTGCTGAATCGGGCGAGCGGCGGCGTGGTGTTCACCACCATCCACAAGTTCATGCCAGAAAAGGGCGACCCGCCTGCGCCGAGCCTTCGGCGGGCAGGGGCGATGCCCGAGCTGAGTGCGCGGCAGAACATCGTCGTGATCGCGGATGAAGCGCACCGCAGCCAGTATGGATTCGGTGGCAAGATGAATGAAAAGACTGGCGAGATGTCCTACGGTTTCGCCAGCAACCTGCGCGATGCATTGTGTAACCTGCCATGAGGTCCATGAATCCCTGAAGAACTCTGCTTACCATGAACATCGATCTTTCCGACTGGCAACGCTTCCACGCCTATCGCGTTTTTGACGAGTTTCTTGACCGCTTCGTC
>CAMAWP010000518.1 GCA_945861765.1 Akkermansia muciniphila | reverse complement strand
GCGCCAAATCCCAGGGCTGCCAGCAGTCGGCCATCTGCGCTCCAAACCAGATACCGCATTTGCGCGCCGCTCAAGGGACAGTACCCCAGGTAATGATGACGCTGGATTAATTCGTTCCACAGGCGCGAGTCCGCCGCGCATTGCACTTTCGAAAAGCTCAAGGGATCCAGAGCCCAAAGCTTCTCCAGCACCGCTTTTCTCTCCTCCGAGGCGGGCGTGAGCAACGGACGCGCCTTTCCGTTGCCATATTAGCCCGCTCCGCCGCGTTGTTATCCATCGGCACCCACGGATGTTCGACAAAAGCCGTCAGCCCAGTCCAGTGCCGCTGCATGCTCCGCAAAATCTTTTCCGGCTCGCCCCGGAGCTTCCCGCTGGCCAGTTCCAAATCCCGGCGCTCTTGCATGTGCTGAACCTGTCGGCGCACTTCCAGATCCAGTGGCACCAACAACACGCTTTCTCCTTTGAACCAAGCTTCACGCCTCTGGGCATTGATCAGGAACAACCAGTCAATCAACTCCACCCACTCCTGAGCCCAAACCCCGGCCGGGGTGCCCTTGGAACTTTCAGCCAAATTGATAAAATCCCTGCGCTGATGCGACCAGCAGAAGGCCAGTTTGAGCGACCAGTCCGATCGGTTCGGTGAGCTTGATCTCCATCCATTGTCGCGAGGCAGGGGAAGCGATCGCCTAAAACCACGGTCACGGCGAGCTTGACGAGTTCATCCGCTTGGATCGCTTTGGTGTCGGTTTAGCCATGGAAAAGAATGTCATCGGAAACCACCGATCTTCATAGCCCCATTTGACCGAGTTGAGACGCCGACTCAGCGAGTGATTTAGTTCCGGGCCGGTGTCGGCTCAAACCGGTGAGTCGGCGAAAATTCAGCTTGTTGTTTTGACCAATTGACCTCCCGCGAGAACGCGAAAATTCTCACCTCGCCATTGAATCTTGTTACCCATGAATGCGAGAGCCCAAATAGCGGTATTCAACAGATCCTTGACCAAGACCAGCCACCAATCCCCAGGGTGCAATAGCTGAGCGGCAAGCCTTCGTTCGTTGTCCCGAGCCGTCAGCACCCGGACCAGCAGGCAACCGAGGAGCACCATCAACGTTCCCAAGGCCGGTCCGCTGGCAAACCAGAGCAAGGGCCAAAGGGTGGCGTTGGACAGAATGCTCAGGAAGTAAGGAAAGGGCTGGCAGATTCTAATCGTGCGCGCCCACCGGAGTTGATGGGTCCAAACATCTTTCCAATTCATCGGCGCCGACCAGCACTCCACAGTGATGGGACAAAGAACCACCTGACCACCTCGTTCGGCGATCATGTGCCCGAGCTGATAGTCATCGGCTAAATAATCGAGCAATGCTGAAAACCCACCGATCCCTCCGAGATGATCCCGCGTCGTGGCCATCGCGGCTCCCAGCGCGAAATCGAGCGGCTTCAGACTCTGCGATTGTAGCACCTGACTCCAGAAATCCGCGTTGATCGCCACGGCCTCCCAGCGCATGGCAAGCGTTGTCGGGTTGGCAAGTCGGTAAAAGCAGTTCACCAAACCGACAGCTGGGTCTCGAAACGGATTGATCAAATCCATCAGCAAATCCGGCGGCACCCGCACATCGGCATCGCTGATGATCACGACGTCATGTTTGATATGCGGTTGCAACTGCGCGAGCGTCGAAACCTTGGCGTTCGACCCAAGCGCTTGGCGGCAGATCACCAATTGAGCATCACACGTTGGATGAGCGTGCATGAGTTCGCGAATGAGCCTGCAAGCCGGGTCCTCCGGGGAAGCCACGCCAAACAGAATTTGGACTGGCCCCGAGTAATCTTGAGTAAACCAGCTTCTCACGCAGCTCTCAGTGTGATCGTCGCGACCTTTCAACGGCTTCAGAAGCGTAACGGCCGGGGCGAATGATTTATCGGAGACTCGCTGGTGAAGTGGAAAGCGCCGAGCGACGGCCCATTGCCAGAGCGTCAAGACGAGACTCAAGAGACCAAGGGCAGCGAGAAGGATTTTTATCAACAACACGGAGCTCTCCGAATCGGGTTGTTTAGAACTGGTCCACTGCGATCACTCGAAGTATTTCCTCCAGCGGCGTTTGTCCGTTGACGACTCGCCGCAGACCCATGTGCCAGAGGGTCTCCATCCCTTGCTGAATGGCGACTCGTTGAAGGGCGCGTGTCGGCATTTTTTGTAATATGGATTCGCGGAGAACTTCATCCACCAATAACAATTCCGTCAGAGCTGTGCGCCCGGAAAAACCGGTGTGCAAACATCCCTCGCAGCCGACGCTGCGACGGAAACTGGCTGTCTCGACCACTTCGGTGGGAACCAGACGCAGGAGACCCGGCTCCGGCTGATAGGGCTGCGAGCAAAATGGGCAATTCCTGCGAATCAACCTCAGCCCAACAATGCCGATAATACTGGACGAGAGCAGAAACGGCTCGATGTCCATATTGATCAAACGGGCGAACACACCCGCAGTGCTTCCGCTGTGAATCGTGCTAATGACCAAATGGCCAGTCAGCCCCGCTTGCACAGTAATGGCAGCAGTTTCCGGATCACGAATTTCTCCGACCATGATCACCTGGGGATCCTGGCGCATCAAAGAACGGAGGGCTCTGGGATAAGTGAACTCCTTGCGCGGGTTGATCTGCGTCTGGCTGACCATGGGGAGATTGAACTCCACAGGATCTTCGACGGTGCTGATGCTGATTCGAGGGCCGGAACGCTGGACCAGGTGGTAGAGAGCTGAGTAGATAGCGGTTGTTTTTCCCGAGCCGGTGGGGCCGGTCAAGAGAATCAACCCGCTCGGTCGGGCCAGCAGACTAAGAAACGTTTTCAAGGTTTCATCCTCGAAACCGAGGCTGGACAGATCAAAACTGCGATTCTGAGGATTGAAGATTCGCACCACAATTTTTTCGCCTCGCACCGTTGGAAAAACGGAGATGCGTAATTCCACGCCGCCGAAATCGGGATTTGCCGGAACATGGCCTTCCTGTGGGAGATCAGTCTGATAGCTGATTAAATTTGCCATCACCTTCAAGCGGCCAGAGATCTTCTCCATTAGGTCCAAAGGCAGATGGACCAACTCGGTAAGGACACCGACCAGTCGGATACGGACAACCAAGGTGCTTTCCCAAGGCTCGATGTGGATATCGCTGGCGTCCGCCCGAACAGCATCCAAGATCAAATGGTTCACAAGAATCGCGACTTCGATGGCTTGTTCCGAGGATCGGGATCGCAGATATTGAGCGGTTTGATTCACGTCCGGAGCTAGTTAATGCTTAGATCAATCCGAACCATCTAATGCCGGAGCGGATGATTGTCAGCATTTTAATTCTAAATGGTTCCCCGCTGTTTTCAATGGACTAGGTCAGCAGCGGATGAAGACCTTTTTTTCATCCCGTCGGGCTGAGTGGAGTTTGGACCTATTAGCTGCCTCGTCTCCCGGAGGGAGATTCGAGAATAGCCCGGCAGTTCACTGCCGGGTTCGCATCAGCGATTGCATAAGTCCCGCAGGGACGGCCGAATCCCCAAATGTCCTACGGCAGCTCCTACTGTCTGCTCAGAACACAGGATCGCCCGAGAAGAGTTCAACCGTCCCTTCGGGACTTTGGCTATTGACTACCTAATCCCACCCTTGAAAGGGTGGGCTATTCTCGAATCTCCTCTCCGGGAGATGGGAGTCGCAAACCTCATCGGCTACAACAGCACACGGCCGGAAAATGTCCAAACTCCAGGCACCCCTCCAGAGTGAGTCTTCCAGCCGGACACGGAAATGGTTCCATTGAAAACAGCGGAAAACCTTCTAAATGTGTTTAAATTACTTATGTCGTGATACTTACAGCTATACCTCGACGAGTCCGCACGCAGCTTCGCTCCGATGACGGCGAAAAACCC
>CAMAWP010000517.1 GCA_945861765.1 Akkermansia muciniphila | reverse complement strand
GCGGTGCCATCGGTGGACGGCCTGCTGATTAACATTGGCGGTGACATCTTTGTAAGCAACCAAGGCGAAGCCGCCCGGCTTTGGCAGGTCGGTATCGCGAATCCAATGGACCATGCCGACAACGCAACGCCGCTCACGCAAGTGCTTTTGGGCAACCGCGCGATTTCCACCAGCGCGGCATACGAACGCGGGTTTACCATCGCGGGTCGCCGTTATTCCCACATTCTCGACCCACGCACCGGCGTTCCGGCCGAAGGCATCGCCAGCGCGACGGTGGTGGCGACGGATAGCGCAACCGCCAACGCGCTCGCGACCACTCTGTGCGTCGTGAAGCCCGAGGAAGGCTTGGCTCTCGTCAAAGAAACTCCTGGAGCGGAATGCTTGATCGTGGCGGCTAACGGCGAACAGTTCCGCAGCGCTCAATTCGCCGCGCTTGAAGTTCCCACGGTCGGTGAAGCGAAAAAAGCGAACGAAGCAAAACCAGGTTTTTGGCCCAGGGATTTTCAGGTGACACTCACCTTTGCTTTGAAAGGGAATCTAGCCGGCAGCAGGGGCGGCTACAAACGTCCTTACGTCGCCATTTGGGTCGATAACGAAAAGGGCGCGCGGGTCCGCACGATCGCCGTCTGGGGTAACAAGGAACGGTATTTTCCCGACCTGCACGACTGGTCTTACGGCGAGAAAGACAG
Source organism: Akkermansia muciniphila (assembly GCA_945861765.1). Taxonomy (GTDB): domain Bacteria; phylum Verrucomicrobiota; class Verrucomicrobiia; order Limisphaerales; family SIBE01; genus SIBE01. The sequence continues at coordinate 3,215 of CAMAWP010000517.1, read as the reverse complement.
AATGGATTGGGCCGCTTCGATTGCACGCGCCACTCGATCGTCTGGGAGGCACCGTGTGGTGTGGGATGGCCGCGACGATTCCGGCAATCCGCTTCCGCGTGGAACTTACACCATCTTCCTCGAAGCGAACCGCGAGCACGGCACTTACGCCAAGCAGAGCGCCAAGATTGTGTGCGAGGCTGAGTTCGCCAAGGGTGTCATCAAGGCCGCGTCCGAATTCGAAGAAGGCCAGCTTGCTTACGGCACGCCGTCCTCCGAGTGAGCGCGATCGAACACCGCCAACGGTTGCTGAGGAAGTGGTCGCGCACGTTCCACATTTACCTGTCGATGCTGGGGTTGCTCGGCATTCTTTTCTTTGCGGTAACCGGCCTCCTGTTGAACCACGAGGAATGGTTCGGGTTGGCCAAGCCCACCGTCCGGAAGGCTGAAGGGGCTATTCCGCTCGCGCTCCTCAAGGAGCCGGACAAACTTGCGATTGTCGAAAAGCTCCGCAAAGACTTCGGCGCATCCGGCGCGGTTGATTCGTTTGAAACCGATAAAGATCAAATCACCGTTGTCTTTAAAGGCCCGGCGCGTCGCGTCGAAGCTGTAATCGAACGCGGGTTGGGCCATGTGGAAGTGAGATTGGAAAGCCGTAACGCCGCCGCCCGTTTCACGGAGTTGCACCGGGGCGTCGAGGCAGGCTCGGCGTGGAGGCTCCTCATCGATGTCGTCGCCGCCGTGCAAATCATCAGTGCGCTTACTGGTATGCTCCTATGGTGGCTCGTGCCGAAATGGCGTCCCCTCGGCCTCGTCGCGCTGGTTGTGTGCCTGGTTGCCTGCGGTTTCGTTTACGTGGCATTGGTCCCATAGTCCAATTCTCTCGCGACATTCGCCCTCGAACGCCACCGCAGTTTCAGCCGGGCTGGAGGAGAATTCCGAGCGGGCAGCCGTGCATCACCTAATGAGGACAGGCGCGCTGCGGAGTCTTGCTTCCCTCTCCATGAACCGACCCACCCCTACCCCTCCCAGGAGGGGACCGGACAAAGCTCCCCTCCTGGGAGGGGTAGGGGTGGGTTCAGAGTCGCCCTGCGCGCGCGAAGTCTGGGGTGGTCTCTCCCTGAGAGGACCGAAGTTTTGGCCCGTCCTCATTCGGAGATGCACCGGAGCGCGCAGAGCGAGGATATTAATGATTGCTAACCCCGGGCGCCGGGGAGAGATTGCGCAATGTCGAACCAGAAGGTTTTCGCTCGATACCGCTATGTTGACGTTTCAAGATGCCGTTTTGTCTGATGCGAGGATGCGCCGCCGCCAGTTTTTGCGCGTGGGCGGATTAGCGCTGGGTGGTTTAACTCTGAGCGATCTGTTCGCTGTCAGAGCTTTGGCCAAGGCGCGGAAGCAAACCCTGAATGACAAATCGGTCATCTTTCTCTTCATGCACGGCGGGCCTTCCCAGTTCGAGACGTTCGATCCCAAGATGGACGCCCCCGCTGGAATTCGGAGCGCGACGGGCGAGGTGAAGACGACTCTCCCTGGTATCACGTTCGGCGGCACTTTCGAAAAGCTGGCCCGGCTGGCCCACAAGTTCAGCATCGTCCGTTCTTTTGTCACGGGCGATGGCAATCACGATATCAAGCCAATCATGGGCAAGGAGACTTTCGGAGCGAACATGGGCTCGCTTTACTCCCGGATCGCGGGTCCTCTTCGTTCGGACACCGCGATGCCGACGAACGTGGCGTTGTTTCCCCGAGCGGTGAACGCCGACGCCGGACCGGCCATCACGCAGTTTGGCGATTTTAGCGCGACGGCCGACCTGGGAATGGCTTATGCGCCCTTCGTTCCAGGGGCGGGCAACGGCTTGCAACAGGATATGCGCCTGAACTTGCCGCAGCAGCGGCTCAACGACCGCCGCACTTTGTTGTCCGCGCTCGATCAATGGAAGCGCTGGACGGACACAAGCGGCTTGGTTGAAGGCTTGGGCGCCTTCCAACAGCAGGCTTTTGATACGCTGTTGCGCGGGGTGTCGGATGCCTTTGATTTGTCCAGGGAAGATCCGAAGGTGATCGAACGATACGACACCGCTCCGTTGGTTCCAAAACAGCGCATCAGCTCGGTATGGAATAATCGCGAACATTACGCGGATCACGCGGCGACGCTCGGCAAGCTGTTGCTTATGGCCCGCCGCTTGTGCGAACGGGGATGCGGCTTTGTCACCGTGACGACCAGTTTCGTGTGGGATATGCACGCCGACGTCAATAACGCGACAATGACCGAGGGGATGGGTTACGTGGGCGTGCCGTTCGATCATGCGGTATCGGCGTTTATCGAGGATGTGGAAGCTCGCGGGTTAAGCGACAAAATCCTGCTGGTCTGCTGCGGGGAAATGGGTCGATCACCGGCTCTCAACACGAGCGGTGGCCGGGATCACTGGGGCAATCTCGCGCCATTGATGCTCTACGGCGGCGGATTGAAGATGGGGCAGGTCATCGGGCAGTCCTCGCGCAACGGTGGCGAACCCGCATCCGACCCGGTCACTTTGCAGGATCTGATGGCGACAATCATGCACACCCTGCTTGACACGAGCGAAGTGCGTGTGACGAACAGTCTGCCGAAAAACTTGATCGAAGCCGTCACGCGTGGCGAGCCGATCAAAGGCTTGATTTGACTGAAGCCGCGTTGATTAGAAAGTGAGTTTGGTGGGGCGAGACTCTGTCGAGTCCTGGGGTCTTTGGTGGCAAAAAAGTCAGGGATCAATGGAGCCTCGCACCACTCAGTTTGGTTGCGACTACGCTGCGCCAAGCCCGTTCATTGCCGTCGGCGCCAGTCTGCGACGCCATAATGTTCAGCTTGCTCGCCGCCTCTCCACGAGCTTAAGAGCCTGTTTTAGAAATCGTAGCAGCCGAGGTAACGAGGCTCTGATCTGATGGAAGCGCGCGGTCATTCAGAGGAAATTTGAGCCTCAGAACTCCTGACGCCGTGGAAACGAGATGATCCTGGTTTCACAGTCTGAAACGGCCTTTCCCCTCACCCCGGCTCTCTCCCCAGGGGAGAGGGAGAATCGTTTTTCGCGTCCGCCAATAAGGCTCTCGCCGGTATTGTCCCAAGCGGAAGGAATGATTCCCTCTCCTTGGGGAGAGGGCCAGGGTGAGGGGAAAGGCCGTTTCATACTGTGAAACCAGGATCATCTCGTTTCCACGGCGTCAGGAGTTCGGAGCCTCGTCAACGCCAAGGGAAGC
>CAMAWP010000516.1 GCA_945861765.1 Akkermansia muciniphila | reverse complement strand
TATGCCTCCTTGCTCTGGCAGTTGTTTCGCGCTCTCATTGAAGGAGCCTTGGATGATCTGGTCCAAGATTTGGGCCGCCAAGTTATTCAAAAGATTATGGGAGCGATTGATCAGACCGTGGAGGCTTTTCTCAATGACGCACTCCAGATCAGTTCCGAGCACGTATCGGCTCAATTGAAAGCTGAAGAGTTAGGATATTTATGACCAATTCTGGCTCCATTTATCGCCAAAATGTCAGTTAAAAAAGGTGGATATAAACGAGGGTTCGATTCTCTTCACCCGCTCCAACTTCTGCAACTACCGCATTTACAAGTAGTTAATTAATGGGAAGTAAATCTCGGGCATCCCAGTGGGAAGTTTTTTTGGAAGTAACAAATACGGAAAACGCCCAGAAAGCGGGTTTTCCCCAATGTTTCCTTAGCTTCTTTTTCGTCCAGATTGGGAAGTGGAACTCTCGATTCCAACTTCGGAGAATCGAACTTCCACACGACCTCTCGTTCAAGATCGGCGTCTATCCATCCTGGGTTTCCTCTCGTCATGATGGTCAAATAACGCTACCGTTGCGGCGGAATGATTCCTGTTGTGTTTGACCTGATCGACTCAATGGACCACGACTGCCGACAGGCTTGAGGGCATGAAACTCCCGGCCGACAGCGTAATTCCCGTCGAGAAATTGACGCACTACTTGCTGGTTCCACTGGCGCGCGCCGACAAGTCACGCTTCCTGCAGATGGCAGGTTACACGGCGGACAATCCCGGGTGCCTGCTGGAGGATCTGCGCTCTCAAATATTGCCGCAGGACGCGGAGCCTGCCGACAGCACGCGCTTCGGTAACTTTTTTGAGATTCGCGGCGCGTTGCGCGGTCCAAACGGCGTGGTGCTGCCCGTAAAAACTATCTGGATGCGGGAACACTTGTCGAAAACCACGCGTTTCATTACCTTACTGCCAGACAAAGCGAAACGGCCATGAGATTCCAACTTTACACCGATGCCGTCCTGACGTGCGACCTGGCGGAGCACCGGCTGCGCTGCGGCGACCTCGTTAAGCTCGTGGACCACCATATCGCGCCCGACGGCAGCGAAGGCTACTCCATCGAGGTTTTCAATGCCCTCGGCGAAACCATCGCCGTTACCGCTGTTCCCGAAACGGCCTTGGAGCCGTTGCGGGAAGACGAAATCCTGTGCGCGCGAGTGATGGCGGCGGCGTGAACGCGGCGGACGCGCCTTAGAGGACAGCTCATGCTCGGCCCGCGTTGTCGCCGAAATCTCGCAGGCGATCACCAACTCCCCCAAAGTAAGCACCAAGTCCACATGCCCCGTTCCTTGATTGACCCGTTTCTCGGTCTCGTAACTGAATCCCCATGACCCGGATGCCTGAATAACCTGGTTCTTGATGCTCTCGGCTTTGGCTTGCTCCAGGCCTTTAACTGGTTCTGGGGAGCTCTCGGCTCGCTCTCCGTCCGAGGGCACGGTCGAGTCTTCGTCCTTCGCGGGAACATTTTTGCGGGTCGTTTCGACCGTCGCGTCACGTTGCTCAGCCGCGCCTGGCGTCTCGGTCTTGGTCGCTTTTTCCTCTTCGCTGCCAATTCGGCAAATGGATCCGTCCCAGGCTCCGGACTCAGGCCCTTGCGCAGTTCCGCCAGCTCGGCCCGAATTTCAGAGCGTGGTGTGCAATAGCGTTTCCGGGTCTCCCCCAGAACCTCCGCGTATGCCTCGTCCAGGGAACGCTCTGCTTCCGGAATAAAGGCCACCTCCAGGTTGAACGTGTCATCGCGAGGACCAACACGGGCAATCGCGTGTCGAGGCGGCAGGTTCATCAGATCGGTCGCTTGGAACCCGCCAAACTCCTCGGCCATTTTTCGGGCGTCATCACCGCCTACCTGGAAGCACACTTTGATCCCGCAATTCCCTGTCACGGCCCCATAGACCTCATCATCGCGCCGGAGTTGGTCCAAGGTCTGGTGAGCCAGCGTCAATCCAAGCGCATACTTTCTCGTGCCCTTGAGGATTTCACTCACCGTTGACGTCAGCAAATCCGCTGCTTCGTCCATCATGAGAAAGAACGGCCTCCGATCATCCCGGCTTCGTGCCTGTCGGGCGATGGTGGTCTGGTAGAATCGGGAAACGAGAAGACTGCCCAACAAGTCTGCGTTCTCCTTCCCGATGAGCCCCTTGGCCAAACGGGCCAGGAAGATTTTCCCGGAATCCATGATGTCCGCAAAATCGAGCCGATTCGCGCGCTGGCCCAGGATGTGCAACAGGGATTCGTAGCGGAGCAAAGCGTCCAACCGGGTCAGGATCGAGCCGATGCTGGTTTTGTTGGCCAGCGCGGCTTCATGCGTCCAGAAATAGACCACCTCAGAATTGGTGACGGTCTTCAGAAACTCACTCCGAAACTTGAGGTCCGAAAGAAATCGCCTCAACTCTGGCAGAGTCCCCCCTTTCGACGAACACAGGAACGCCAACACCGCATTTCCTAAGAGCGAGGACATCTGATCCCCCCAGCTCGACGTATGCTGCTTCATTACCGCGATGAAATCGGTCGCAAGGAGGTCCCTTTCCAAATCCGAAGCGGCGGCCAGCGGATTAAAAGCGATAGCATACTCAGCGTCGGTCGGATCGAACAACACGACATCCTTCATCCGTTCCGGTGGGATGTGCGGGATCAGCAGATCGATCAGGTCGCCGTGAGGATCGATGACCGCGACTCCATGACCCAACTGGATGTCCTGCCAAGCGATGCGGCTCAGCAGGGTCGATTTGCCGCTGCCCGTTGCGCCGAGGATGTGGCAGTGATTCAGGCGCACTGAATGTGGGAGCCAGACCTCCCGACTCACGCCCTCGTGTTCGTTGAGTCCCGCGCAAATGCCGTTATTTTCTTTCGTCAACGCCTCAGGGACGGGTTTCGTCGTGCGGAGCACCCGTCGAAGCGACTTTGTCCGGACCGCTGCCGTCGGAAGATGGGCCAACGCGATGAGTTCATCGCTGTTGAGGAGCATGCCCGGTCGGCGACTTTGTCGAAAAACGAGATCGGCAACATGATCCCTCGCGGTGTAGCCGTCGTCATTCAGCGGAACCAACCGATTCCCTTGCGCGTTGCCCATCGGGCGCAGAGCACCGGAAAGCGCTTTCAACAACTCAATCGACCTGGGCCTGTTCGCCCCGCGAACCGCCACCCTCACCGCGACCGCGTAGATGGGGCGCGCCACTTTCAGCCGGGCCTGCGCCACCAACTCGCTGTCGTTATTGAAAAACGGTTTGCCGTCGGGTAAGCAGACCGCACGCACCATCGAGGCCGCCCACGGTTGTCGCGCGGGCTCCAGCAGCACTTGGAAAAGTCCTCCCTCTGAAGCGCCCAGCCGGTCCATGGCGCCGCACATCGATACCAGCGGGTCGGTCGCCAGCGCTTTGAGATTGTTGATGGGAATCATGAATTCCCGTTCCAGCCCAAAGTCCACCACCTGCCATATCCCGTCGTTCTGCCCCATGACGGTCGATAGGTAATTCCGGGTCATGAGCACCACTGCTTCGGGAAAAAAAGCCTTCAACTGCTGGCGCACGGGCTCTGAATCTTCCACCCATGTCGTGACCTGAACTACCAGCTCTTTCGCAGACCCGATGACTTCGAACGCGATCGGCCCACGGGCGTAGCCAATGCTGAAGATGAATTGCTCGAAAACATTGCCTTGCGGCTGGTAGTCCGGGGGCAGCGCAATCTGCAACTCGACCAGATCTACCGCAGGACCAGCGGGCTCAGTCTCCGGTTCTGCGACCTCTTCTGGGAGCGACGGTGGGGGCGTCGGCTTCGCAAGCCCAAGGAACTTCGATACCGTGCCCGCAAACCAACTTCCCGGGCTCTCGATTCTGCCATCATCCTCGATCAGTTCGAGGGGAAGATAGTGCCCGTCGAACGGCCGG
>CAMAWP010000515.1 GCA_945861765.1 Akkermansia muciniphila | reverse complement strand
CTTGCCGTGAAGTGATTTCCAGCGGAACTTTGGCGTCATTGTCCCGGAGGGACAGACGAAAATAGCCCAGCGTTTCAACGCTGGATTGGGATGAACAAAGGAACAAGTCCCGGAGGGACGGCTGACTGGGTTTACTCCAACAGCCGCATGCAGCCGTCCCTTCGGGACTCGACGCTCCGACTGCACTAACCCAGCGTTGAAACGCTGGGCTAATTCTCACAAGTCCCTCCGGGACGAATTGGGGCCGAGGCAGCAGCATCTCCTGAATTGAGCAAGAAATTCGAGGCCTTATCTAAGCGCCATTCTGTCCTGACCCCTATTTCAACGGGGCCAACCCCTTTGATTACCTGAGCGCCCTCCAACGCCATGCCACTGCGGTGAGAGCAAACCCGTCGCAATGGTTGCCCTGGAATTACGCCCAGGTGGCCGCCGCCTCGCCGCTCGACTGAGTCCACCCTGACACGGCGTCGCTTCTCAGTCCCACGGAGGAATCTGCAAGCCCCACGGAATCTCGCCGTCACTTTTTTCCGCCACGCAGGCCTACCGAAGTAACACGGTGCTGGGTCATTACAAGGGATTGCTGGAGGTCGAAGAAGCCTTCTGCGAACTCAAAAGCTATCTGGAAGTGCGACCGGTTTTCCACTGGCGTCCAGACCGTGTGCGCAACCATGTGAGGATTTGCTTCCTGGCCTATTGGTTGAGCGCGCGTCTGGGACGGGAATGGCGAGCCAGGAAGGAGGCTGGAGAAGTGGTGCGCATCTTGCGCGAACTGCAAAGTATCCGAGTGGGAACGGTGCGAGCAGGGGACCAGCATGTGGCAACTTTGCTGACGGAAATTCCGCCGAATATGAATGAGCAATTAGGCAAGTTGGATTTATTAAAACTATTCGCGCAGCCGCCTGCTTGGGCGGGTTTGTAGCCCGATGAATTTGAGAAAACCCTCAAATCATTGGAGTTTTCGTTCGTTGCAAAAGGAAGTTAAGCAAGCTCTGATTTCAGAGCGAAATGCCTATGTCGCGTTGAAACCGACTCGCCTAATTCCCATCGACTTCGAATCCCTGTTCGCGGAAGCGCTGGATTTTATAAGTCAACGCACGGCGGCTGATTCCAAGGACCTTCGCTGTTTCAGTCCGGTTGAAATTGTTTTCCCGCAGGGCTTGAATAATAGCCAAACGTTCGATCTCTTCCAAACGGCTCGCCTGAGCCGCGGCACTCGCGGTCGAATCCTGCGCGGCTTCCCGAATCCGCCCTGGCAGGTGCTCCGGGAGAATCAGTTCGCCATGCGATAAGAGGGTGGCTCGTTCCATGGCATTCCGGAGCTCGCGCACATTCCCAGGCCATTCGTATCGTTCCAGACAGGTGGTCACAGCGGACGAAAATCGGGCCCGGCCCTTCGTAAATTCGGCGACGAACAAAATCGCGAGTGGAATAATGTCGGCCTGGCGCTCTCGAAGGGGCGGAATGAAAATCTCCATCACATTCAGACGGTAGAACAAATCCTCGCGGAATCTCCCCTTCTCCACTTCGATCTCCAAGTTGCGATTCGTCGCCGCAAGAACCCGGGCATTGGTCTGTATCTCCTTATTCGAGCCCACTCTTTGAAACCTTCCATCCTGCGTCACTCGCAGCAATTTCGCCTGCAAAGCGGGGGACATCTCGGCAACTTCATCGAGAAGGATCGTTCCGTTATTGGCTTCCTCGAAAAATCCCACCCGCTGGGCGTGCGCGCCCGTGAACGCTCCTTTTTCATGGCCAAACAGTTCGCTCTCCAGAAGGTTCTCAGGTATGGCCGCGCAGTTGACCTTGATCAGCCGTCCTGCGGCTCTGGAACTCCACGTATGAATGACATCGGCCAGAACTTCCTTTCCGACGCCACTCTCGCCCGTGATCAATATCCGGCTCTCCGACGACGCGACCAATGAGGCGTCGCGAAAGACGGTTTGCATGAGCGAGCTTCGGGCCACGACATAGTCCGGCAATTCCCTGTTATCCGAGAGCTTCAGCGAGACGGCCTGTTCAATCCCTGTTGCCTTGCGAACTGAACTCAAGAGCTCATCCAGATCAATCGGCTTCGCCAGATAATTCACCGCACCGTCTCTCATCGCTCCGACCGCCTCGCGGATATCCGCGTAGGCGGTGACGAGTAAAACGGGAAGAACGGAATGCTCCTGCCGCGCCCGCCTCAACGTCTCCAGCCCAGACAGCCCCGGCATACGGACGTCGGAGATCATCATGGCGATATCCTGAGATCTTAGAGTTTCGAGAGCCTGCTCTCCGGAAGAGACTGGGATTGTGTCAAACCCCTGTCCCTTTAAGAACGAGTTCAGAAGGCTTCGTTGGCCGGCATCATCATCGACAATTAAAATGCGGGGGGTCTTGTGAGGGCTATGGCCGGCCTTAGAGGACATGATCGTCAGTTCTCAATTGGCAATGTGTGCGCGAATGGAGCCGCCCTGAAGTTCCGAAGCTCCGGTTTGGTGGCGGTACCCGCCCTCCGCATCACGAGAGATGACATTTCCGGCGAACAATCATGGGTTACGTTCTCGATGACAGTTTCAGCCGACTAAGGCGAAAAACGGCACCGCTCGGCTCATTGGAGATGTAATCGATGTCCCACCCGTGCGCCAAGACAATTTGCTGAACCACCGCCAACCCCAGGCCGGTCCCCTTCTGGTGTGTCGTGAAATATGGTTTAAAGATGTCCGCGCGCTGGTCTGGAGGAACGCCTGGACCATTATCGCGGACCTCGAGATAAGCGCCGACGGAATTGAACTTGGCGGCTGTAACTAAAATCTCACCTTTCGGATCGACTGCTTGAATGGCATTTAGCAGCAAATTAAAAAGCACCTGCCGTAGCATTTGCTCATCCGCTTCGACTGTGAAACCCTCCACCGAAACAGCGAGATGAATGGCTTTGTCTTCGATGTCACTTGTCAGCGCGCGCACGACGTCGCCGACGATTAAATTCAGGGCTACAGGAGCTCGACGGACTTCGCGTGGTTTGGAGTAATTGATAAACTCGTTTAACTGAGCCGTGACACGATCGACTTCATCGGCAATTTCGCGCGACTTCTTTCGGATTTCCGCGGAGGAGTCCGTCTCCTTGGAGATCATCTGCGATAAGCCACGGATAATGTTCAGCGGATTTCTCGTCTCATGAGCCAGCCCGGCCGCGGCCACGTTCATTCCTTTGAGATGGGAATTCATCTCGCTGGCCCGCAGCAGGCGCATTTGCAACTCGGATGACTTGTCTAGATTGCGCCAGGCGAAACCAAAGCCGATCACTGACACGCCTGCAAAAGATCCAATGATCCAGCGCAACCAAAGGTCTCGAGTGGAGGCGGCCTCAAAGGATTCGTTGGAAACAGCGACGACCAATCCGTGCAGCCCCTTTTTTTCAGCCAGCGACTTGCGCTCCTCTTCGCTCATCCCGAATGAAAAGGGAGGGGGCCGACGTCTCGGACCTCTGTCGCCCTGGCTGGGAACATCGGCGCCATCGGTTCGAGTAGTCGCCGGCGGAGCGCTGGCCGGTGCATTCGTAGAACCGCGAGTCGGACGATCAGCCGATGAATTCGCCACCTCGTTGGTTCGCGAACGATCGCGAGGACCGGAAAAATCGCGCCTCGGCGGTGAAGGAACGACGAATGGAGAACTGTTACCTTCCCCTTCGGGAGTTTCGCTATCGCCCAACTCCACCCGGCTCACGACGGTGACGCTTTTCGAATCCCAATGTTCGCCCGTTTGCATCTTGCGAATCATTTCCAGATCAATAGGTGTGCCCGCCGAAACCACCTCTTCTCCTGCTGCGTTTAAAAGCGCGATCGATAGGATGTCCCCCTCGGCAACAAGACCTTTGAGCGCTGTTTGCAATCGCTCCTGTTCCACCAGTCGTCCTGACCGACCCCAGCCGAGGGACTGAAT
>CAMAWP010000514.1 GCA_945861765.1 Akkermansia muciniphila | reverse complement strand
TTGTGCCGGTCCCTGGCCAAAAAGCAACAGTCTGGGAACCATGGATTGTCGGAAGGATTCAAACGCATCGTCGTGCGGGCGGGCTTGGATCTCAGGGTCGTGAAGGGGAAGGGGACCAGAAATTTTGCTCGCAGAACTTTCCACTCCTTGCGGCACACCTTCAGTTCCGTTCTGGCCAACCAGGGGGTATCTGAGGAAATGCGTATGAAAATGACGGGGCATTCCTCCCGAGAAATGCACCAGCGCTACAGCCATCACGACAATAAAGCGCTCCAGAAAGCGATGGACTCGATGCCCGGCACTGCCAAGCCATAGCGACCGGCTTGACCTGATGACAAAGTCTGTTTGTGGGTGGGATGGCTTGCTTCGGCGGTGGATTCGCGTGATGAGATCGGCGTGAACTACAAAGGTACAGTCAAGAATGGCGTGGTGGTGCTGCCACCCGAGGCGAAGTTGCCGGACGGTGCGGAAGTGGAGGTAACCTCGCCGGAAGAGCGGGCAGACGATCCGCCGTTTCTCCAGGCCATCCTGAAGCTGGCCAAGCCTCGCGACTGGCCGGAGGACTTTGCGCTCACCCACGCCCGCTACGCCAAAGCCTTGCCCGCCTGAGGTCCGATGGAAAAGGCAATCGGCTGATGAAATTCGTCTGCCCCCAATGCAAAAGCAGCCTGACCGGACCCAAATCCGCGATGGGAATCCGAGTCGCGTGCACCGAGTGCCAGCATTCGTTCTTCTGGACGGATCGCCAGCACGCGGGTGAGACCTTCGTGGTCTATGACCTTGAAACGACCGGGCTCGACCCGGACCAGGACGAGTTCATCCAGATCGCCGCGATGCGGTTTTCTTCAGGTTGCCTCTGCCATCAGGAATCCTTTGCGAGTTTCGCCAAACCCCGGCGGCCGATTTCATCGTTCATCGAGAGCTATACCGGTATTGGAAACCGGCACGTGCAGCATGCGAAGCGGCCGGAGGAAGTCTTGTGCGAGTTCGCCGCGTGGTCGGGTGATGCCACACTTATCGCGCACAACGGCCTGCGCTTCGACAGCAAATTTCTCGCGGCGACTTGCCGTCGCCATGGCTTGCCGATGCGCGAAGTCCACAGCATCAACTCGATCCACATGTCGAAGATGCTGTTCGGCAAAACGCGAGGAACCGGCCACTCGATGGATCATCTGATGGCGCGTCTGCGGATTGATTTGCAAGGAGTCCGCCGGCACGACGCGCGCGGCGACGTGGAAATCCTCGGTCGCGCGGTGGCCGGGATGTGGCAGCGGCTCGGGCTGGACCGGTCGTTCAACGGCGTGCCGAGGCATGGCGCGTTCTTGCCTTCCGTGCATACTTCGTGATAAAGTATGCAGCATGAAGCACCGTATGACTTTGAGTATTGATCCCGAGGTATCACAACAGGCCAAAAAACTCGCGCACGCCAAGCAAACCACCGTGTCCGGCTTGGTGGAGGGATTTCTTCGTTCCACGTCGATGCCTAGCGGAAAGAAAGCTGGTTCCTTTGTGGAGCGGTGGGCGGGCAAGTTTGCTGTAACAGAGTCGATGCCTGGTGATTTGCGCCTGCAGGGGTTGAAGGCCAAGCACGGACTGGCGACCCGATGAAAGTTCTTCTCGACACGGACATCTTGTTGGACGTTGCACTGCGCCGCGCCGAGTTCTTTGAGGACAGTGCGGCGGTTTTGCATTGGGCGGAATCTGAACCAGGCCAAGCGGCCGTCGCCTGGCATTCGCTTTCCAATATCAGCTACCTTTTGAGACCGGATGCGCGTCCATTCATACATGACTTGTTGGAGTTTGTGGTCATCCCAACGACGGGCACAAACTCCGCCCAGCAAGCGCTGCGGTTCCCGATGAAAGATTTTGAGGATGCCTTGCAGGCCGCAGCCGCGCTTAGTTTTGGAGCGGCCTATGTTGTCACTCGCAATATGGCGCACTACCGTAAATCACCTGTGCCTGGAATCTCGCCGGGTGAATTTGCGCGTAAAGTGGCTGAGTAGTCGCCCCGAGCGTCGCTTCGCTCCTCAACTGTCCGACTAATCCCGGTTCCTGTCCGATTTCGATTGAAACAGGAGCCCGCTTTGATCGGAATACGCATCACGTTTCTGAAGCAGGAGAGGCAAAGGTTTGAGGCGCGCATTCGATGATGCCAAGCAGTTCCTACTCAGGTTGGCGGAATGGGAGACACGACCCACGAGGACGTTTCTCTCGAATACGTTTTCAGACATGCTGGCTCGTTTGCGTTAGCGTTCTTGGTGTGAAAGCTTCGATGATTCAACGAACCGGACAAATTCCGCGCCCTGAAATTCCTTCATGCGCAACCAAACGGCCTTGGGTATCGGAAGGGAAAAGAAGGTCTGGATGTCGCGCCGGAGTTCCTCGGGCCTCTGAAACAGGCCAGCCTGGATTGCTCGGAAGGCGGCGTTGAGGCGGAGGATCAAAAGGAGAACGAACAATCACTCAGCAGCGGTGACCGGCGTTCGTCGGAGACGCGCGGATGCGTTAATTACGCGGGCCAGGTTTGGAACGGAGAGGAGGTTTGGCAAGGAACTTGACCCATTTGGTGGCGGTGCGGACGTGGGGGAGTTCGGTGGCGACGGCGGCAAGGATGCGGGCGCGGATCTTGAGGCCTTCGCGCAAGACGCGCAGGGCGTCCTCGCCCATGTCATGACCGGGAAAGAGCTCGGGGGGCGAATCGGCGAAGTCCAGACCGGTCTGAAGCTCACCGCCGGTGAGCGGAACACCGAGATCATGATTGGTCAGGAGCAAGCGGCGCTCCGAGTGCGTGGTCGCGCCGCACGCATCGAGAAACCAAGTGGGCGAGCCAATGGAATCAACATGCAGCAGTTGCAGGAGTTTCTTTTCGAGCTGCCAGAGATCGCGCAGCGTTTCCTCAGCGATGTCGAACGTGCGGAGGGCGATGATGCCGCACAGGAAAGCAATGTAGGCGGCCGAATACGATGCCCCAGCAAAGACCGGCAACTCGAATCGCTTCTGGAGACCCGTCAAATAGATCGGCGACCGGTTCAAAGCCTTGGCCATGTCGGCGAACGAATGCATGGCGGGAAGATGCTAACAAGCGGATGCGGCGGCAATGGAAAGTTGGAACGCGAACAGATCATGTTGAAGTGGGTGGATTGGGGGGCTTACTTGGAACGTGGAGTCTGGCACTCTCGGTCCGTTGTGCCGGTCCTTGGCCAAACAGAAACGGTCTGGGAGCCATGGGTTGTCGGAGGGATTCAAACGCATCGTTGTGCGGGCGGGCTTGGATCTCAGGGTCGTGAAGGGGAAGGGAACCAGAAATTTTGCCCGGAGAACTTTCCACTCCTTGCGGCACACCTTCAGTTCCGTTCTGGCCAACCAGGGGGTATCTGAGGAAATGCGGATGAAAATGACGGGCCATTCCTCCCGAGAAATGCACCAGCGTTATAGCCATCACGACAATAAAGCGCTTCAGAAAGCGATGGACTCGATGCCCGGAACTGCCAAGCCATAGCGATCGGCTTAACCGGATGACAGGATCTGGTTGGTGAGTGTCGGAAGCCGCGCAAGTGATTGGATCGGCATGTCGGGTGGAAACTCGCTCAAGTGTTTCCGCTCGATTTAATCGGCTTTGAGCTGGTCTTCTTGGACAATGCATGTAGCATTCGATACTGAAACCATTGCTTCCCAGCAATTGAGCATTTGATGAGGCGGATTGCGGAATGGTCCTTTATGCAAGAACGCTGGTTATCCGTGGACGAAATCGCGGCGCATCTCGGGGTCAATCCGCACACGATCTATAAGTGGATCACCCGGAAGCGCATGCCCGCGCACAAGGTTGGCAAGCTCTGGAAGTTTCTCGCATCGGAGGTGGACGAATGGGTCAAAGGAGGCCGCGCGGCTGAAAATTCCGTCAAGGAAACCAAGCACACCGTGAAA
>CAMAWP010000513.1 GCA_945861765.1 Akkermansia muciniphila | reverse complement strand
GGCTATGCCGGCTCGCCAGTCCCGCCGACCGAATCGAGTTCACTTTGTTCCCTATACGGGGAATCGTTGTTACGGACTGCTCGTTCATTTCCAGTTGCTCTCCACCCGGGGTTATGGCCCCGACGCAGTTACTTTCAATTGCTGGCCCTTCAGTGTCGGCCAGGTCAAGGACTTTCACCCTGCTGTTCAAGAGCGCTTTCAGGCGCACATAGCCCACCCTTTCAAGGGTGGGATTGTGTGGCGGAGAGTCCAAGTCCCGAAGGGACGATTGAGCCATTCTCGGGCGATCCTTTGTCCTGAACAGACAGTGAGAATAGGAGCTGACGCAGGACATTCGAGGGATTCGGCCGTCCCTGCGGGACTTATGCAATCGCTAATCCGAACCCAGCAGTGAACTGCCGGGCTATTCTCGAATCTCCCTCCGGGAGACGAAGGCAGCCGATAGGTCCAAACTCCCATCATCCCCGCAGGATGGAGAAAAGGTCTTCATCCGCTGTGGAACTATTCCACTGAAACCACCGAGGAAACAACTTTTGGATTTGCGTTCTGATATTGGCGATTGTTTGCTGAAGAGGAACCCTGTATGTAAGGGAGCGTTTAACGCGACATCGACGAATTTATGGCAATCAAATGGGAAGGGATTTTTTGCGCGCTCTGGACGCCAATGGATCGAAATGGGCGTCTGCTCTCGACCGAATTGAAGACCCATCTTGAATTCCTTTGCAGCAAAGGGATTCAGGGCATCCTCGCGTTGGGCAGCACCGGCGAATTCCTTCACCTGGACTTGCCGGCGCGAAAGGCAATCTTGCAGCACGCAGTTTCAAGCAAGCTTCCGGTGCTCGCCAACATCAGCGACATCCGCCCGAAGGTGGTTGCTGAATTGGCCCAATTTGCGAAATGGGCCGGCGCGGCGGCGGTTTCGATTCTTCCGCCCTACTTCTATCCCGTAGCTCAAGAAGATCTCGTCGAGTTCTTCGTCCGAGCTGGCGAGGCGGCACAGCTCCCCTTGTTTCTCTACAACTTTCCCGAGCGGACTGGCAATCGCATCACCTTGGAAACGGTCTCTGCCGTGGCGGACCGCATCGATCTTGTCGGGGTCAAACAAAGCGGCGCAGAGTTTGATTACCACAAGGCGCTCGTGCAATTGGGGCGGGAAAAGAACTTCGTCGTTTTGACCGGGTCGGACACGCGCATTCCTGAAGCCATGAAAATGGGGGTAACGGGTTGCGTGAGCGGCTTGTCGAATGCGGTCGCCGATGTGCTGGCAACAATTTACGCGGGCGTCAAAGCTGGCACGCCAGAACAAGCCGCCACCGCCATCGAACAGATGAGGACCATAGGCGCGCTCGTGGACCAGATCGAGTTCCCCTTGAACGTCGCTGCCATCATGCAAGCGCGCGGCTTGTCGCCTGGACATCCGAAGTCCATTGTCTCGGTGGCCACGCAGCGGCGTTACCAAAAACTGGTCGAGGACTTCCGTTCCTTATTCCTGGAATGGAAGCTGATTTGAAAGAGGGGCCTGTCAGGGCACCAACCCCGACTCGCTACAAATGGTGGGTGGTCTTCATGCTCTGGTTTGTCTGCTTTTTCAACTATGCAGATCGCCAGGCCATCTTCTCGGTCTTCCCGAAACTAAAGGAGGAATTTGGACTCGATAAGTTTCAGCTTGGTCTGATCGGCTCTGCGTTCATGTGGGTTTACGCGGGCGCGGCGCCGCTGGCAGGTTTCATCGGAGATCGTTTTAGCCGGAAAAAGTTGATCCTGGGCGGTTTTTTCTTTTGGAGCTTCGTGACCATGATGACCGGTTGGGCGCAGAAGCTTTGGCACCTCATCGCCATTCGGGCGGCTGAAGGCTTTGGCGAAGCCTTTTACTTTCCGGCATCGATGTCGCTCATCAGCGATTACCATGATCGCCGCACTCGCTCTCGGGCGATGTCCTTGCATCAATCGAGCGTCTATATCGGAACCATTGGCGGCGGAGTGCTCGGTGGTTTCTTCGCGGAATATTTTGGATGGCGAACCGGCTTCTATTTTTTCGGGCTAAGCGGGATGGTGCTGGCGCTGGTGCTTTTCCGGCATCTTCACGAGCCGCAACGCGGGCAGGCTGAAATTGAAAACCCTCTCGATAGAAGAACGGATTCGCCATCTGTTCGGGAAGTCCTTGGCGAAATCTTCCGGACGCCCACCGCCGTCGTGCTGATGGTCGTTTTCATCGGCGCTAATTTTGTGGCCATGACATTTTTGACGTGGATGCCGACGTTTCTGGGCGAGAAATTCGGATTAAAACTGACGATGGCGGGATTGGCCGGCACGATCTTCATTCAGTTGGCCAGCACTGCCGGAGCACCGCTGGGTGGAGTGCTCGCCGATCGTCTTTCCCGGTGGCATCCGGGAGGACGCATGATGGTTCAAGTCACCGGCTTGGTGCTCGGCTCGGCGTTCATTTTCCTGACCGGAACCACTCGCAACGTCGGTGCGCTAATGGTCTGGATGACGATTTTTGGGTTTTGCAAAGGACTTTACGACGCGAATATCTTCGCTTCGTTGTACGACGTCGTGCATCCGCGCGCCCGCGCAACTGCCGCGGGAGTTCTAAATGCAGTGGGCTGGACGGGAGGAGCGATGGCACCCGTTACGATCGGTTGGATTCTCGCCCGAGGCGGGCTGGAGAATGAGGTCGCCAATATGAGCAACGCCATTGCCTTCGGGGGAGCGATCTATCTCGTCGCTGCGGCTCTCCTGCTCGTTGCTATCGTGGCTTTCGCAAAAAAGGATGTCGTCCAAAAGTGGGAGACGTGAACAGCAATGTGCGTGCTCGCTTTCTGCGTAGCGGCATTCACGTGTGACGTCCTAGATCCCCTTGCTCTCTCATCCGAGGTCATTCCGAGCGTCCGTAGCAGTGGCACATGTTAAGCTTTAAGCTAACATTGTCAGGGCTGCTAAACTTGAAAAGATGCCTATGAAAATGCCAGTTTCAAAACCCATCGAACACACACACCTCCTGATCTTGGCATGCGTGTTAGGCCTCGGAGCCGCGAGGGTTTCTGGCGCGGTGCATGTAGCCGAAACGGCCTCACTCGGTTATCTCGCGAAGGGAAACCCTCTCGGACTGCGGTTTGCTCCACGGTGTAAAGCGCGGGTGTCGATGCTACCTCCTTCGTCGGTCATCTACGCCGCGCCGCCCGCTTTTGTGGCGGAATATATTTCTCCCGTCGTCGAGCTTGCGCCACCCCGCGCCCTTGCGGCGGTTTCAGCAGCGGATCGAATGCTGGCCATCGCGCCGGTGAGCGCGGGCGATGCGGATCATCCCCAATTGCGCGAAGCCCGTGCTGAGCTGAAACCAATTCAAGCGAAATTCCTGGTGAGGTTTTTTGCGGCTGTGAAGACAGCGAACGTTGAATCTCCCATGAACAGCAGATAACTTTGCCGACTCCACTCAATGAAACACACACTCAAAAATGAGAATTCCGTTTAGCCATCTTTTCGAAATCAACCTCAACGGCTCTGTCTCTGTAAAATATGAGGTGCATTTTGATGATCAGATCCTGAAGCCGGGCCATTCTTTGAAGCTGCGCCAATGGCTCGAACTTAAGACTCCACTCCAATTGGGCAAAGACATTGAGGTTGAGCAAAAGGGACTTACCACCGTGGTGATGGGTTTCTACCCTTGATTGAGTTGAACGACCTCGATGGGCGGTTCGGGTTCTCCGCCGTTTTCAATGGAATAGGTCCACAGCGGATGAAGACCATTTTTCCAACTCGCCGGGATGACTGGAGTTTGGACCTATTGGCCGCCTTCGTCTCCCGGAGGGAGATTCGAGAATAGCCCGGCAGTTCACTGCTGGGTTCGAATGAGCCCTCGCATAAGTCCCGCAGGGACGGCCGAATCCCCCAATGTCCGACGTCAGCTCCTATTCTCACTGTC
>CAMAWP010000512.1 GCA_945861765.1 Akkermansia muciniphila | reverse complement strand
CTGCCCAAGTTACCCGCACCAATGTTGTCTCTAGGAAAAGCCAACAGAAACCGATTGAAGAACCCACGCCGAGGTCGTGACTGACAAGCAGTTACGCCGGACAATGTGCTGGGAATTTACTGTCCGGCAATGGGGGAAGATGAGCCAGAAGGCCAGAAGACGGCTACTTGATTTTTGCTATTTTGAATCGTCAATGTGACCGGCTGCCCCGCTCCCGGGCAGGCGAGAAATAGCAGCGCCACGCAGCCGAGCGACGCGGGGCACCAGGATGATAGCTGACGGATTACTTTAATTCTCATGTTTGTCGTTTGTGACGATGTTGCCGAAGGCTTGCAGTCATCTGCTTCAGCCGGGTCGATGAACGACCGTTGATCAACAGCGGATACGATGGAGACGTTTTTGTAAACTCATTTTTCCCCTGCCTCCAGGGTGGTGCGCATCTCCGAATGAGGACGGGCGCGCTGCGGAGTCTTCCTTCCTCTCCATGAACCGACCCACCCCTACCCCTCCCAGGAGGGGACCGGACAGAGCTCGCCTCCCAGAAGATGAACCGACAAAGGTCCCCTCCTGGGAGGGGTAGGGGTGGGTTCAGAGTCGCCCTTCGCGCGTGAAGTCCGGGGTGGTCTCTCCCTCTTGCGAGGAACGAGCGGGGAGAGGACCGAGGAGAGGGGAAACCCCAGCCAACCGGCGTCGTATCAAGCTCCTCATCGCGCGACGTTGATGCGGTAAAACCCGCTCAGCCCAGGAGCATTCACGTCGAAGGTCTCGTTCGAGGACGTCGCCGCGCGCGGTAGCCCAGGATTGCTCAAGCGGGCAAAGTTGGTGAGGTTATCCCCGTATTCGACATCGTATTTCACCCCCACCACCGAACTCCACGAGAGCCGGTAAATCTGCGGTGCCAGTGGCGCGATGGAAAGTCGAAATGGCAGCGACGGATCGGAAGCCAACCGCACGCCGACACCCTCGATCAACACTTGGCCTTGGCCGGAGCCGCTCAGAGAGTATCCAAGAACACTTGTGTCCAACTCGCGCGTCTGGGCCTTTTTGTCAAACCCACCGCCACCCACGACCGCGCCAAGCTTGATGATGTCGCCAGGCTTCGGATTGCCTAACTCAATCAGAGGAATGGCCAGTTCGATGAAGTCCGCGTTTTGCTCGTAAGCCACCTTCCCTGTTTGTGGCGAACGATTAAATTGCTGCAACCTGCAACCTGGCACATCGCTGAGGCTCGAATCGAGCCGGAACACTCCTTGGCCAATGTTTAACTCCAAATTCGAGCGCGTGAAATTGCGATATTGTCCGTCGCCGAATTCATCGCCGAGCAGACAGGCAATGCTCGGCGCGAAGTTGGTGAACGAAAGATTATCGAGGCAATCCAAGCCATCCGATCCTTGACCCCCAGGATCGATCAGGCCGTTGCCGAGCCCAGCCATTGTTGTCACACCCGCCTTTCGGGGCGATTCGACGAACAGGAAAATATTGTCGTCCCGATAGAACATCGCCTGGTCGATTCCGACGTAGAGATTCGTCGCATCGTTGTTCACATAGATTCGGCCGAGGTTTGAGAACTGTCCGGCCCTCGTGAGAATGGGAGCACCGCTCAGACCGAACTTCTGGCCGGCAATGTTGCCGTCGGAATCGTTGCCTGGATCCGCCTCAATCGGCGGAGAATGCCATGTGGACCTATAAACTTCACGCGGCGGCAGCGCTTTCTGCACTGTCAGCCCATCAAATGGCTGCCCGTTCCGGCCGAAAGCCTGCACGGTGAGCGTGTCACCCTCGACCTTTACAGAGAGGCAATGATTCGTGGACCAGAACTGCGCGCTCGCAGGATGCGGCGCGGCGCTGAGCGCGTAAAGGCCAACGCCGCCGCCGCCCGACACGACGTAGTGCAGGCCGTTGGTTGGCGCGAAACGCTCGAAGTTGTGTTCATGGCCGCTGAAGATCGCTTGAACGCCATATCGCTGGGTGATCGGCAAAAGGACATTCATCAACTCGACACGATCGAGCACGCCGCTTCCATCGTAGTCCGCCGAGGCGTGGGCTCCGGAGTTGGCGACCGGCATGTGGAAGAAGAGTATTTTCCACGGTTTTGTGCTGTGAGCCAGATCGTTCGTGAGCCACTGATACTGATCGCGCCCGGCCGCCGGCACGTAAGCGGCGAACCACGGATTGAAAAGCGCAACGAAATGCACGTCGCCATGATCGAAGGAATAAAAGTGTTTAGTGCCGGTAAGGGAATTCGTCGGAAGATAGAATGTATTTTGAAAATTTGTCGCCAGGGTCGGCCAACTGCTGTTGTTGGCGTCCGGGTCGCCACCGCAGCAATTTAAGTCATGGTTGCCGAGACTCAGGAACCAGGGCGTGCTTCGAATCTGCGGTTGGTAATATGAAAAATAACGCGTGTCCGCCGTGGCGTCCGTGAAGCCTCCGTAAATGATGTCGCCACCGTGCAAAACGATGTCCGGACTGAGGTTGCGCAGAACAGTCGCGATCTCCCATTGAGCCTCGCTGTTCTGGCCTGTGTCTCCGACAAACGCGAAGTGAACCGATCCTTCCGTCTTGAGTGTCTTAAACGGGTCGATGCTCGATTTCATCACGCTGCCACCGGCGGCCCCGCCAACCCGGTAGTAATACGTGGCATTTGGCGAGAGACCAGTCAGCGTAACGACATGGTTCGTCACCGGCACCCCGTTGGTCAGAATTGTGCCGAGGTTGGTCGTCGTCCCGAATTCCACAAAGGTGGTCGCCGGCAATGGAGTGCGCCAGATGACTTGGATGCTGTTCGTTGTTGCGTTCTGCACGAACGGCTCGCGCGAGAAGTTGGACAGCAACTGCGCCGCGAGCGACAATTCGGAGGTCACCTGAGCCGAATGCGTTCCTTCGATCGCCAGCAGGTTCTCTCCGTCCACGAGCAAATGGCTGAACTGCGAGATGTCCAACCTGGCAGGCTTCACCAAATGCTCCACTTCGCGGCCTTCAAGATAAGGCTCGACTCCCGCCGTTTTGCGCTGCCCGACTTCGACGCCATTCAAGTAGGCGATGAACCCGTTCTCATGTTCGACGTGCAGGACGAGCCAACGGACTTCGTCACGGTGAGCGACGATGAATTTCTTGCGGATGAAAACCTGTTCTGCTCTACGCGGTAGCGCCGAGAGGGCCGCAAAGGTCTGCTCCTCCGGCAGCTCCATGCCCGCTAGCGCGGTCGGCCAGGCGGAATCATCGAAGTCGCGCTGATGCCATCGAGGATGGGGCGCGACAGCATCCGACGGGACCTTTTGATATTTCCATCGCTCCGCGACGCTCACCAAGGTGGCGCTTGTCGCTGTGATCTGCAGAACGAGCATTAGGCCGGCGAACGTCAAGATGGATTTTCGGGACATGGCGGGATTTTAGAGCCTCCGTCCGATCTGGCAACGTCCAACCTCTCTTTTGATTGAACCTGAACTTTTCGCAGAGTCCGCCAGAAAGCCGCCAGGTTTTGGACTGCGGCGATGGAGTCCGCGGAATCGCCGCTTTGGAAAGGTAAACGACACGAAGAGCGTCCATCGAAGACAAAGCGGTGAATCGCTTCACTCTTCACCGCACTCCAAGACGCCGGCGCGACAGAGCACGCTCCTTTCGCTCCATCCGGTCGTCTCCCAATTCGGTTCTGGAGACAAGGTAACGAGTCTCACTTCCTCCAAAAGTCAGGGACTCCTTACGTCGTCTCCTACCGGGAAGTAGGGGAGCCGTGTCAAAATGAGAACACCCCGAGCTTTGCGCGCGCATTGCGCCTTTGAACGGTGGGGCGAGACTCTCTCCGAGCTGTAGTCTCCGAGCCGGAAGCCGTCGAGCCCTGACATGCTCGATCGCCAGAAAAGGTCAGGGTTCGAGGGGACTCTCACTCCACCCAGGTTCATGGGCAGAACTGCTGCCCGGAGAGGA
>CAMAWP010000511.1 GCA_945861765.1 Akkermansia muciniphila | reverse complement strand
GCTTCCCTAACATCCTTGCGCTTCACGCTGGCGACGGTGTTCAGGTACCGCTCGATCGCTTCGCTGATGGTGAGTTCGTTCAGTTTCCCAGCCGACTCGACGAATTCTGAGACCGCAGCCAGCAAGGAAACCCGCTTGCTGGTCGCCTGTCGGTAGGAATCGAGCTTTTGAAGAGCGGCTAAAGCGTCCCGGGATTGGCTTGCGCTCAAGGCTGCCGCCTGGGAGCCACTCGCCATTTCCTTTACGACCCGTTCCGCAGCTTGTCTGGCGTCGGGATAGGTGGCAAAGGTTTGCATCCGGCGTTTGCCAGCCAGCGTGTAGGAGAGCCTGTAGTAAGCGAAGTCCTTGGCAGGAGCGTAAATCTTAGCCTCGGATGTGCGGTGCCGTATGGTGACGGGGAATCTCACGCGCTTGTCAGAAGGTTTGATTGGATTCTGTGCAAATTCTGTGCAAATCTCAGTAGATTCCTCGATTTGCTCAGTAAAACTGGTGCGCGCTGCAGGTTTCGAACCTGCGACCCCTACCGTGTGAAGGTAATGCTCTACCACTGAGCTAAGCGCGCAAGACCAAGTTGTCTTCAGCGACCTGAAAACAAAATAAGCTAGTCGATACTTGCGAATCGCGACTCGAAGTCGTAACTCCGCCATCATTGCCTGCCGCAAGACAGAGAGGCAGTTCAGTCTTCAAACCGGCAGATGATGCCCCACAACGTCGCGGAGTAGCTGTATCGTCTAGAATCATCTGGAGGACACTATTGCTTTAGTCAAAAAAACCGGCAAGCAATTTCGCTGTCAGCAATTCTGATTTAACTCCGGAGCGCGTCCATGCTGGATTCAGCGGCTTCGGCCTCGCAAAGGCGTCGGACATTTGCGGCGCTTCATGACAACAGGTGGCAGTGGCCAAGATGGTGCCCCTCGCAAAATGAGGGTTTCTGAATTGCGTGGGTTCTCCCTTGCCCGAAAGCCATGCCTCCGAGTAATTCTCAGTTTGCTAAATATCAACAGATTCAGTTCTATTTCCGGCACTCATCATGAACGGGGCATTATTTAGTATCGTCGGGGCGACTGCTGCGGTGTGGATGCTTTTTGCGGCGGACACAAATTCAAAAACGAACAGGCCAACCCCAGCGGTCTCTGCTCAACGTCCCGCCGGAACAACAAACCAGGCGGCGTTGGCAGCCCGAACCTTTGTCAAAGAGTGGAAAGTCGATGACCTGGTGCCGATCGTCAATAAGGGCGTCAACCGCGGGCGAAACTTCGAGCGTGGAAAAAAGATCTTCACCGATGTGGCTTGCGTTCTCTGTCATCACTTCGGCGCGGACGGCGGAGGTGTCGGGCCTGACCTCACCGGGGTTAGCGGCTCGTTCACCGTCCGTGATTTGTTAGAGTCGATCGTGGAGCCGAGTAAACAGATCAGCAGTCTCTACGGCACGACTGTCATCAGGACCAAGAACGGCGATGCGCTGACCGGTTGGGTTCCTGAGGAAACGAGCACGACTGTCAGCGTGATGGAAGATATGTTTGCTGCGAGTAAGCTGACGATCGTGAAGCGCCAGGACATCGTCGCCATGGAGCTTTCCACGATCTCTTTAATGCCGGAGGGCTTGCTGAGCACCCTCAAGGAGGACGAGGTTCTGGACTTGATGGCTTATCTCCTCTCGGGAGGCGATTCAACCCAGAGAATGTTCCGCTGAACAAATTCTCCCATTGGCCGGGACGCCATCCAGGGCGTCCGGTTGGTTTTCTTATTTTCTTGCTTGCCTCATGCGTCGGTTCGAGCGATTTTTTTCTCACATGTTCCCATCACCCTGCGTCAGCGCATAGCCGCAACATCAAAAACCATCTATGAAAAACTGTCTGTCAATCGCCGTCGGAATTCTGGCCACAACGTCTTCGCTTTGGGGAGCCCTCGCCGAGGCGAACTTGGAGGAAGGCACGCTGAGCTACGGCGATTTCACCGTCCGGAACATTCAACTCGCCAAGAATTTCAAACTCGAACTGATTCATATGGTGGCGTCGAATCAAGTCCAGGGAGGGTGGGTGTCGATCTGTGCCGATCCCAAGGGACGTCTTTTTACATCGTCCCGAAACGGCCGGATTTATCGAGTGACAGTTCCGCCGCCCGGCAAGCCCGGCGAAACTCAAGTCGAACTCGTGGACGTGTCGGTCGGAGGGGCGGATGGACTGCTGTGGGCCTTCGACAGCCTCTACGTGATGTCGGAAGGCCGTGGGCTCTATCGTGTCCAGGACTCGAATGGCGATGATAAATTCGACATGAGCGACAAAGTTACGGCGCTTCGCAGCATCCCCTTTGGAGGTGACCATGGCATTCATGCGGTCGAGCTCTCTCCGGATGGAAAGTCGCTTTACATCAACAACGGGAACGCAACGAAACTCACTCAGATCGATTCATCGCGCGTTCCACGGCATTGGGGCGAAGATACTCTTTTGCCCCGCATCCCGACCGGTTTCATGGACACCTCGTATGCGCCACAGGGTTGGATCGCCAACACCGACCCCGATGGAAAGAAATGGGAGCTTGTCGCCTCCGGCATGAGGAACCAGTACGATATCAAGTTCAACAACGTCGGAGAGTTGTTCACTTGGGATGCCGACATGGAGTGGGACATGGGTGATCCGTGGTATCGACCGGCTCGGTTCACTCACGTCATCAGTGGCGCGGATTTCGGTTTTCGGAATGGCTCGGGTAAATGGCCGGAGCATTACCTCGACAGTTGGGGAACCTTGGTCGATATCGGGAGGGGCTCCCCGACAGGCACCACGTTCGGTTATGGAGCGAAGTTCCCAAAGAAGTATCAAGACGCCTCCTTCATCATCGACCACCAGTATGGCAGAATCTGGGCGCTGCACATGACTCCGGCTGGCGCCACCTATACGGCTGAAGTCGAGCCATTCTTGGTAGCTCAACCGTTTGGGGCCGCCGATATCACGATTAACAAGACCGATGGAGCAATGTACATTGTGTTGGGCGGTCGGTCCGCGCAGTCGTCGTTGTGGCGCATCACCTACGCTGGCGGCGAGTCCACGGCCCCAACCACACCTGATCTCCGATTCCAAGCCCAACGCGACTTGCGCCACAAGCTCGAGAATTTTCACGGGCACAGCGACCCAGCGGCTGTGGCCACCGTGTGGCCTTATCTTGGCGATCCAGACCGGGCGATTCGCTACGCGGCCAGAGTGGCGTTGGAGTCGCAGGATCCGGCGCAATGGCGCGAGAAGGCGCTGGCGGAAACAGATGGGCGAAAATCCGTTCCAGCCATCGCGGCTCTGGCTCGAGTCAGTGGCCGGGATGAGATTCATCGCGACACCAACGCTCCCGCTCCCGACAGCCAATTGCGCGCCCGAATGCTGGCTTCATTGGATCGCATTAACTACAGATCGATCAGCTATGCCGACAGGCTTGATTTGTTAAGAGCCTATTCGTTGGTGCTCATTCGTCTTCAGCGTCCGGATCAAGCCACGGTGCAGCGGTATGCTGAGCGGTTCGATCCGTTGTTCCCTGCTGAGACTCGGGAAGAGAACTTCGAGCTGGCTGAGATCCTTGTTTATATGCAATCGCCGAACGCCGCCACAAAACTCATGAAGGCTTTGAGGGAAGCTCCTTCCAAGCCTCACAAAGACCGGGTTCCTCTCCTTCATCCCCAGACGCAAGGGACGCCGCTCAACATACTCGCCAAGCAGGAGGAGCAAGTTCACTATGCCCTTCAGTTGCGCCTGCTCACGAACGGGTGGACGATGCCCTTGCGCGAGGAGTATTTCAAATGGTTCAGCACGACCGCCGAAACCTACCGGGGTGGCAACACGTTCCCGAGCTCCAATGCGGCAATTGCCAATGCGGCACGGGCCACGCTGACTGAGGCCGAGAAGACTGCGCTGCAGCCGGTTTTGGATACGTTACCGCAAGGGCGGGG
>CAMAWP010000510.1 GCA_945861765.1 Akkermansia muciniphila | reverse complement strand
GGCATGGTCGGGCACTACGAATGGGTTATTCCGTGGGTCTATGAGCCCACCATCCACTCTCGGTTGCACGAGCTTTACAGGGGGAAACCGGTCGCTTGCTACTACGAAGAGCTCAGCCCATTGAACGACTACCCGTTCCGATTGGTCGTGGATGGCGTTGCCAA
Organism: Akkermansia muciniphila; assembly: GCA_945861765.1. GTDB lineage: Bacteria > Verrucomicrobiota > Verrucomicrobiia > Limisphaerales > SIBE01 > SIBE01. Next base: position 3,770 of record CAMAWP010000510.1, on the reverse strand, counting down.
GACCCAGCCTTGAAGGGGTAGGCTTTCGCGCTTGCTTGAGGCGTGGCTTCCCCGTTTACTCTGGGCAAAACCAATCGTGAGGTCTTATGGATGCGTTTCTTATCTATCTCATTTGTTTCGGAGTGGGGTTGCTGTTCACTATTTGCTCCGCCCTCTTCGGCCATATCTTCGGCGGTGGCGGTCACGATGGCCATATCGATGGCAGCGGCGGCCATGCCGAAGCAGGTGTCGATGCCAGCGACATGCCGGGAGTCTCAGTGCTCAGCCCTACGGTGGTCGCTTCGTTCGTTACGGCGTTTGGAGGCATCGGCATGATTTTGCATCAGATTCCCGCCACCAAGCCGGTTTACATCAGTGGCCCGCTGTCTCTCTTGGGAGGCTTCGCGATGGGATGCAGTGTCTTGTGGTTGTTGCGGCAGTTGTTCCGGTCCACGCAAAGCTCAAGCGAATCCAAGGTGGCTTCGCTCGTCGGCCAGCCAGCAATGATCATCACGCCGATCCCGGGAAACGGCGTCGGTGAGATCGCCTACGTGCAGTCCGGAACGCGCTACACCGCGCCCGCGCGCGAGGAGCACGGCGTCGCCGTGGCTAATGGTCAGCCGGTCAGAATCACCCGCGTCGTTGCCTCGCAATTCTTCGTCACCGCAGTCTGAACAAACATTGCCATCGCATTCCCGTTCAATTCACAATCGATACTCACGCAACTCATCTCCTCTTATGACGCCGACTTCTCTCCTCGCCCTATTCTCGTTGCCCGCCGGTGCCATCAGCATCATCGCCATCGTGGGGATCTTGCTGGTGTTTTTCATCGGGATGGCCGTCGTCCTGAGCCGTTACACCAAGGTCGGTCCGAACCAGGTGCTCGTCGTGTCAGGACGCAAGCATCGCTACATCGATCCCGACGGCACCGAGCGCGCGCGCGGCTTCCGCATCGTCAAGGGCGGCGGCGCCTTTATCTATCCCGTGGTCGAAAAGGTGGATCTCCTCTCGCTCGAACTGCTGACCATCGACGTGCAGACGCCGGAGGTTTACACCAGCAAAGGTGTGGCCGTGAAAGTGGACGGCGTTGCTCAAATCAAGGTCAAGGGCGACGACATCTCGATCGCGACCGCCGCCGAGCAATTCCTCAGCAAGACCGTCGATGAAATCAAGAACATCGCCATGCAGACGATGGAAGGTCATCTGCGGGCCATTCTCGGCACCATGACCGTCGAGGAGATTTATCAAAACCGCGACGCCTTCGCGCAGAAGGTGCAGGAGGTCGCCGCGGGCGACATGGCGAACATGGGCCTCGGCATCGTCAGCTTCACCATCCGGGACATCCGCGACACACAGGGCTACCTTGATGCGCTTGGTAAGCCGCGCATAGCTCAGGTCAAGCGCGACGCTCAGATCGCCCAGGCTGAAGCGGACCGCGACGCCCAAATCCGCTCGGCTGCTGCCACCCAGGCTGGACAGGAAGCCAAGTTCGCAGCCGACTCGAAGATCGCCGAAGCCCAGCGCGATTATCAAACGAACGTCGCACAATATCAGGCGGCGGTGAACCAGAAGAAAGCCGAAGCCGACCTCGCCTACGATTTGCAGAAGTACAAGACCGGCCAGCTCGTGAAGGCCGAGGAAGTGCAGGTTCAGATCATCGAGAAGCAGAAACAGATCGAACTGCAGCAGCAGGAAATCCTCCGCAAACAACGCGAACTCGAAGCCAATGTTCAGAAGCCCGCGGATGCTGAGCGATACAGAATCGAGGCACAGGCCAACGCGAGGAAGTATCAGCTTGAGACCGAAGCCGCTGGTGCCGCCGCCGCCGCCAAGCAAACCGGTTTCGCTGCTGCCGAAGTCAACAAAGCCACCGGCCTGGCTGAAGCCGAGGCGAACAAGGCGCGTGGTCTCGCCGAAGCCGCCGTCATCGAAGCGCAAGGCAGGGCCAGTGCCGAAGCCACGCGGCTCAAAGCCGAGGCGTTTCAGCAATACAACGAAGCCGCCGTCATCGAACTGCTCGTGAAAGTGCTGCCCGAGATTGCCGGACGCATCAGCGAGCCGCTCTCCAAGACCGAAAAGATCGTGATCATCAATTCAGGCAACGGCCCCGGCGGTGGCGCCAGCAAGATCACCGGGGACGTAACGCAGATCATCGCCCAACTCCCGCCGTTGCTGGAAAGCCTCACCGGCGTGCGATTCGAGAAGTTGTTGGAGCAGGTGCCCGCGCTGCGGAAAGCGATGGGGAAGGATGACAAGCACGGAGGTTAGGACACGTCGGGCTTGTAGGATTTCTTGAACAAGGATAGTGATTGTATGCGTCTGCTTGAGGCCATCATTGATGCGAATCATCGCGCGCTCACTGGAGATGAGCGAGCTGGGTTAAATCCAGCGGAGTTCGCGGATTCACTGCCGATCATTGCGCTGACGTGTATCGATCCTCGGCTCAACCCGTTGATGCCGGAAGTGCTGGGCATCCCGGAGAGCCAGTTCATCTGGCTGCGCAACGCGGGGAATATCATCACCGGGCCGTTGAGCAGCATGATGCGGTCTGTGGCGCTGGCGTGCGCGGTGAAGTCCGGACGAGAGATCGTCATCATCGGTCACACGGATTGCCTGGTGTGCAAGATGTCGATGGTAGATTTATTAGAGCGGCTGAAGACGCTCGGCGTCAATCGAACACGGTTGCCGGAGAACCTCACGGAATACTTCGGACTCTTCGCGAGCGAACGGCAGAATGTGTTGACGGCGGTCGAGTTCGTTCGTAGCAGCCCGCTCATCGGCCCGCGAATTCCGGTGCATGGACTGCTTGTGAACACCGAGAGCGGTCGCCTGGAGTGGCTGGTGGACGGGTATCAGGCACTTGAGACAGCGTCGTCCGCGCACACCTCCGTTTCGCTTGAGCCTGGTGCGACGTCGTTGGATGCGCTGAAGCAGATGCTCCCGTTCAATCTGGGTGAGATGAAATTTCCGGAGGCCAAGATTGGCGAACTCGCTACCAAGGCTGAGGGCATCATGGGTCGCGTCGAGCACGTCGCCACCCGAGCGGAGCATCTGGCGGGGAGAGTAGGGGAGTTCGCGGAGAAGGTCGGCCACCTGGCGGATAAGGCTACCGACTGGCTCAACGAAGTGCAAGTCCACGCTCGCAAGGCCGAACCGCCGTTAACCAAGCCACCCGCTCTAAAACCTCAGCCGCCCAAGGCTCAGCCTCCCAAACCGATTTCGGTGCCGCCGCCGATCCAACTCCCTCCGCGCCCTCCGCGCGTCGGGAAGCCATCCGCGACCTTGGGACCCGCCAATAAATAGCATTCGCAACATTGCTTGATCTTTTGCCCAAGGACGTCGTTGCTCTTTCGTTACAGATCTTTTGGGTAGGCGCCTCATTCGCATCTCCGAATGAGAACGGGCCAATACTGCACCCTCTCTTCCATCGGATGGAGGAGAAGGGACAGGGACAGGAGGTCGGTTGGCTGGGATTTCCCTTCGCCTCGGTGCTCTCCCCGCTCGTTTCTCGCCAGGGAGAGACCACCCCGGACTTCGCGCGCACAGGGCGACTCTGAACCCACCCCTCCCCTCCCAGGAGGGGATCTCTGTTCGTTCTCCTCCCAGCAAGGGAGCTTTGACCGGTCCCCTCCTGGGAGGGGTAGGGGTGGGTCGGTTCATGGAGAGCCTCCACCTCCGACATTGGACCCGCATCGGGACCATGAACCTGGGAGCGCCGGCGTCTCGCCGGCGAGTTGCTGTGGCGAAATTAGGAACACGCCGGCGAGACGCCAGCGCTCCCAGGTCAGGTT
>CAMAWP010000509.1 GCA_945861765.1 Akkermansia muciniphila | reverse complement strand
AACACTTCCTTCACGGGATCCCACTGGAGTTTGCGGCCCTGGTGCATGGCGATGATGATGAGATGGCCGACGACGGCGGAGCGATGGCCCTGCTCGACATGCGCGATCGGATCTTTGCGCGACCGAACGCAGTCAAAGAAATTGGCCATGTGGTTGTTGCTCTCTTCGAGCTTGAGGGCGCCGGCGGGCAAAGGGGTCATGAAGATCTCCTCTTTGTTCGCGCTGATATCGCCGCGGTTCACCCAGATCCAACCGTCCGTGCCCGTGAAACGGATGCCGTTTCTCTGGCCTTTGGGATCGATAATTCCGCCAAACGGGCTGTCCGCCGTGGTGGTCTTGACGATTTGCCGGATGTCATTGGCATACGTCAGTGTTGCCTCGAATTCCTTGCACGTCGTGAAGCCGCCTGCGATCGGTTCGACCGTGGCTTTGGCCTCGACTCCGATGGGGCCGTCTTGCCCGATGGCCCAGCGCGCAATGTCGTTGTGATGCGCGCCCCAGTCCGTGACCGGCCCGCCGGCATAGTCCCACCACCAACGGAACGTGTTGTTCGCGCGCTCTTTCATGTAGCCCACCTTCGGGGCCTGGCCGAGCCAGAGATCCCAACTGAGACCCGTCGGTACGATTTGATCGGTGGCGAACGGACCTTCGCGCAGGCCGGCTGGCACGAACACCTCCACGGTCTGAAGTTTGCCGATCCGTTGGTTGCGGACCAGTTCGCAGGCCAGACGAAAGCGCCGGTCGCTGCGCTGCTGGGTGCCGGTTTGGAAGACGATCTTGTTTTCGCGCACGGCCCGAATCACCTGCTTGCCTTCGTCAATGGTGAGCGTGAGCGGTTTCTCGCCGTACACATCTTTCTTCGCCCGAGCCGCTCCGATGTTGATCAGCGAATGCCAGTGGTCGGGCGTGCCGTTGACGATGATATCGACGTCCTTCCGCTCCAGGATTTTTCGGAAATCGGTGAAGGTGGCTGGCGCTTTGCCATCCTGGGTATAACGGCGCGCCACATTGCTCATTGAACTCTCCTTCACATCGCAGAGGGCGACGACGTTGCCAAACTTGGCGGCACCGGCCAGATCTCCGCTTCCCTGCCCGCCGCAGCCGATCAGCGCCAGGCCGGGACGATTGTTGGGTGAGGCCGATGGCGCGATGATCTGGTCCGCCGCGCGCGCGAGATCGCGCTCCACAAACCACAGTGGCAGTCCGGTGGTGGCGGCGGTGAGACTGCATCGTTTGATGAAAGAACGACGAGAAATCTGAAATGTGTTGGTCATGGGGAGATTGAAGTCGCACCCGGTTCCGCGGTCAAGATTAAGTCCGACCACCCACTTTCCAAGTCAACGTGTCAGTCCTCTTCCGTCTCTGCGCCAAAACCGACACGCGCAGCGCGACAGCCTATTTTGGTTTGTATGCACCTGAGCTGAACAATAAATGGCATGTAAAAAGCAACAGATGTGAAGCACTGTCGGCAATTCCACTCAAGACTGTCCGCAATGAACGCTAGCACCTTGGACACCCTATCGGACTCGGCTAATTGCAGAGACGAATGCGTTGCTGTTTGGAAAAACTGTTTGGCTCCCGTCGAGATCACGAATCGCAAGCGGTTTTTGAACGCCTGCCAATCTAAGCCGGTCGATCATCCTCCTATTTGGCTGATGCGCCAAGCGGGACGTGTGTTGCCGGAATATCGAGCGCTCAAGGAAAAGCATTCCTTTCTTGAACTCGTTCAAACGCCGGAGCTTGCTGCCGAGGTCACATTGCAACCGATCCGGCGCTTCGATTTCGACGCCGCAATTCTCTTCAGCGACATTCTCGTCGTCCCTGAAGCATTGGGGCAGCGCTATCATTTTCGCGAGAGCGGCGGGGTTGAAATGGAGTTTCCATTGAAGTCCAGTCAGGATATTGAACGTCTCGATCCGGCAGCAGTTCAGGAGCGTTTGCATTACGTCGCCTGCGCTCTTCGGATCATCAAACGGGAACTTGGAAATCGGACGGCGCTTCTCGGTTTCGCCGGCTCACCGTGGACGCTGGCTAATTTCATGATGGAAGGCGGGAGTGCGAAAGAATACTCGAAGGCCAAAGCGTTGTTTTATTCCGACCCGGCTCTATTTTCACTCTTGATGGAAAAGCTTACGTTGGCTGTCACGGGCTTCTTGCAGATGCAGATCGACGCTGGGGTGGACGCGATTCAGATATTCGACAGCCTGGGAGGAGTTCTAGCAGAGAATGCTTTTGCTGCGGCATCCGCTCAATGGATGAGGGACATCATCGCAGCGCTCGATGGACAGGTCCCAGTTATCGTATTCTCAAAGGGCGCAAACGGGAGCTGGGATGCGCTCAGAAAGACGGGAGCGAACGTCCTCAGCGTGGATTGGACAGTTCGGTTGGCAAACGTACGAAACCGCGTGCCCCACGGTATAGGTCTTCAGGGCAATCTTGACCCATGTCTTCTTACGACCACTCCGCAAATTGTGGTCAGTGAAGCGCGCCATATCTTGAAGGAAATGCGAGGGCATCACGGCTACATCTTCAACCTCGGCCACGGAGTGCCTCCGACCGCCAAGTTGGAGAACATCGAAGCCCTCATCACCACTGTTCGGAATCCACAATGAGCACACTCCATGTCGATCTGGATCTTGTCCGGAAGTACAACGTAGCTGGTCCGCGTTACACGTCATACCCGCCGGCGACGCGGTTTTCTGACCAACCGCCCACGGACGATATCGAGGAGCAGGTTCGACAACAGTGCCAGACAGATCGCAACCTCTCGCTATATTTTCATCTTCCTTTCTGCCAGTCGCTCTGTTGGTTTTGCGGCTGCACCACTGTCATTACGACTGAGCAGCGGATGAGTGCGACCTATTTGGAATATCTTCGAAAGGAGATGGCGTTGGTCGCGCCGTGGTTGAATCGAGATCGCAAGGTTGTCCAGCTTCACTTTGGTGGCGGCACGCCGACGTTCCTCGGGCCGGGTGAACTGCGCGCGCTGGGCAACATGATTCGGTCCCAATTCAACGTGGCTCCGGACGCGGAAGCGGGCGTTGAAATTGACCCGCGCCGCGTGACCCGCGAACATTTGCAAGCGCTGCGTGACATCGGCTTCAACCGCGCATCGATCGGCGTGCAGGACCACAATCCAATGGTTCAGAAAGCAGTGCATCGCATTCAGCCCTTCGCGCAGACCAAGATGGTGGTGGATTGGATTCGTGCCGTTGGATTCACGTCGCTGAATATCGATTTAATTTACGGGCTTCCACACCAGACGCCAGAGTCGTTCGCGAAAACGTTGCAGGAAACGCTCATGCTGCGGCCGGACCGCTTGGCGGTGTTTAGCTACGCGCACGTGCCGTGGATCAAGCCGGCGCAAAAAATCCTAGCGGACAACATGCTGCCGACATCCGAGACGAAGCTCGAATTGCTGAAGCTCACCACAGAAAAGCTGACGTCCGAGGGCTATGTCTATATCGGGATGGATCACTTTGCGCGCGCCGATGATGAGTTGGCCGTGGCTCAGCGGAAAGGAACGCTCCAGCGGAACTTTCAGGGCTACAGCACGCGCGGCGGCACTGACGTGTATGCGCTCGGGATGTCTTCGATTTCGCAAGCTGACGGTATGTACTGGCAGAATCACAAGGCGCTGCCGACCTATTACGCGGCATTGGATGAGGGAAAACTTCCCATCGCGAGGAGCTATCGTCTCAACGAGGATGACAAGATTCGCCGTGAGACGATCATGCGGTTGATGTGCGATCTGGGCTTGAATTTCACTTCCATGTCCCAGAGCCTCAACGTGAACTTCAGTCACTACTTTGCCCGTGAGCTGGCATCATTGGTTGACTTGGAAGAAGACGGGTTGGTTGAAAAGAGAGCCAATCACCTCTCAGTTACCGAGCTGGGCCGCTTCTTTATTCGCAACATCGCCATGCGCTTCGACGCTTATCTGGAC
>CAMAWP010000508.1 GCA_945861765.1 Akkermansia muciniphila | reverse complement strand
CGGCGACGCGAGCTGGAGGCTCGAAGCTCGTCGCCGCCGCTCGCCCGCCTGCTGCTGGGAAGCTTGGCCGCCTCCGGCGGGACTGGTGACCACACGTTGGCAGTCGCAAACAGGTTGGAAAGCCCTGATATCACAGGTTCGCTATGCGGTTTGTGCAAAAAAAGCACCCACAGATTGTGCTGACGAAGCCAAAGTTCTTCCTTTCCCATTCGCGATGGTTTTTGGCGGGCGGCGCGCCGACCAACGTGTCCAATTCGATTCCACCCTTCCTGGCACCGTCCCCATGGCACTCGTAACAATACCTCTCGAACAATTTGGGCACTGCCGTGGAATCCGTGGATGCCGCAAACGACACCAACGGAATGAGCGCCAAACCGACTAACCAGCATCGAGTGAAAGCGTGTTTTGAAAATGGAGCGCGGCTGTGTCGTCCTCGACCAGCCGCAGCAACACTGGTGCATCTGGAGCCTCAGAAATCCTGACATCGTGGAAATTGAGTGAGCTCTTCTCAAGGGCTTGCGATCTCCCTCACCCCAGCCCTCTCCCGCGGGAGAGGGAGCCTTTCATCCAGTCGCTGCACACACCGAAGCCACCCGTTTTGTCCGGGGCGGACATCGCTTCTCCCTCGCCCAGCGGGAGAGGGCTGGGGTGAGGGAGAAGTCCATGCCAATTCCACATGTCTCACAAATCTCGCCTATGGGTCAGGATTTCTGAGCCTTTCACGCGCTGCGGCTGGTCTTCGACACAGCCGCGCTCCATTTTCAAAACACGCTCTGAGAAGGCTCATGGGCAAACGTGCTCCATTTTTGAAGACGCGCACTAAATATTCCCAAGCCGTCCGGTCGAATCGCCGAAGCGCTCCAGACGTTGAGCGCCGCCAATGCGGTCGAACATGCTGAGATAAAGATTGGTGACTGGCAGGTCGCTGAACTTGGTGTACCGCCCCGGCTGCAACGTGCCGCCCGCATGTCCCGCGAGAACGACGGGGAGGTTGGTGTGCGAGTGGCGGTTGCCGTCGGAATTGCCGCTGCCGTAAACGATCTGCGAATTGTGCAGGAGCGAATTGCCGTCGAGGTCCTTCGTCGCCTCCATCTTCTCGAGGAAGTAGGCAAGCTGGCTCACATAGAAGTGGTCAATCTGGGCGACCTTCTGAATCCAATCCGCCCGGTTACCGTGGTGCGAAAGATTGTGGTGGCCGTCATTGATCCCAATCTCGGCAAAGTCGCGGTTGTTGCCGTCGCCAGAGATCATGAACGTGGCGACGCGCGTGGAATCCGTCTGGAACCCGAGGTGCAGCATGTCGAACATCAGCCGCACGTAATCCTTGTAGCTGGCGGGGATGCCGGCGTCCGGGGAATCCACATTCGGCTGCGACCTCCCAGCGCGGGCCTTCTCGGCAGCTTGAATGCGCTGCTCGATGTCGCGCACGCCAGTGAAATACTCGTCAATCTTGTCGCGGTCACGGCCGGTCACTTCGCGCGTGAGGCTGCGCATGTCGCTCTGGATGAAATCGAGAATGGAACGTTTCTGTTGCTGGCGAATGGCCAGGTTCTTGGCGCGCTCCTGCGGTGTTCCCGCACCGAACATCCGCTCGAAAAGCATCCGGGGATTCACCTCGGGCGTCAGCGGCGTGGTGGGCGTGCTCCAAGCGAGATTGTGCTGATAAACGCAGGCGTATTCGGTGTCGCAGCCGCCGACGTTGAGCACCGTGTCGCAGGAAAGTTCGAGCGAACGAAACGGCGTGAGCAGGCCGATTTGTTGCGCCATGACCTGGTCAATGGAGACACCGGCGCGGAAATCAGCGCCGTTGGTTTTCTTGATGCGCACGCCGGTAAGGAAGGTGCCGTTGGCGCGCGCGTGGTCGCCCCCGCCATCAGGCCCCCCGTTGGCGGAAACGTCGCCCAAGCCACCGAGAATCTGGAGGTGCTGCTTGACGTTCGCCAGCGGCTCCATGGTGCGGTTGAGCGTGAAATCAGTCCCACTGCCGGTGGGCCACCAGGCGGATGGAATGGCACCATTCGGAAAATAAAGAAATGCCGTGCGCAACGGCGCACCCGTGGCCGTCGTGGCGACAAGCTTCTCAGTGCCAGAGGCTCCAAACACACGTGTGGGGAACGCTTCCAATCCAGGCAGCGCGAGGCACACCCCGAGGTTCCGGAGGAAGCGGCGGCGATTCAGGGCCAGGGGATCAGTGGAAGATGGTTTCTTCATATTCATGGGATTTATTGCGTGTTACGAGATGGTGTGGGAAGTGCAACTGTTTTCGTGTCTCGATTGGAAGAATTCGGTGTGACCCGGCGTTGCTGGAACGGCGCGGATTCGAGGACGCCGAGCAACAGCGTGGAGAAGCGGCCATTAGCCTGATCGAGCTTTTCGGCGATCGCGTCCACCGTTGGCACGTCGTAGTAATCCACGCCCCGGCCGAGAAGGTACGTCATCAACTTTTCCGTCAGGGTCCGGTAGAATTCGATGCGATGTTTTTCGAGCAGCGCCTGCTTGAGGTCGCGGGCACCGGCGAATTTTTCTCCCGTGGCGAGTTCGCCGGACGGATCGATTTTCTGCCCGGACTCGTACGTGCGCACGCGGCCGAACGCGTTGAAGCCTTCCATCGCCAGGCCGGGAGGATCCATGCGAGAGTGACACGACGCGCACTTGGGGTCGGCGCGGTGCAGCGCGAGGAGTTCGCGCTGCGTGGGCGCCTTGAGTTCAGCCTTCGCCTTTGTGTCCTCGAGCGCGGGCACATCCGGCGGCGGCGGCGCGGGCGGTGCGCCAAGGATGTTTTCGAGAACCCATTTGCCACGCTTGACCGGTGAAGTGCGCGTGGGGTTCGAGGTGACCGTGAGGACGCTGCCCATCGTCAGCACGCCGCCACGCTCGCTGTCGGCGGGCAATTCGACTCGGCGCATTTCCGAGCCGGTGACGTTGGCGATGCCATAAAGCGCGGCCAGTTGATCATTGACAAAGGTATAGTTGCTCTGGAGCAGTTCGAGCACGCTGCGATCCTCGCGGACAATATGATCGAAATAGGAATCCACCTCCTGCTTCATCGCGGTGCGAAGCTCCGGCGTCAACTCTGTGCCCGGTGCCGCGCGTCTGCCGCGGCCAAAAGCGCCGCGCCCGGCAAATCCCGCGCCGCCGCGTGCCCCGCGAGCGCCTAATCCCGGTGCTGCTCCTCCAGCAGCCACTACGCCCGCCGCAGGTTCCGCCCCGGCTCCGGCCGCAGGAACGGCGTTCGCGTTCGCGGCGCCCTCCGCAGCCGCGGGGGGCGTCTCACTTGCCAGCACGACTGCGGAATTGATCGGGATGTCGAGGATGCTCCGCGTTTGCAGCCACTGGCTGGCAAAATTCTCCGAGAACGCGCGCGCCTTCGGATCGACGAGCATGCGTTTGACCTGCGCCTGGAAAGTTTTCCGCAATTCACCGCGCGCGGCGAGTTTGCTCAGTTCATCATCCGGCAGCGAAGACCACAGTGCGTACGAAAGCCGCGACGCGAGACTGTATTCGTCAATCCGCGCAATCGGCTGACCCCGGGGAGCAGGCTCGGCGGATTCGAGATGAAAGAGAAAGCGCGGCGAAGCGAGCACTGCGATGAGAGCCTGGGCAATGCCCTTTTCAAACGTGGTGCCAGGCAACGAATAGTTCTTCTCGGCAATCTCAACGAGCTGGTCAACCGTCTCCGACGCCACGGGCCGGCGATAGGCCTTGGTCACGAAGCGCGAGAGCACTTCGCGGGCGTAGGTGCGGCGTTCGGTGGGACTCGTGGGCGGTGTGTCGCGAGTGTAGAAGCGCTTGTAATTCGGATGGTGTTCCCACTTTTCTTTTTCGAGCGGGCCATCAAAGATCGCGAAGAGGAGGCGGTATTCCATCTTCGTGCGAAGCGGTTGAAGATCGGGAAACACCGGCGTGAGTTCGCAACTGACCACATGGTCGCCAGCGTCCCACTTGAAAGTGTAA
>CAMAWP010000507.1 GCA_945861765.1 Akkermansia muciniphila | reverse complement strand
AACAATGACCGAAAGAGAGAGGAAGGCTTGTAGGTTCATGATCTAGATCAATGCAAATCCAATGGGCTGAGACGCGACCAAGGAAACCAATTCCACTCGGCCTGTCAAACGATTCCTTGCAAACCGCAGCAGTTCTCTCCATGAACCTGGGTGGGGTGAGAGTCCCCTCGGACCCTGACCTTTTCTGGCGATCGAGCATGTCAGGGCTCGACGGCTTCCGGCTCGGAGACTACAGCTCGGAGAGAGTCTCGCCCCACCGTTCAAGGGCGCAATGCGCGCACAAAGTTCGGGGTGTCCTCATTTTGGCTTCCGACCGCCTAGAGGCGGGACCCCGTGCGTTCGCCAGGTAGGTAGTCCCGGCTTCAGCCGGTGGGGTGCCGACACTTCCAGACGCGTTGGATTGTTTCACGCGTGGCCGCCTGAAGGCGGGACTACGCGCCTATGGAGTTCCGCCTTCGCCGGTTCTTGGTGTGATCTGCGGCCATACTGAGAATTGCTGGGGCCGTTCAACGGCGACCTGACAACGGTCTCACAGCAGAGAGATAACCCCAAGCCACACCGACACCTAACCCGACGGCATGGACAGTATTGGCGACAGGGAGTATTCCGGAAAAACAGATCGCAAACCAGATCAGCATCATCGCGACTGTCGAGGGATGGAGAAAGAAACCCGAAGCAGGATCGAACTTGCCCTTCATCCAGATATAACCCAGCAGTCCATAAACGACACCCGACATTCCGAAAAAGGCGGGGCCACTCATGAAGTATTGAGCCATGTTGGAGGCAGCGCTGATCACCAGCACCAACAGGCCCAATTGCAGCGAGTTCTGGCGCGCTTCAATCATGCTGCCAAGATCTTTTAACCAGAGCATGTTGAAGAGAATGTGTAAAAACATCCTTGAATCATGGATGAAAATCGGGGTAACGACTCTCCAGAGTTGGCCGTGGCTCGCTTCGGGAAGGCTTCTTGAACGACCGTCCTCACTGATCAGCAGCGCATTCAGAAAAGTCACCAAAGCAGGCTTGTCCATGCCAAAAACGGAGATGAGCCAGACGACAACGGTGAAGGCGATGAGCGCGGTTGTCAGTGGCCCGATCCCGTAGGCAGCGAAGCTGCGAAATATTTGTCCTCTGTTGAAAAAGCGTTTGGCAGCCGACGCCTCCTGTGTTTGCTCACGCTCTGCCTGCTCCCGAGCTTGCTTGGCGACGTGTTGATATCTGGGATCGTTGGGACTCGAAAGGAAAGTTTTCAACAGTTGATTCGCCTTTTCGAGCTCGTCCTCCGCATGGACCCAGAGGGCCCATGTTCCGTCCTTCTCCGCTTCAATTTGATTCTTAATCCCTTGCACGTAGAGATAAGCGCTGAAAGTGCGCGCACTGGGTTCGGTTTGAATATGGCCAATAATCCGCATGTCGATATTTTTGTTTAGCCGTACAGGTTACGCCTTTAACACGCAATACCCAAATCGCTTTTTGACCTTGAGCTCAAGAAATCGAAGTTTCCAAGCCCTATATCCATCCTTTAAGTCGAGTGCCCCCACGCTCGGCTTCTCGTTTTGGTTCGCAACCTAGGCTCACTCGTAGCGGAGCGATTCAATAGGGTCCAAGTTGGCGGCCTTATAGGCCGGATAGGTTCCGAAGATGATTCCGACAACTGAACAAATGAGCAGGCCGAAGATCACCCAGTCCACAGGAATGACGGGTGGGACCTTCATGAAATAGGCCGCCGCATTGCCTCCAACAATGCCGAGGACAACTCCGATCGCCCCGCCGACTTCGCAGAGAACGACGGCTTCCATGATGAATTGAGTCATGATGTTGCGTTTCTTGGCCCCAATGGCTCGACGGATGCCGATCTCTCGCGTTCGTTCCGTGACGGACACGAGCATAATGTTCATGATCCCAATTCCCGCGGCCAGAAGAGCGATGGAACTGATGACTGCAACCCCTACACGGACAGTGAACGTGAAGGTTTTAAATTGAGCGATCAGGGAGTCATTCGAGAAAATTTCGAAATCGTCCTCCTGGCCAGGCGGAACCTTGCGGATCACGCGGAGTATGCCACGCACTTCCTCGACGGTGTCGTCATAGCTCGCACGGTCCCGCGCTTGAACCAAAATCGAGATGCTGCGCCACCACGATCGGCCGTAGCGGTTGAGTCCGGTGGTGAGTGGAATGATTGCGAACAGATCCTGATTACCTCCCATCATGGTGCCTTTCGGTTCAAGGATGCCGATGACGGTATAATTGATGCCGTTGAGCTTGATGCGTTCATCCAGGGCGGAGCTCAAAGGGAAAAGAATTTTTGCCATGGCATCACCCAGGATGCAGACATCCCTCGCCCCATCCACATCGGACTCGATCAGAGCGCGTCCCTCCTGTATGACCCAATTCATCGCTGGAAAACTCCCCGGTGTCTCCCCGAGTAAACGCACATTGGGCGGTGTTTTCCCATAACGTGAAGTAGCTTCGCCGCCCCAAAAGTAAGATTCAAAGCCCATGTGCAAAGGAAGATTCGCCCTGTCTTTCAGTTGGTCGCCTTGAGCCAGGGTTAAACTTTTCCGCCGCCAATATTTCTCAAACCCGCCGGGACCGCCGAAGTATATTCCTGGCCATTTGCGAATCTGAAACGTGTGGCTCCCCAGACGGCTCAACTCCGTTTCGATGTTGGTTTGCATCACTCGCATCGCGGTCATCACAACGATGATCGAGAACACACCCACCAGAACCCCGAGCAAAGTTAGCCCAGAGCGGAGCTTGTGCGCGGCCAACGCACCCATCGCCATCAGAAAGCTTTCTTTCGCTTCGGCCCGAAAAATCGTCAGCGAGGTGTGCTTGCGATGAGAGTTGAACATACTCATGTGGATAAACTCCGATCACTCATTGCGAAGGGCATCGACTGGATTCATTCGCGCCGCGCGCCAAGCCGGAAAGAACCCGGACAGAACACCCGTGAACAGCGATACGAGTAAAGCGATGCTGACCACGGTAAACGACATGGTGGCGGGGATGAACATGGCCATCACCAAGGTCAGCGGGTACGCGATCGCCAGTCCCAAAGCACCGCCCAACAAACAGATGCTCGCCGCTTCAATCAGAAATTGCAGTAGGATAGTGCGTCGCTTTGCTCCGATGGCTTTGCGGATGCCGATTTCCCGAGTTCGCTCCGCCACCGAGACAAACATGATGTTCATGATGCCAATGCCGCCGACGAACAGCGAAAGCCCGGTAATGAACAATCCCACCGCCGCGATGCTCCCGGCAACGCGTTTGTACATGGTGAGAAACGTTTCCTGCTGATCAATTGAAAAATCATCCTCCACTCCCGGGGCAACTCGACGAATTTTCCGCAATAGAAACCGCAACTCTTCCTTGGCGTCATCCAATCGACGCAGATCCGCCGCCTTCACCTGAATTTGGATGTCGGGCCATTGCCGAAAATCGTTAATAAACTGTCTCAGCGGCACGATTGCATCGTTGTCGTGGCTCAACGGTCCCATGTCACCCTGTTTCTCGAGCACGCCGATCACCTCGTATAAGGTTGGACCAAGCCGAAGTTTATTCCCCAGGGCCGGTCCATGAACAAAGAGATTCGTGGCGATCGTGGCGCCAATCACACAAACGGGGCGTCCGCTTTCAGCCTCGGCGCTCGAGAAGAACCGCCCCTCTGTCAGTGTGACCCCGCCAGTCTGGAGAAACTGATCGGTGGTGCCCAAAACTTTCACATCACTCGCGTCGCTGTTTTTGAATCGGATGGAAGCGCGGCTTTCAGCGACCGGGGCGATAGCCCGAGCCAAGGTGGTCTGCTTCTCCAGCTCCTTAAACTGGACGAGCGTTAGGGGACGTCTGCGCTCTGCTTTTAACCATTCCTCATGCGAATCGAGAAACCAGCCGAAGCGCTGAACGAACAGGACATCCGCGCCGATAAACGAGAGGCTTTTCATGAACGCATTGTTCAA
>CAMAWP010000506.1 GCA_945861765.1 Akkermansia muciniphila | reverse complement strand
CAACGATCCAAAGCCAGCCACCGTTGTCGCCGCGCAGAGAACCAAGGCACGGCCGACCGTCGAACGAGCCAGAGATAAATTGCCATGGTGTCGTCGCAGCGCGAGTTGCATGTGAATGCTGTAATCGACGCCCGCACCCAATAGCAGCGGCAGCGCCATCAGATTCAGCAGATTCCATGACCATCCGGCCCATGTCATGACAACCAGCAGACAGATGCCGCTGAAAGCCAATGTGGCCAGGCTTAAGACCACATCGGTAATCCGGCGGAAAGCCAGCCCGAGTGAAATCAATACCAAGAGGATGGTGGGAACCAACACTCGCGATAAATCGCGTTGCACGACGTCCAATATGGCACGGCCAAGCTGTTCCCAGCCTGCCAACCACACTCCGTCGGGCGGCAGCTCTGCCGTCCAATCTGAGCGCTGAACCGTGCTCGATCGTTTGGAGGGGTCGGGAAACGACGCGGAAGGCGTTGATTCGAGAGCAGGATAAACCAAGCCGAGCGCGAGGAATTGGCTGGGTGTTCTGGCCGTCAGTTTCTCGAAAATCCAGTGGCTGACTGAACCATCGGGCCAGAAGAGGTTTGTGGCATCGGTGGCTCGACGCCACGTGGCGAAAATAGTTTCTGTGACGGCCAGAGCATTTGAAGTGAACCCTTGCGCCAACGCCGATTGACGAAGGTCTTTCTCGTCCGCCAGCAGGGCTCGGGCGATCGGGCGATTTGCTATTTGGTTCGCCGAACGTGGCCAAAGCTGGGTCGGCAAGGTGAAACTCGCGATCGATTTGTTGGACGCAGCGCGAGCCAGCACCGAGTGAACATGATCCAAACGTTGCGCGACTTCATCCGCTGACTTTCCCGCCATGATGAGCCAGAGTGGTTCTTGCGTCTGACCCATTCTGGATTTGAGTTCTTCCAGCGCGGCATAGGCCGAGCTATTCCGATGGCGCAACGCATTTGCGGAATGATCCAGTTTTGGCCAGCCGTGACTCAATGCAAGAACCGAGACGAAAAGGATCAAGCCGGTTACCGCCCATGGCAACGAACGCGAGCCGAGCGCGGGTGGAACCGGAGATTGGCGAGAGGGCACAGAGCGAAGGATGTTTGCTGTTGCTTCGGCGCGAAGTAACGGCGGTAGGAACCCGAACAGCATCAGAATCGCCCCGAGTGCAATGCCGATGGCCACGAGCGAGCCCAGTTGACTCAACCCAGGCAAGCCTCCCCAATTTAGGACCAAAAACGCCCCGGCGGTCGTCACCGCAGACCAGAGGATGCTCGGTCCAACGGCGCGCCGGATTTCTCGAGCGGACGCGCGTGGCGTCGCCTTGTGCTCCTGGTAAATGATGAGAGCGTAATCGACGGTAAGGCCCAATAGAATCGCGGCGAACCCCGCGCTGACGACATTGATGGCGCCGAACAATAAACCGCCTAAAGCGAACGTTCCGGCCAGAATCGTGAGCAGCAAGGCCAACAGCCAGAGCAGGGGCCGCCAACTGCGGTGCGCCAGCCAGAACAGGAGGGCAATGATCACTAATGTCCCAGCCACTGATCCCGTGATGTCTCTCTCCATGCCTCCCGCGATTTCCGTCACGAAAGCCGGCCGGCCCGTATAGCTCACCACGAGGTCATCGGGTAAATGATGTGCCAACCGAGCCGCTTCGACTTGCGCTCTAATTGCCTTCAACCAGGCTCGACACGCGGTGTAGCTCCTCAAGTCATCGAGCGCTTGCACATAAATGAGGCGAAACATTCCATCCGAAGAGCTAAACAATTCCTGGCCCTGGCCGAATGCAACAGAACTTCCGCTAGTCTCTCCCGGGATAGCCATCATGTTAAACGGATCATAACTCAGCCGGGCGACCTCATAAGGGGAAAGCGAGGTCGCGAGTTGCCGCTGCGTCGTCTTCAATGTTGCCAGCGCATTCGTTCCTCGGAGTTGGTTGGTTAACACCCCAAAAATTTGTGGCGGCTGATTGATCCAGAGGTGCGCGATCAATTCAGCGGCCTCGTTCGGATGCTCCAACCACGGTGCTTGCCACGTTGTCTCGGCGGTGAGGTTGGTCGCCGCGCGGAGAGTCTCACCGATTGTTCGCGCGGCCGTTTCCGTGGTATCTGCGTCAGTCGCCTTGACGGAAATAATCAACTCCCTGGCATTCGAAAAATTCTCCTGATACAGCTTCAGGCCTTGCACAGCCCGGGAGTCTGATGGAAGCAAATTCAGCACCTCGACATCGAATCGGAGCCTTGCCCCCCCGATCAGCAACGGAATGAGCACCAGCGACCAAAGCCATCGGCGAGACCAAACCTTCATGGCTTAAAATACCCTTCCAGTCTTTCTCCCGTGGAGTGATTCTCAAAAAGCCACAGGTTGTCATGCCAAAGGAGGGACCATCCAGCGGGCGGTCGATCCCCTTCATACAGACAACGAGCCAAATGCAACCAAATGAACCGGGGAGGTGGCTCGCCCTTACCCGAGAAAACACGCTGCCGCGCCGGGATCTGAATTTCCCATTGGGGGCCGACCTTTTGGGCCATCAGGATTGGAAATGGTGTCTTGGTGAACTGAAGGACCGACCGTCCATCGGGGTGAGTCGCGAGGAGTAGCTCGCCCGCGATGTCCGGCGTTTTTCCCTGAGCGCGCCAGACCGCTTGGCCCTGCCGAACTATCCAACCGGGTCCCGCGACGTCCTGAGCAGGCATCGGCGGCAGAGTTTGGCAACTGGCCAGAAGCGCAATCCCGAAAAGGAGCAACGCGGGGAATGTCCGAGGCGAGCGCGGCTCTTGGAAGGCTCGTTCTTCATTACAAGACAACGAAGACAGCCTCGATTCGGAGCGCGAGCGTCCCGCCCGCAAATGCTGAAATAGGGTCGTCATCGGTTCTGCTGTCTGGCTTTCGATCGAGCACGCCGACGATACGTTCGCGCTTCGATCAGATGCAGATCCGCATCAAGCTCGCTTTGCGACCGCGCCGTTTGTTACGTGCCGAGACCTAGAGATTGAACATTTTCACGGCAACTTGTCAAAAAAAGGCAGCAGTTCTGATTTTGAGCTTCGAACACTGAGCGCGTCCGCATGTAGTCCCGGCTTCAGCCGGTGGGTCACTGACACTCCCAGACGCATTGGATTGTTTGACCCTAAAAACAGCAGTTCAGCCGAAAGAAACGAAAGAATTCGAAGGCTTTACGCAAACGCGGCCACCCACCACCGGGTGAATGGCAGATGCCTCGGAACTTCGTTTCTTGGTTCCTCCCTGTTGTTCCACAGCGGATGAAGACCATTTTTCCATCTCGCCGGGATGACGGGAGTTTGGACCTGTTGGCCGCCTTCGTCTCCCGGAGGGAGATTTGAGAATAGCCCGGCAGTTGACTGCCGGGTTCGCATGAGCGACTGCATAAGTCCCGCAGGGACGGCCGAATCCCCCAATGTCCTACGTCAGCTTCTACTGTCTGTTCAGGACAAAGGATCGCCCGAGAATAGTTCAACCGTCCCTTCGGGACTTTGGCTATTTGCTACCTAGTCCCACCCTTGAAAGGGTGGGCTATTCTCAAATCTCCCCTCTGGGAGATAGGTGTGGGCTATTCTCGAATCTCCCCTCCGGGAGATGTCGGTCGGAAACATCATCGGTTACAACATTACACGGGCGGAAAATGCCCAAACTCCAGGCAGCGGGTAAGGGAGTGAGTTCTCCTGTCCGGACACGGAAATGATTCCACTCAAAACAACGGAGAACTTCTTTTCTTTCGGCACTTTTCGTTTCTTTCGGCCATCCAACTGCCGGATTACGGTTGACGCGTTGCCGCCTGAAGCCGGTTCTTGGTGTTATCTGCGGCCTACCGAGAATTGCGCTGAAACCAATTCCTTGACAACACCGCTCAAGCGCACTAGAAGATGCCCCGTTGTTTGTGTTCAATGTCGGCGTCTGCTCGAGTCCCCTGACTTTCAGGGTCGAGCGAAATCAGC
>CAMAWP010000505.1 GCA_945861765.1 Akkermansia muciniphila | reverse complement strand
AGTTGCGCGACTGGACTGTTATTTCGACCCGAACGATCGGAAATATTTCGTGACACCACAAAGCGTCGAGTTGGCGATTGCGGAAGAGAAGGCAAAGGCGGCGAAACTTCGGCCAGAGATTTCCGAATCCACTGGAAGCATTCCGAACGAGCCGGAAGCCCGATCCAGTGCCACTCAACCAACCAACAGTTCAGAAGACAACTCAGGTCGTGTGAAAACTTTGGAACAAGAGGTCATGGATTTGAAAATCATAAATCGAGGCAAAGATTATTACATCGAACAGTTGCGAGGAGAACGGGAAGGAATGCTTGTCCAACTGATAAGCGCGAGCCACAAGGTCGGCGAATTGGAAACTCGACTGCTGCGAATAGGAACCAATACGGATAGCGATCCAAAGTCAGCAACAGATAGGGGAAGCCTCGAATAGCGATTGATGGACATCTTCAACCGAATGTGTCACTGAAATCTGATCGGCTTGACACGATTTTCAGATACATTACGATATAAACAAATAAACGGCTGAATACTTCCCGTTCGCAGACATGACTGCGGGGCGAAAGCCTGGGTTGGTGTCCTTCGCAAGAAGGAATAGGCCGCTCCCCCTTAAACGGGGGTTTTTTTTATACCTGTTTCAGAATAGATGTCTCGGCGGCCGTTTTCAAAAGCTTTACCATCGCCTCGTCCCCTTCGATCGCATCTCGAACAAAGCCGGCGATGGCATCAGCCAGGCGGATGAACTCATCGGATTCATCTTTTACCCCCCGAACTTTTCGGACTCTGATCCGCAATTTGCGCAGTCCCGCCGCGAACCGATGGCGTTCTGTTCTGCCCAAGCCGTCAACGAAAATTGTCGCCTCATACTCGCCTTGGGTTGCTGCATTTAACGCCTTCGCTGTGGAAAGAATTGTGAGATCGACATAAGTCTGCGCGCCTCGATAAGCAGAGTAGAAAAGATGGCGCCCAATGGCTGGAACTCTAACTATTTGTTCAATATAGCGAGCTCGCTGATTCGGATGGGTTTTTGTCCACTTCCGTTGGTGCTTCTCGCTGGCAGCTTCGATTTGGGCAAGCCGCTGCCGAATCGAATCGCGCTCGGCACCGGTGATGACTACTGCAACCAGGAAAAGAACACCTTTGGTATCTTGACCAGATTCATCAACGTATGCGTAAAACTTGTTCTTTTTGATTCCCATGCGGGTAAAGCGCCATTACATGAACATGAAAGGTTCCATTTTAACACAATTCAAACACGATTCAGAATTTCACCTTGCGCCATTTGCTTGCGTGTCCGCGCAAGACAAATGCAATGTCTGCTAAGTTCCCACTGCCTCAGAAAACGGCACAAGCTTTTTGGTCAGTTGCTCATATTCATCCAAGGAAGGAATTTTCATGTGGGCTTTCTTCGCATATGCGCGAGAAACCGCCTTGCTGTTATGGCCCAACGAAGCCATTGCGAAGCGTTCGGGCATTCCAGCTTGCTTAGCCCGTTCAGCCCAGGAGTAGCGGTAACTGTGAAGGGAAATGCCTTCGATAATGAGAAGTTTGCAGCGCCGGTAAAATTCGGCAGAACGAGCATTTTCGGTTGACCGTGAAATCCGAGGAAAGAGCGGTCCCTCCTGAGGAAGCTGTTTGAGAATTTCTTCCAATCGTTGACCGATGCTAAGAGTAACCAGCGATTCGGTTTTGCAGCGATGAAATGAGATCGTCCGAAATGTCCAGTCAATATCTTCGGCGGTGAGGCGAGCAGCGTCGGTCTGCGCCCCGCCGAGTTCCCAGAGAAGTTCATAATACAACCGACGCTCCGAATTCTTCTCCGCAGCGAGGATTCGTTGATGCTCTTCCCAGGTAATCGCACGCCGAATTTGCGGCGTGTATTTGGGCCAGAGTTTTTGAGCGAGGATCGGCCAGGGAAGCCAACCGAATCCGAGCGCAAGATTGTGCATGCGACGCAAGAAGTGATTTGTTGAACAAGTACCTGCCTTCATCACGGCAAATAGGTCGTCAGCCGTGGTCTCGACGAGTTTTTTATCGCGAATGGAATCGTAGCAGCGTCGGCCAATTTCTCGCTCGTTTCTTATCCGAGTCGGTCGTTTTTCCTGGTCGCAGAATTTCTCCATGACCGTTTTCCAAGTCCGATCAGGCAAAGTTCGGTCGTGACCGGAAAGATAGACTTTCGCCAAAGCCAGATTGAGGGAAGGTTGCTGGACGGATTCATTCTTTGCCGCTCGAATCCGTTCGGCCTCGCGTTTGTCCTTCGTCCGAAGGCTCTCCTGTTTATGAGTGGCCGTGTCTTCGATGTAATAGGTGCTGCCGCGTTTGAAGATCCAATAGCGTTCCATAGTTGCGATGCCGAAGATAAGACACCGTCGAGCGGAACTGTGAGGCAGGAGTGGCAGAGCAGTGGACGAGCAATGAAATCGCAGTGACAACTTAGCGGCTCAAAACCGATCCACCTGACACTTTACCTGACAGTTGGACTGTTTTTACCCCTTCCCGAGGAGCCACGCTGCTCTCCACAAGCAACTTAGGAAATGGCTCCAGAGGTAGGGCTCGAACCTACAACATCACGGTTAACAGCCGCGTGCTCTACCATTGAGCTACTCTGGAACAAGAGCGTCGGAATCTACAAATCACCGCTGGATGCGTCAATAGATTTTACCCCATTTTTCCCGAAGCACAATTCAGCCAACCGTCACCCGTAGCGATACGGTGGGCTTAGAGCGAAGGTGTTCGGAAGGTGGCGAATTTCCCGCACCACGCCTTCTTCCAGCAAAACCTCCACAATATCAAAACGGATGCGCACCTCCGGATGCTTGAGCAAACGGAGGTAATCGAGCGCCGTCTGAGAGAGCAAATGGCGTTTTCTGGCATTCACCGCGGCAGCAGGACGCGTCCATCGCTCCGAAGATCGTGTTTTGACTTCGATG
This sequence comes from Akkermansia muciniphila, assembly GCA_945861765.1. Lineage (GTDB taxonomy): Bacteria > Verrucomicrobiota > Verrucomicrobiia > Limisphaerales > SIBE01 > SIBE01. Next base: position 1,066 of record CAMAWP010000505.1, on the reverse strand, counting down.
AAAACCAAACAATCCGCGTCCCGAAAGACCAAGTCAATTTCACCGCGCGATGATCTGTAGTTGGCGGTGAGGAATTTGAGGCCGGATAGTTGGAGATGTTTCTTTGCGGCCCGCTCGCCCAGCTCCCCTCGTTGCAAATGCACAGGCTTGGTCTCGTCTTTTCCCCACGATTTTATTCGCTGCCAGAGACTCATGATCGACTTCTTAAAGGATGAAGAGTTCACCCTCGGCAGGTCTGATGGGAGCGAAACTCTGGCGATGAATTGGGCAAGGTCCATAATTTATCAGAGCTGCCAGATGCTGCGGTGTTCCGTACCCCTTATGAGCGGCAAATCCGTAGGCCGGATACAGCTCGTGATACTCCACCATCAAACGGTCTCGAGTCACCTTCGCAATCACGCTGGCGGCTGCGATGGAGTAGCTTCGAGCGTCGCCTTTGACCAAAGCGGTCTGAGGAAACCGGAGTGAAGGGACCTTCAATCCGTCAACGAGCGCGTGCTCAGGTGGCGGTTGCAACTGGTCCAGCGCTTCATTCATAGCCCGATGAGTCGCCTGCAGAATATTTATGGTGTCGATGACTTTCGCATCGACCATTGCCATGCCGAAGCAAACGGCTGGGCAAACGGTCAACGCGGCGAAATAGCGTTCTCGTTGGTCGGCCGTTAGCTGCTTGGAATCATTGAGGCCACGCAACTGGCGCGGCAAGCCGTGGTCAATCCACTCCGCAGGCAGGATGACAGCCGCAGCGACTACCGGACCGGCCAGGGGCCCGCGACCCACCTCGTCCACCCCGGCGACACGCAGAGCGCCTTCTTTTACGAAAGCGCGCTCGAACCTGAACCGATCGGGAGCCATCGCCGCCTTCTTAACCAAGACCGCCGTGAAGTTCAAAGAGAAAGTGCGGACGCCGGCTGTAGTGCCGTGCATCCCGAAGTTGTGAGTGATATTGCTGGACTACCGGCCCAAGAAGGCGGATGGTGAAGGCATGGAAACAGAATTCATGCTGCAAGGACGGCGAATACAGCCCGGAGATTTGGCGTGGCTCCAGGGGTGGATCGACCTAAAT
>CAMAWP010000504.1 GCA_945861765.1 Akkermansia muciniphila | reverse complement strand
GACGGTTAACGTCACGCTGGCGGTTGTCACTGCATAGTTGATTGTGTCAGTGGGAGTGAAAGTCACACTCAAGGCCCGGTTACCAGCGTCCAACACCGTGCCCGCTGCAGGCGAATAGAGAAATGCCCCTGCCACGATGGCCGTCGCATGGAGTTGGCTAACGCTCAAAGCAGCTCCATACACAATCGGCGCTGGATTGGCCCAGCTCAGAATCATGGAGTCCATGGTCCAGGCAGTGTCAAATGTCACGGGCTGATTCCGCTTCGAAACCCAGGCCCACCAAATAGTACACCCCGCTCGTAACTGGAATATCAATGAGGCATCGTCCATCATCGTCATCGTCAAAACCAATCTCGCTGAGAATGCTAAAGTCGTTGCCCGAGAGAGCGTCCACACCCAGGCCGATGTTACTCAGGTTGGCGCGGGCTTCAACCACCAGCCTTCCGCTCCCTGCTGCCTGTAGTATGAGCCATTGGCTGGAAGACCAGATTTTCCCGCCCACATTGATCTCGCCAGCTTCAATTTTTGAATCGTGCGAATTGAATGTGTGCGCGCCAGGATTACCCGGCGACACTGAAATGGCCATTGGCTCGAAACCGGTGCCGCTGGCGCTTTTTAGCTTATAGAGGTCCCGCGTCTTGTCCTTTACGATGGCATTTGCTTTTGTCCCAATTTGCAACGTAGCCATATCACTTCGATTTGTTCGGCTTCCAACCGAAGCGGCGACGTAATAATTTCCGACATTGGTTCGCGTGACATTTCCCACCTGAAACATTTCACTGGTTGCTCCTGGAATGGGCTGGCCGTTGAAAAACCACTGGTACGATGCAGGTGTCCGCGAAACGACGTGGACTTGAAATGGGACCGTGGTTCCAGCAGCCACCGTTTGACTTGCGGGTTGAGCGGTAAACTGTGGAAAATCCGAGCCCGGCGGCAAGGTGCTCTTGGCGAAAGTTGAACCGGTCGCGCTGGCCAAAGCAAAGCGTGACGATTCTGAAGGTGTCAGCAGCGTGGTTGCTTCCAAACACCAAGTCAGCAGGATCTGACCGGACGCCCCGCGCAAGCCATCCACCGCAATCCAATAGCTGACTCCGTTCGTCGCGTTAAACGTTACCGCGCTCGTGTAGAACCCTCCGCTATCATCGTCGCCAGCCACCGGCGTTAAATTGGCGAGGCTGTTGCCTGCATAGACCGCGAGCAGCGTGTCAAAACTGCTTCCGGCCGTGCTAAAATTGACCACGCCGTTCGCTCCGGCTTTCCAGCCAAGCCACACCGAATTAGTGCCCGGCTTTTCGTGGTGCTGCGGCTCGCCCAGCTCGCGGCTCGACGCGAGATTGCTGGCCCGGCCCCGGCGGCATAAGTCCGTGAAAAGCGTCGCATTGGCAAAGTTGTCAGCGAGCGTCAATTCGGCTGCATTCACCATCACCACGGCGGGATCGCTATTCACTGCGCCGAACGGCGACGCCACAGCCACACTGTAGGCGCCGGAGTTGGTGATCGTTACTGAGCTGACGACTGCCGTGGAACTTGTCGCTCCCGGCAAGTTCACACCATTCAGACGCCACTGGTAAGTCAACTGGCCGATCCCACGCACTTGGACGGTCAGTGTAACGGAATTCCCCTCGATGACGTTCGCGGCTTCTGGTTGACTGACGATCTCCGGAGGTGGGGGAATAAACAGACTCGTTTCGCTTCGCCGCCGCGACACACCGCCTTCCTTGAGTTCATCGAAAGCCTGGGGGTGATAGGCGCGAAGTAGTTCGGTGCGGATGTTGAAACCATCTCCATCAGGATCGGAATCCAGATTGTTCGACAGCGAGTTGAAATTGAACAGTTCGTAGGTATCCCCGAGACCATCGCCATCGCTATCCACTTCGCCGACGAGGAATCGAGCGACAAACACCGTGTCGTCCGTGATGGTGAAGTTAAGCGTGCCGGTGGAAAACCCCTGCGCATTGTCAACCCGCTCGGAACCGACAAACCATCCAATGAACCCGCCCGCGCTGGGCTGGGCGGGAACGGAAAAAGTTGAAACTTTCGTCAAGATCTTGAAATCACTGTAGAAACCGACCGGTTCACTGATGGCGGTCACTCGCGCCAGATTGCTGTCCGTCAGAACCAAAACAATCTCGCTCCGTCTGCGGGAGATTCCCCCTTCCGCAAGCTGATCGATTGCGTTCGGATGATAGCCACGAAGCCTTTCGGTGCGGATGTCAAAGCCATCTCCATCCGGGTCGGAATCGAGGTTGTTTGTCAGTGAATTGAAGTAAAATAGTTCGTAGCTGTTTTCGAGACCGTCTCCATCGCTATCGGTGTCTCCGCGAAAGAATTTTGCCACGAACACAAGATCATTCCCGGCCACCACTGCTCCAGATGCCGCTACGACCGAGGCCGCAAAATTTCCTGGTGTCGCTCCTCCATCTACGATGTACGTCCCCCAACTCCCATCACTTTGCTTCGCCCAGAAATCGCCGAAGCTCTCTCCAACCCCGGGTGGATCGGCTAACCCAAGGCCCGCGTGAGCGAGTGAACCAATCCCATTCAACACGACGCTCCAAGTGAAGTGGCCCGGCACCGTCACTTGTAACTGCCCAAGACTGATCGTCACCCACCCCAACTCCAGTCCAATTTCCCCGCTTCGATACAACAGGCTGTCCGGCTCTCCACTTGGCCCGCCGTTGCTCCGAAGAAATAATTCGACACGCTCCGTCCCGTTCGTCGGCCCACCCAAATACGTCAGGAACGAAAAATCCGTCACCACTCTGTTCGACCCACTCAGAAAAATTTCGTCCCCGAACTCGATTCCGTTACCGGGGAAGAAGGTCTTGTTCAGGAGATTGGCAGTATTGTCATACAACGTTGCTTGGGCGGCATCGATCAACCTCAACGTGAGGTTGCCGGTCGAGAAGCCTTGTGCATCGTCAACCCGGTTGGAATCGACAAACCATCCGATGAATCCACCCGCGTCGGGTTGAGCAGGAATTGTGAAAGTATTTCCTTTGCTCACTATCTTGAAATCGCTGTACAACCCGACGGGATCACTCCGAGCGGTTACGCTCACTAGATTTGTGTCCACCAGAATCAACGTCGTCTCGCTTCGCCTTCGAGACAGGCCGCCCTCCACCAGAATGTCTGGCAACTTGGGATGATATCCACGCAGGATTTCCGTCTTTAGGTCGAAACCGTCACCGTCCGTATCTGAAAACGCGTCGTTCGAGGTGTTGCCGTAATACTCGATCTTGAACCAATCCGGAACAATGCTGTCGCCGGTGTAATCCCCAGTCGGAACATAGTGCGCCACGGCATCGACGTTGTTCGTGAAGACAAAATCCACCGGATTCATGGCTCGCGCGGTATCGTCGTCCATGCGTTGCCCATTCAGTGTCCAATGCGTGAAGTGATGGGCGCCGCTGCCGGATGGCGCCGTGATGGTCTTCAGCAAAATGATCGGGCTTCCGGGAGGAAAGTTTGTGATAAACGGAGCCGCAGTAAAAGCGGTGATCGGTAAAGACGTTTGAGTGTTGGTGATGATGAATGATGCGGATTGCGCCCGGGAAGAAACGATCCCGAAGCCAAAAAGCAGCAGCCACGCAGCAATGGCGAAAAAGATTAGCGCTGAGCGCTGGGAGCGCGGCCATCCTGGCCGCAGCAGGCTCGGCCCTTCCGCACGTTCCGGATTGCCCCCGAACACGCGACAATCCTCGTGGTAGGAGTCGAGGTAACGAGACTCTGATTTCCGAGCCAACTGCGGAGCGCGCCTGATGGACAAGTGAGCCTTCTCACGTCGGCTCCTATAAGTTGATATTCGCAAGGAGCCAGGAAAGCTCCGCGAGGTTTTGGACTGCGGCGATGGAGTCTGCGCAATCGCCGCTTTGGCATGGTGCGCGATGAGAATCTCGCCAAAGCGAAGCCAAAGCGGTGATTCGCTTCGCTCATCACCGCAGTCCAAGACGCTGCCGCGACGAAGCCCGCGCCGCCCAGTGTTCACGGCCCGAAGGC
>CAMAWP010000503.1 GCA_945861765.1 Akkermansia muciniphila | reverse complement strand
ATGATGGCAAACTCAACGTGCTCCACGGGGATCTTGCGTCCGTCCGCAAGATGCAGTGTAAACGGATGGAATGGCGCTGCTTGGTGCAAATTCCGAAATTCCTGAATCGTCATACCCGGACCTTAACTGAGACTTCACCAGCCATCAAGTGCGTTGCCAAACCTGATGCCGAACGCTTCAGGTGAGCGACCGCTGCCGTCAGCGTACCGTCGCAAAAGGGACAACTATCCCCAATCCCCGGCCAATGCCGTAACCGGGACGCTTGGCAGCGGTTCGTCTCGACCTGATGGTTCGGCGGCTATACATCGCCCCGGGCTATCCGTCGTATGAAGTGCCCACATGCCGCAATAAAGGCGACTGTGGTCACTGCCCAACAAAACAGCGCTATCCGATAATTCCACGGCGTCGCACGTCGGTCCATGTCGGAGACGTGAAAATACCAAGTGCGCCCTGTCTTGATCGCGCGGCGTAAAGTCCATGCGCTAAAGATGGCACACGCCGCGGATACTATAGCGCCGGCAAATGGATCGAGCGAAGTCATCTACGCCGAACGAAAAAGGTCAGGCACGGCGCGCTCTTGAGACGTTCGACTCGGAACGAGAGCGCTCCCGCGCCGTTGCCTGCACCGGCCTAGTTAGCATTCCTTTTTATTAGACGAAGCACCGGAAGCAACAAGCCGCAAAGGATCAGAAGCACCGGTCGCGGTTCAGGAATCGGTTCTACCCGGAAACACAGATCGGTTATGAAGTTGGCAGGCGGGAAGTCTGACGCAACTTGGCCCTGCACTAAAGCAGTCCCACCAGGGTACGGGTCATTCATCATAAATACATGCACGCCCCATCGCTCGAGCGATCCCCTCGAACCCTCGAGCTCAACAGAATAGTTTTGTCCGACCGTCAGATTGACGAGGCTGAAATCCGCATTGCTCCACTGCGTCTTGCCGGGTGCAAGATCGACGGAATCTCGCCCCAGTGAAAGGCCGTCAAAACCAATCCCCTCAAATAGCTCATAGGTCAGGGTCGTGTCACCAGCCTGAGGGTTCAAATCGCTCAAGAGAAAGCCGATGGAGCTTATCCGAGAATCTTCTGCTGTAAAACTCTGGCCCATCGGTGAGTACCCCGCTATCCAAACGGTGGGTTCCGATTCTCCGGTTGCGATTTCTCCCGCCCAAACGCCACCTGCGGCTCCTACCCAAAGGAAAAGCATTAGCGCTCTCATACGTCCACAATGCTAACGAATCAGCTCAGGCACGCCGGGACAACGACTCTAGCATGCAACCAGACCGCAATCCGGCGTTGCCTGGAGCGTCTTGTTCGCCGATCCCATCCTGCTTTTGACTCATCTGTCTGCAAATCGAACCTCGGTCACCTTCAGCTCCTTCACTGCATGGTCGGCCCAGTATAAAATAGCGTATCGTCGAAAAATCAACACTTCGATATCGCGCCCAGTCCCATCCCGTTCTGCAAAATCACCTCTCCGGTACGGATCTTTACCAAGCGCGTGGAGCAGAGTCAGCAGATGATCCCGCTCGTCGTTACGCCGCTGACGCAGAAACTCGAAAACCTCTCGCCGCAAATAGACTTCATACTCCATCGCACTTAAGCTGCTGCTCCGCATCCGTCAACTTGATCCACGCTCGTGGATCCTGATCGTCGAGCCGCCTGCTCAATTGCTCCCGGTATCCGACATCTCTGCGAATGTCGGTCGCCACCAGAAAGCCAATCAGCTTTCGCTGTTCCTCGGGACTCAAACGCTCGGCCTCGCGCTGTAGCTCGTCCAATTTCATGATCAAAGGTTAGCGCCGTCCGAGCGTGGCTGCAACTAAATCGGCGAACGTTCCGGCTCAGCGACCCCGCGCCGCTGAAGCCCGGCTTGGAACAGAGACGCTCCCGCGGGGTTCGCTGGAACCGGTTTGTTGGGCGGCAAAATCGTCGTAATCTTACTTCTTGTCTGAACCTTGCGGCTTCTTTGAGAAAAATAAAGAAATGCCGCACGCAAACATGACCGCCATCAAGACATAATCAATCACGCGATTCTGTGCGGCAGGATGGCTCACCAATCGAATCATGGCGAACAAACAAATCATCACTCAGAAAATCTTGGGCATGGCTGGTGTGATAAATTTATGCGCGTCTTGCCGCCTAACGGCACGAGTGACCGACCGCCGCTGTCAGCTCCGCCACCCCGTCCTGAAAATCTCTCGAACTCGTCCAGCCCGCAGCACAACGGCGAGGCTCAGCGGCGGTTCGGTCGACTCGATGGTTCGGCGCGCCTATCACGTCGCAAGCAGGCTACGCACAGATATGTCCTCGTCCACATCAGCCCAATGAATGCCAATCCCGCCTCCAATCAGCCGCCAATTCCGTCGCTGCCGCGCGGTTGCTCGAAGTAGGCGCGGGAACCACTCCAAGGGGGCCGAGACACTTCGGCCATCGGCCAAAGTGACAAGGAGCGCGTCCTTCGTGAACGTCACATCGACTGCATCGGCAACCGGCTTAGCGGTTAAGGTGCTCATCCCAGGCAACGATAAACTCATCTCTGTGCTCCTCAATCATTCGGTGAAGTGCCGTCAACTCGTGACTTCGAAAGCCTCGAGACTCCACCAACTCAATCGGCTGCAGCCAAAACTTCGCGTATTTCTCCGCGTGCTCCACATGAATGTGCCGGGGTTCACTGCCTTCGCGACTGAAAAAGAAGAACCTGAAACCCCGAGTCCTCAGCACTTCTGGCATGAAGTGACTCTAACGAACCCTTAACGCTTAGACAAGCCCAAGAACGAACAACCGTGAGCGCCGAACGACACGGGTGAGCGACCGCTGCCGACAGCGCAACGTGGCAAACACAAAAGCCCCCCAATCACCCGCCGACTCCGCAACCGGGACGCTTGGCAGCGGTTCGAATCGACTCGAATTGTTCGGCGAGGCCATCATCCGTGACTCGATGTGGCCGATTCGCGGTCCACGGTAATCCGGCTGATCAACAAAGCGGAAAGCACATCGTATCGCTCGTCGTCACTGAAAATAAAGATCCGCCCCCCGGTGGGCGGGACGGCAATGTGGTCGACGGTCGGCACACGCAACTGGCCACCATCTGCCAAGTGGATCGTGAACGGCACAAACGGTACCGAGTGAACAAGTTTTCGAATGTCGGCGGTCATAAGATGTAAACGACGCTACTTCGATGAGGGACTGAAAGCAAGGGGACCGAATCTCGCCGAACGAGGTGAGCTCAGCGACCGCCGCCGTTAACCGGTGCTCCACTCTGCAAACCAGGCTTTAGATCCCCCGGGATGCCTCGAACCGGAGCGGCGGGCGGCGGTTGGCGGTTCGTGGAGCGACTTGTTCGACGGAGTTTTCACGACACGTTTCGTCGTCTTACTCCTCAGGTTTCGTGAGTAACTCGAATTTCACTACAATCTCTGCGAGCTTTTTCTTATCCACCTCCGACCAGAACGGACCACATGCGGTGCAAACGCATGAAGATGTCTCTATGTCGATTACCGGTGAAGTCAAAGTCCATTTGAACCGATTGGCATCAGGGACAAACGTGGGGGCGTGGGTGCGTCCCAGCTCATCATTATCTCCCTTGGCCTCCCCAGGTACGACTTGGTTCGAACTGCACCTTGGGCACGAGAGTTTAAGATTCATGGCTTACTTGATTGTCGAACGACACGGGTGAGCGACCGCTGCCGTCAACGTACCGTCGCAAGCGCAGTAAGAGCTCCGAAATACCTGCCAACTCCGTAACCGAGACGCTTGGCAGCGGTTCGTCTCGACCTGATTGTTGGACGTTCAATCCGAGACGTGTTCACTGACTTTCAAACTCACCACGTGTATCAAATCGATCACCTCGTAATAGTCTTCGGATCTGCTCACCATCACCAAGCGACCTCCACGAGGCATCCACAAGAACTCGGGATGCTCAACCGGAATCTCGGTCCCGGTAGATAAAACCAGTTTGAATGGGTGAAACGGCGCGTGCAGCTGATATTTTCGAATCTCTTCCG
>CAMAWP010000502.1 GCA_945861765.1 Akkermansia muciniphila | reverse complement strand
GAGTCTGCGGAGTTGCCGCTTTGGGTTGGGATGGTTTCGGCGTCGGCGAGTTTCGGAGCTGTGAGCGTTGCCAAAGCGGTGACTTCGCAGACTCCGTCACCGCAGTCCAAAACCTGGCGGCACATTCGAGGGTTCATGGAGAGAATTGCAGCTTTGATCGGAGGCGACTGGACAAAGCGCGAGGCGCGGTGAAGGATATCGGATGGAATACGGTCAATCAGGCGTGGAATCCGGCGTTATCTCGGCGCACTCGGAACGCCAGGCGATGGATTGGAGCCTTGTTCTAGCAAGTCAGGATATCCCAACTGCGATCGAACGTTCGGCCGAAAATCGTTGGGCGCTGATCGTGAATCCGGCAGACCGGGACCGCGCTTTGGAGGCAATTCACCAGTTCCGTCTGGAAAACCGCGGATGGGTTTGGCGGCAGCAGCTCCCGTGGTCTGGCTTAACATTTCATTGGGGCGGACTCTTCTGGTGTCTGCTGTTGGTGGCCATCTATCGGATCAGTGTCATTGATTTTCCAGGCATTCAGTCCGCTTGGGTTTTCAGCAGCGAAGAAGTCCGGGCGGGCGAATGGTGGCGACTCTTTACCGCGGTTCTCTTGCACGGCGATTTGGCGCATTTGTTTTTCAACGTCACGACCGGCTTCGTTTTGTTCGGTCTGGCGATGGCGCGCTTCGGGCCTGGTTGCGCGCTGCTCGCGTCCTATCTCGCTGGGGTGGCCGGATACTTGGCTGGCCTTGAAATCTATAGGGGACCTTATCACGGGTTGGGTGCTTCGGGCATGGTGATGGGGGCCCTGGGATTGATCACGATGCAAACGCTGCCGCGCTGGCGAAGAGGTCGGGCAGGCTTTCGCTACTTCGCGAGAGGCGCGCTGGCTGGAATTCTTTTGTTCGTGCTGCTCGGGACGAGTCCCAAAAGCGATGTCGTCGCGCATGTCGGAGGATTTGTCGCTGGTGGGGTGATAGGGGGCCTGCTTCTGTTGTTGCCGGATCGCGTTCTGCAGAGCAACGCCCTTGCTCGAATTAGCTGGCTTCTGTTTGTTACGCTTGTCGCGCTGACCGGAGGGTTGGCGATTCTCAGTGCGATGCGATAGCAACACTGTTTCAGATTATGCAGCGAGCGATGAGCCTTTGAGGGACGTTCCATTCCAGTTCACAGCCGCGTGCTGACTTGTTCCAGAGGGTGTTATGGTTGGGATAGGATTTTGCGCGCTTCCGAGTCAGGGTCCGCGGCGGTGCGACGCAGCAGAGTATAGACGGAGGTCCTCTCGATTTTATCGCCGATGCGCATCGGGTGCAAAGGACCGAGCAGTTCCAACTCGACGTAGGTTAGCGGGTCTGGATTGGTGTAAATCTCAGCGCTGCTCCCTGCGTCTGGATACTCGACACCTGGAATCCGGGGTGAGTCAATTCGAACCATCGCCTTCTCTCCCACCCAAAGCAGTGTCTCGGCGTCGGTTCCGACTTTGTGACTTGCCTTCGGGTTGCGCGCCAATGATAGAAGGCTCATTTCGATTTTAAAGTTCGAGGGCAGTTCGTCCGACTGCTTGTTGTATCCGATGGGATAGATCGAGTTCTTTGGCACTCGCGCAAAGACAACCACGGGGTCCTTCAGTTGCGTGATGACCCAGATTCCGACTTTTTCAGGTTGGCCTTCGACCTTCTCGAAGGTGGTTGAGATCGTCATCACGGGCTTGCTGGGATGCAGCGTGATTCGCCGATACGCGCGGATGCCGTACTGCGGATCGACTGGGGAAATTAAAGTCACTTCGCTGCCATTCACGGTTGCTTGGACTGGCATCGAATCGAAAGCCGGAGGGGGAGGCCATCCGCGCTTGGCGACCTTTGGCCACTCGGCCTGAGGTGATGGCCATGTTTTATCTCCCCCGAAATTTCCCCACTCCTTGGATTTAGGATCAGGGGCTTGGCCGTCCAAGGCGCGATTTTCCCAGAAGGGTCCATCCTTTTCACCCTTGAATCGGAATTGCATGACACGACCGATCGCCGGGACGATGATCACCTCGGCATTGGCGCTGCTCAGGATCAAGGAGTCCGGCCAGCCGTGATACGTGATCCGCTGGGTTGCGATTGTGTCGAGGACCTTGCTAGTGGCCGATGGTTCGGAACCAGTGATTTCCTTCACGAGGTTAAAGAATGCGACCTTTCGATCCGTGTTGAGACTCCAGTTAACCGGTGGACATTGATAACCGTCCGCATAATCGCTCTTGCCAGGATCGAAGTAACCCCAAGACGCATATTCGCCAATCGCCGAAACGAAGTTATTCTTCGGTTTTTCGAAATCAAAATGGTCGTCCTCATTAAATAGAATCGGCTTCGGGCTGTAACCTGGAACTTTCCGGGCCAGTTGAATCATCTCCGAAATTCGATCCGGGTTGGAAACTCCGTTGCCGTGCAAGAGCAGAAAATCGGAGGTGCGAATCACGTTTTCCTTTGGGATCGATCCGCCGCCGTAAGAGGTGCCCACGAGAAAACGGCGCCCGTCACGTTGGATTCCTTTAACGCGCTCGATCAATTCATGGATGCGGTCTGGCTTAAGAATCGCATGATCGTACGACTTGACGTCACACTCGTTATTGATCTCGACCATGACGTTGCGATATCCGCGTTCAAAGAGCCATCGCGTCGAATTGTCCACCGCTCGAATGACTGCAGTCTCATCCCGCACCCACTGATCTTGACCAAAATAAAAGTAGCCGAGAATCACAACCATTCCGAGATCATCGGCTTTGTCGAGAATCTGCTCCAATCGACTCATGGAATCTGCGCGCAACGATCCATCGGCTTCAATGGCGGAAGTATGCCACGGTTGTCCTTTCGAGTAGCCCTGCGGTGAGCCGCCTTGCAAGTTGATGGTGAAGGCCAGTAGTCCGTGCCGTCGCCATTCCGGCATCGCGGCGAGGAACTCGCGCGTGTTTCTGTCCGGGTCCCATTTACCGGTGTCGGGATAAGCCCAACGCGCGACTGTCTCTGGGTTGCGATCGTCAAAAACCCCCTGAACCATCCGTGAATTCATCAACAGGCCTTGAATTTTCTGGCCGTTCCAAGTTCGATCCGCGTAAGTCGGCTTTCCATTGATGTGAAACTCATTGCCGACAATAGAAACCTCGGTCTTTCGATTAAGTTTTTTTAATGCGGAACCGTCAGCTCCGAAACATTTCTGCTGCCCGTCGCTGGACAACAAAATGGCGGTCAAGAACAAGATCCAACGACTCAAGAGTAACGACGCGCTCGGTGTTTTCATAGGTTTCAAGGCCGAACGCTAACGGTTGCATTCGTCATTGGCAAGATTTGGGCGAGGTCCAACGACTTGGTTTCAATACGGACTTTCGTAGAAAATGGTTCCCCGCTGTTTTCAATGGAATAGGTCCACAGCGGATGAGGACCCTTTTTTTCATCCCGCCGGGCTGACTGGAGTTTGGACCGATTGGCTGCCTTCGTCTCCTCTCTGGGAGATGTGAGTCGCGAACATCATCGGCTACAACAGCACACGGCCGGAAAATGTCCAAACTCCAGGCACCTCTCCGGAGTGAGTCTCCCAGCCCGGACACGGAAATGGTTCCACTGAAAACAGCCGGGAACCTTGCCTCTCCGCCCTCGATCCTCCGTTGTAAGAAGTTACGGCCCACCTTCGCCGTCCGCTGAATGGCTCTCGTGGGACGGGTGCTGCGTTCATCGTTGCGAAAGCTGGATTTCGTTCCACGACTCATGTATCAATGCCACGCGAGCACATTCGCCAACCATGAAAATTATCCGCATCTTCGCTCATCGAGTCGAACTTCCGCTGCACGAGACGACCTACAAGTGGTCTGGCGGCAAGTCGGTCACGGTTTTTGACAGCACGATTGTCGGCGTCGAGACCGACACGGGGCTTGTCGGCTATGGAGAAGTTTGTCCACTTGGGCCGTTTTATTTGCCAGCCTATGCCGAGGGTGTGCGAGCGGGACTGCGCGAGCTTGGGCCGCATCTCATCGGCGAGGACCCTCGCGAACTGGCGAAGCT
>CAMAWP010000501.1 GCA_945861765.1 Akkermansia muciniphila | reverse complement strand
GGAGTAATTGGCCCTCGCTTCGTTCAACTTTTCACGAGCGATTTGAATATCCAGATTCTGCGCTCCGGCGAGGCGCAGCGTCGTGGGGAGATCGATTAGGCTCTGCTCTGCCGTGATCGAGGACGTCTGAGCGTTGGATGCTTGCCAACGAGCTGTGAACACGCAGAAAAGGAACGCTCCGATGGCGAAAGTAGATCGGAGTCGCATTGTCATTTGGCCTCCGAGGTGATAACTGCCTGCCCATTGATCGGAGGCTGTTTACCCACCAGAATCACAGGCTCATTCGGTTTTAGGCCTTCGAGAATTTCGACGGAGACTCCGTCGTTGAACCCGGTTTTGATCGCGACCTTTTTCGCAACGGTGGCTTTCTGCTCCGTGCTCTCGGAAAGCGTGAATACAGAGGCGTTAGCTTTTTCCATCACGACGGCTCCGATCGGAATGATCAGGGCGTCGGGCTTGCGCTCGATGACAACTTTGACGGTCGGATACATGCCGGGTCTCAGTTCTCCTTTTGTGTTCGGAATCTCAATCTCAGTCAGCATTGTCTTAGTTGCATCATCAAGCGCGTAGGCGTAGCGCGTGACGCCTCCTTCGTAGATCCGACCAGGCAATTCATCCACGGTAATTCTGACCTTGAGTCCTTTTGTAATCAATGGCGCTTCCGCTTCTGGAATGGCGACTTGAACGCGGACCTTGCTGAAATCCATCAGCACGAAGAGCGCCGCGTTTTGCGCCGCGTTGCCGGAAGTCGCCACCGGAATAAATGCGCCCGGGTCCACCATTCGTCTCGTGATGACGCCTGAAAAAGGGGCGGTGATTTTGGCAAAACTGAGCAATGATTCAATTCGCTCCAGGTTGGCTTTGGCGATATCGGATTTTCCTTTCAACGCATCGATGCTCTGCGGAGTGACGAGGTCCGGCGCTTTCTTGAACGCCTCGGTCACGCGTTTATAATCGAGCGCAGCCACCTCCGCTTCGGTTTTGGAACGAGCCAGATCGGCGATCATCTCGGGAACCTCAATATCCGCAAGCAAGTCGCCTTCTTTCACAGCATCGCCTGTATCCACTGTGATCTTTTTCAGGTAGCCGGCGACTTTCGCGTAAAGGGTCGCTTGTTGATAGGCGCGCACTTCACCCGGCAAGGTGATGCTGCGCGTTATTTCCCCATTCCTTGGAAGAGTAATCTTCACCTGAATGGGTGGGGTCGGCGCTGATTTGGCTGGTTCCACCTTGGGACTGGAAGGTCCGCAGCCCGTAAGCCAAACCAGCGCGCTGACGCTTACTATTGTCGAGAGGCGGTCCATAGTTTTATTGGGATCGGAATGCAATGTTGCTCGTGTCTTCCGGATCGAGTGATGCCGAACGTCGATGGCTTCGCGCTTGCACAATGGCGAACACGGATGGCAACACGAGCAATGTCGCCACCGTTGCCGCCACAAGTCCTCCCACTACCGCCCGCCCCAGCGGAGCGGTTTGTTGACCGCCCTCGCCCAGACCCAAGGCCATCGGGATCATGCCGGCGATCATTGCGAAGCTCGTCATCAGAATCGGACGCAAACGGCTGCGCGCCCCCTCGACCGCTGCATCGGACGAGTTCATCCCAGCAGCCGAAGAACCCACCCCTGCCCCCTCCCGGGAGGGGAGCTGACGTTCGCCACCGACTGGACTGCTCCCCTCCTGGGAGGGGCTGGGGGTGGGTTGAAGCGAACCAGACAGGCGAGACGCCTCTCCTACTCTGGCGCGCTCAGCAAAAGTCACGAGCAGAATCGCGTTTGCCACCGCGACGCCGACGGCCATGATCGCGCCCATGAACGATTGAATGTTGAGAGTGGAGTCCGTCAGCCAAAGTGTGAGGGCGACACCGGCGATAACGGCGGGAACAGTGGAAACGACGATGAGCGAGAGCTTCAACGATTGAAAGTTCGCCGCGAGCAGCAGAAAGATGACAACTACTGTCAGCAAAAGGCCGGTTTGCAAGCCTTCCAACATCTGCTCCATTGGCACCATTTGGCCGCGCACGACGACGTTCACTTTCGACGGCGGCTCGCCCAAGTCCTTGATTGCTTGCCTCACTTGTTTGCTGACGCGGCCCAAATCGGCGTTCTCGATGTTAGCGGTCAGCGTAATCATGCGCTGCATGTTGTAGCGATCGTATTGGCCGACCGTCGTGCCGTTGGTCACGGTGGCGATGCTGCGGAGCAATATGGCTTTGCCGTCGCGCTGGGCGACTCGAATATTTTTCACCTCTTCCAATGAACTCATCCGTGCCTGCGGAATCTGCACCTGAACCTGGTAGGCGACGCCGCTGTTGGGGTCGGCCCAATAAACCGGTGTCGTAAAGCGACTCGACGACGTGGCGGCGACAAGCGAGCGCGAGGTTTCCACCGTCTTGACACCCATGAGTCCTGCCCGTTCGCGGTTCACGGCCACGTCCACCGTGGGATAATCCAGCGCCTGTCCGAATTGAAGGTCGCGCAACGCTGAAACTTTCGCCAGATTCTCCCGAATCTTTTCAGCGAACTCCCGATTGGCCGCGAGGTTCGGGCCGCTGACTGCCACTTCGATGGGTGTCGGTGCGCCCAGACTCATCACGCGGCTCACGATATCGCTTGGCTCGAAAGATAATTGCACTTCCGGCAGTTGCGCGGCCAGCGTCTGGCGCAGGCGCTCTTTCAATTCAGTCATGCGAACGTTTGCGCCCCGTTTGAGTTGCACCTGCACGACGCCTTGCTCGGGGCCGCCGTTCCAGAGATGAATGTTGCTAATGGGGTAGCTCGGCGCGTGCGTGCCGACAAAGCCGAGCGTGATGGCCACGTTCTCCGGTCCCACTTCTTTTTTGATCAAGTCCAGCACCTCGAGCGCGATGGCTTCGGTGCGCTCGACGCGGGTGCCGGTGGGAGCGCGCAAACGCAGCGCGAGCTGACCCGCTTCCACCTTCGGAAAAATCTCCGTGCCGAGCTGACGGAAGATCAGAAGAATCACCAACGGTGTCACTCCAAGATAAAGAGCAAGAACCCCCCAACGCAGCCGAATGACCCGGTGCATCAACCTGGCGTAACTCTCTTGAAAACGAGTGAACGCAGTCTCTTTGGGTTCCGGTAACGCGCTTGGGCTGGATCCGACTATCGAGGACTGGTCAATGGCAGCAGCCGACGGAGTTATCGGATGCGTCTTCCTTAAGAGCCAGATTGACAAGATCGGAACGAGTGTGCTCGACAGCAAATACGAAGCGATCATCGAAAAACCAACGGCAAGCGAAAGCGGCACGAACAATGCCCTGGCCGCGCCCACCATAAAAAAGGCGGGAACGAAAACCGCGAGCACGCACAGCATCGCGAGCAATCGCGGCGCGGCGGTTTCCGTCGTCGCGGCGAGCGCTGCGCGGGCGGCTGAAGCGCCCCGGGCCAGGTGGGTGTGGATGTTCTCGACGGCAACGGTGGCTTCGTCCACGAGGATGCCGACGGCGAGAGCGAGTCCGCCGAGCGTCATGATGTTGATCGTTTGCTTCGTCACCCACAGCGCGAGCGGGATGTTGATGACGACGATGAAGGCAGTTCGCCAGTCGCGCAGGAACAGAAGCACCATCAGGCCGGTCAACGCGGCGCCAAGCGCTCCTTCCTTGATCAGATTGGCGATGGCATCGATGCCGGAGAGCGATCCATGAACAAAGCATGGTGGCAATGACAGCCACCAAGACCGTGAAAGGGCGCCGCAACGCGGGCTGAACCAAATTCATTCGCCAGTTCCCGTCATAGCGTTCGGCGGTTACGACTTTTCTTGTATGCCGATCGTGCTATTTGGCGCCATAGCTGAAATCGTCGAAGAGCGTCACGCTGTCGGCTTTGGTCCAAAGGCCCACCTTCCCAGCATTGGGAAAGCTGTTATCGGTCGCCTCAATGACTTTCTTTCCGTTAAGCGTCACGGTGAAATGGTTCCCTTGAAAATCGACACGCAGCGTATGCCATTGACCTTCGGCGACCTTCGCATCGATGTTTTTGAATGAAACTCGCTTGCCTTCGATCGTGTGATAA
>CAMAWP010000500.1 GCA_945861765.1 Akkermansia muciniphila | reverse complement strand
GCCGAGGGGCTTTTGGAAAACTTAGGCGCTATCAATGCCCAAGTCCCAGTCGTGGCCGCCGCTCGCCAGCATCGCGATCAACTCCGCAAGGACCTCGCCTCCGCTATGGGACAACCCACCACTTTCTCGTTTCGCCAACTGCTCACCCTGATTCCCAGTGAATACAAGCCGCTCTTGGAAGCTCTGGTCGAGGAGATCAACGATCTGTTGATCCGCTCTCAACAGCGCTTGCGACAGAACCATCTTTTGTTGAGCCGCTCGCTGGACTTGATGCAGCAGATGATTTTCAGCCTGTTTCCCTCCAGCGGTGGGCAGACCTACAACCAGATGGGTGCCGTGAAATCTGCCGCAATGCCGCAGAGCTCCCTTTGCGAGATGATCATTTAACCGACCTTAAATTATGTCGCTCGGCCTATTTGCAACTTTGGACATGTCCAAGAGATCCTTGGATACTGCTCGGGCAGGAATCGAGTTGACCGGACACAATCTGGCCAACATTAGCAACCGTGCCTACGCGCGCCAGCGCCTCAAGCTCGAAACGAGCGATGCTATCGCGACTTCTACCGGACCTCAGGGAACGGGTGCGAAAGTCGCGGGGATAGAAGCTATCCGCAGTCGGCTGTTGGACAACCAGATTATCATTGAAACCGGCGTCGCTGGCTACTTGGAAGCGAAGCAGAAAGCCTTGCAGTTCGGAGAGGTTAACCTCGGCCAGCGGCTCGACGGTCAAGCCTCGACCCCAGAAGGAGCCGCGGCCGCGGAAGGCGTCGGCGGCCAATTCGGCATAGTCGAAGGCCTGAATGAGTTCTTTAGTTCCTTTCAAGCTCTCAGCACGAGTCCCAACTCGACCGCTGACCGCCAAGTGGTCTTGTTGAAGACACAGAACTTGTCGGAAAAGTTCAAAAGCGTCGATACAAGGCTCGCCCGCTTGCGTCAGGATTTGAATACTTCCGTTAGTGACGATCTTACCGAAGCGAACAACTTATTGAAGCAAGTGGCCGATCTCAGCAAGAGCATCACGGGCGCTGAGCTGGGCGGTGTTGGAAATGCCAACGACCTGAGAGACCGGCGACAACAGACCATCGAGAACCTGGCGAAGATCATTAATGTCCAGACGACGACGAATGCCGCCACCAACACTACCGATGTCACAGTGGCCGGTGTCACGATGATTTCAGCGAACAATCAAGTCGAGGATCTGGAAAGTTTCACGGACGCTCTAGGAGGTTTTCAAGTGAGAACCAACAATAGGGCAACGGCCGCAACGACTGATTTAACGCTGACCAGCGGCAGTGCCAAAGGAACTATTGATGCCCGTGACGGATCCATTGCCACACTGATTTCCGGCATCGATACCTTGGCGGGCACGCTGATCACTGCGGTCAACACGCTCCATACTCCCGGATTTGCCTTGGATGGAACATCCACGGGGCAAGACTTTTTCACCGGTACCAAAGCCTCTGATATCGCTATTAACACAGTCCTTAGCCAGGACGTGAACCTCATACAAGCCAGTGCCGACGGGGATGCTGGTAACAACGGCGTTGCGCTCAGCATAGCTCAGCTCGAGAACACGACGCAATCGACTCTCGGTAGCTTGACTCTTACCGAAAGCTACAATCAATCCGTGGCAAATTTTGGCCAAGCACTGCACAACGTCAACAGTCAGTCTGGCGATCAGAAGGCCGTCAACCGACTCATGGAAAGCCAGAGAGATTCGCTCGGAGGAGTTTCCGTGGACGAAGAAATGGCGAATCTGGTTATTTTCCAACGTGCTTTTCAAGCCAACGCGAAAATGATCTCGACCATTGATGAACTGTTGCAAAATGTCCTTAACCTGACTCGGTAGATGATTGTCTAGGAACAAAATCCGACATCTTTAATCATCAAACCATTTAAGACTCATCGCTATGCGAGTAACCTCAAGCAGTTTTCCCAATCTTCTGAATTATCAGTTGGGCCAGCTCGCCACGAAGCAAGCCCGCTTGCAGGTCCAGGCGGGCACAGGCCAGCGTTTCCAGACGGCCAGCGAGGATCCCAGAGCGATGCGCAAGGTGCTCGATCTCCAGAGCGAGATGAAAGCCTTGACGCAATACGAGAAAAATATTTCGACTCTGAAGGATTCCTTGGCTACGACGTATGCTTCCACCCACGCGCTGAAGACAGTTTCAGATCGAGCCAATGAAATCACAACAGCAGCCGATGGGTTAGACACACCCGAAGAGCTCCAGACCTACGGAGTCGAGGTGAACCAGCTCCTCGAGCGAGCGCTTCAATTGGGCAACACTCGCCACCAAACCAGCTACCTATTCGGCGGCACGAAGAATACCCAACAGCCGTTCGTCGCGACCAGGGATGCCGAGGGGAAAATCATTTCCGTCGTTTACAACGGCTCGGCTTCGGTGAATGACACTGAGATTGACGAAGGCATCACCATAAAGACGAACATCCCCGGTGCCAATACGACCGGTGCCGGTGAACGAGGCCTTTTCGCCGACAACCGTCCTGGAGTCGGAGCTGACATCTTTCAACATTTGCTCGATCTTCGCGACCATCTGGAGACGGGGGATAAGACGGCGATAAGGACTACGGACTTATCCAACCTGCTTAAAGATGAAGAAAATATCCTGTTTCATTTCGGAAACGTTGGCGCAATCCAAAGTCGCTTGGACATTACTACTTCTCTGGCAAATCGGCGTAAAGCTTCGCTGGAAGGGCTTGTTTCCAATGAAGCGGACGCAGACCTAGCCCAGACTTTGGTCTCTCTGAGTGAAGTTCAAAGTGCTTACACAGCCGCGCTTCAAACCGGCGGTAAAATTCTCAGCCAATCACTCCTCGATTATCTCAGATGAGTCGGAAGTCGGAAGATTCAACAGGGCCGGGATCAGTGTAGGCGACTGGGAGAGATTCGGATCACAGAACCGTAGTCCACCAAACCCGTCGCGATCTCGAATCTGGATTTTTCTTCGGCTTCCGCTTTTCGATTTACGCAGTGCGGCTGTGTCTCAGACCGGCCACCGAGCCTGATTCCGTTCAGCGGCGGACTCCGCTTATCGCTTACGGTCAACTCTCTGGCGCTTTGGGCTGAGTTCAAATAGGCTTTCAGCATTGCGAACGACTTTGCCTAATTTCTACGCCAAGCTCGGACTCGACCATCGCTGCACCGCCGAGCAAATCCGCGAGGCCTACCGTGTGCTTGCCAAGATGTTTCACCCCGACCTGAATCCTGGTTCGGCTGAGGCTATGCGGCGAATCCAGGAACTCAATGCCGCTTACGAAGTCCTGAGCGACCCGGATTCTCGCCGGACTTACGACCAATCTTTGGCCGCAGAAGCCAGAGAGAAACGTGCCTCGCGAGTTGTAAAAGGCCAGCAGAACGTTTCGCAGGATGTCCATCTACGCCCGGAGGAATTTTTTCGCGGCACCACCCTGGAGGTTCGCGTCAACGACCCGGGTAATCCTGAAGGCCCGGAAGTTTATTCGCTGGAGGTTCCGCCCGATACCGCGCCGGGCTGCCGCTTCCGCATACGCCGCCAGGGGGCCTTCAGCGGCGGTCATGTGCTGGTGCGCGTTAGAGCGCGTCCCGACTTTCGTTTCAAGATTCGCGGGTCGGATTTGCGCTGCGACCTCCGCATCGATGCCCGACGCGCGGCTCAAGGCGGATCGGAGTCAGTGCGTGGAGTGACCGGGAATTTTGTGCGCGTCCAGATTTCGCCGGGCGTGGCGCGAGGCGAAGTGCTCCGCATCGAAAGGGAAGGACTACCAAAGGCCCGTGGCGGGCGCGGCGATCTATTGGTGCGCATCGTTTACGCTCCCGAGGTGCGGATTACTCGCGCGAAGTAGAATCGAGCGGCACAAGGCGATGCGGATCGATCCGTGAGAGCGGCGCCAGCCAGGGAATCATCAACCCCGCATGTTCTTGCAACCACAACGCGGCTTTCACACACTTCTTGGCTGGATCGCCCAGGACAGACAATGCTTTTTGGGTCTGAAGTATGGTGGGCCCAACAGGATTTGAACCTGTGACCAAGCGATTATGAGT
>CAMAWP010000499.1 GCA_945861765.1 Akkermansia muciniphila | reverse complement strand
ATCTTCGCAGCCACATTCCTCGCATTAATGATTTTCTATGCGGCGCGCGTCCGCGGACGTTTCCGTGGTCCGGTGGCGCAGGCCAGTTCCGATGCAGAGCTGCTGAAGATGGAAGCCGAGCTTGAGAAGTGAAGTTGAGAGAGATTCGGCGAAATGAGATTTGAACACGTCGATTGCCTCTACCGCCTGCCGGTTAGGGCGGGCATCCTCCCTGTCGTTCGACTTCCCGCCGACAGCGCAAGAAATCGCGGATGTGCAGGATGTGAAGTTTGTCCTTGTCGCGACCGATCGCTTCCTTGCTTTTGAGAATTCGTTCCAAACGCAGCACGGGAAGATCGTGGCCATGAATGCGCGCTTGGATGAAATACCGGGTCTCGCGGGAGAAGCTCGTAAGACCGGTGACTTCATACACGAAATTCACGGGCGTTCCGTCTTCAAGAAAAACGACCGTGTTGGCCGCAACCGTCGCACCCAGTTTGCGCGCCAGAGTTAGAACTCGGATGTACTGTCGAGCCGGCAGGTCAATCCACAAGTCCAGATCCAAAGTGTTCACCATGACGCCTTGCGCCACGGCGGCTCCCATGCCGATTACGACGTAGCGGATTTGTTCGGCTTCGAGGCCTTCCAATAACCTGATGAGCGGATGCTGTTCTCGAACATGTCCCAGCGCTCCTGCGGCGTCGCGGCGAGCCCGAGGGCGTGGACTGACTTCTCGGCGTCGTCGAGTCCGCGCACCCGCTTGAGTTGAGCCAGCACGCGCGCGGCGCGGACGGGGAGTGGCGGAAGCTTTTTTCCTGCTTTCTTCATACGGCACTAACGAACCCTATCAAAGTGGCCCGCGAAGTCACGCCCATCCTCCTCCGAAAGGACGACTCAGAACACCGACTGTCCCAAAAATCGAGTGAGTTGATCCAGAAGGCTGGGCATATAATCGATACCAAGCCGACGGGATGGAGGGGACGCTTTGGGTCGAAAGAAAGGCTTCAACGAAAATCCCCGGAACTTTTTAACGATTCCGATCAGGCGAGAATCTGAGGAATGTCTGGATGCCTTCCTCATCGCGTAACCTGATGCGGAAAGACCGAGTCTTTGATAGTGTCGCTGAAAGCTGTCCACCTCTATGAACTGTCATTTGCGAATACTCGGCCAACTCGGCTTCACCTGGGCTTGGATTCTTTGCCTGTCTTTGCGCGCGCAACAGGCTGACGCGCCGCCTCGCAGTGGTGCTCCGAATGGGCGCGGCGGTTTTGGATTGAACCTAGCCCCGTCGCTTGCCGGGCAAATGTTGACCCAGGCCGATACGAACGCCGACCAGAAGCTGACCAAGGACGAATTCATCGCCTTAGCTGACTTATGGTTCGATGCGCTTGATGTGGACGGCGCAGGGAGAGCCAGCCAGGAAGAGTTTAGCGAACGGTTCAATAACCTCTTGCCGCCGCCGCCTGGACTAGCTCCGCGCGGCGGCGGAGTCCCCGGGGGAGGACGCGGTGGGTTTGCCACCAGCCGCTTCGTTGGTCTCTTCATCGCACTGGACGAGGACAAGGATGGCTCTGTCACCCGCGCCGAGGTAAAGCAAACATTCCAGAGATGGTTCAGCCTATGGGACCCGGCGAAGAGCGGGTCGCTTGATCGCGATAAAGTAATCGCGGGGTTGAACTCCACCTTGCCTCGAACGAACATGGGGGGAGCACTGGGAGGAGAAGCACAAACCCCCATTCCAGGGCTTCCCAAACCGCCCCCTTCGAATGTTCTCGAGCCTGAGGACGCGATAAAAACTCTCCAACTCGCCGAAGGCTTCCAAATGGAATTGGCCGCCAGCGAACCGATGATCGAGGACCCCATCACGATCTCGTTCGATGAAGACGGACGTTTGTTTGTGGTCGAGATGCGAGGCTTCATGCAGGACATCAACCGCACCGGCGAGCGCGAACCGACTGGGCGCATTTCACTGCTCGAGGATGCGGATGGCAACGGGCGTTTTGAAAAAGCGACGGTCTTCGTGGATAAGCTGGTGCTCCCCCGCGCGGTGGCGGCGATGAATGGAGGCATCTTCTACGTCTCGGATTACAAACTTTGGTTTGCTCGGGATACGGACGCTGATGGGAAAGCCGATCACACCGAGCTCGTCGATGCGGCTTACGGCACCGGGAATGTCGAGCACGGGCCCAACGGCATGACGCGGGCGATGGACAACTGGATTTACAACGCCGAATCGCAATATCGTTACCGGTTTGTCAGTGGAGTTGTGATCAAGCAGCGGACGGAATTTCGCGGTCAATGGGGCATGACGCAGGATAACTACGGCCGATTATTCTACGACGTGAACAACAGCCAGCTCCTGGGCGATTTCGCGCCGCCAAATTACATGAGCCGGAATCCGCACCACCGCACCTCCGCGGGCCTGAACCTCGCCGTCGCGACCGACCAGCGGGTCTTTACGATTCGGATGAACACCGCCGTCAATCGGGGTTACTTGACGAACGTTCTCGATCCATCGGGCAAGCTCCATGTGTTCTCGTCCTCGTGCAGCCCGGTCATCTACCGCGGCGATAATTACCCGGCGGAATTTCAGGGCAACGCGTTCGTCTGCGATCCAAGCGCGAATCTTATCAAGCGAAACCTGCTCTTCGATCAAACCCTGACCCTCGCCTCCAAATTTGCTTACGCGAACTCGGAATTTCTAGCCTCGACGGATGAACGGTTCCGTCCGGTCAATCTGTTCAACGGACCCGATGGCACGCTGTGGGTCGTGGATATGTACCGCGGCATCGTTCAGTATGGCATGTTCATGACCAGCTACCTTCGCCGTGACACGCTTGAACGTGGTCTGGATCAAGGGATTCATCTCGGACGGATTTATCGGATCGTTTCAACAAGCAGAGCGCCGAAGAAATTCCCTCATCTATCGACCGAGAACTCGCTCGCATTGGTCGGACGCTTGTCCGATCCGAACGGCTGGATTCGGGACACGGCGCAACGGCTTTTAATCGAGCGTGGCGATCGGTCGGTCATCGCCGACTTGGTGCGCCTTGCAGCGTCGGGCGTGAACCCACTGGGCCGCATTCACGCGTTGTGGACGATCGAAGGTCATTTCGCGGCCCTTCCAAAAGGCCTCGGGAAGGACCGTTCCGGGACAACGGAGAATTCCTCGGAAACCACCCAGAGCCCGAGCGTGGGCAAAACGACCACTCTGCGACTCGTGAACGTCGATCCGAATCTGGTATTCGAAGCTCCCGCCCTCACGCCGGATGTCCTGGATGCCTGCCTCAAATCGATGGACGATCCGGAGCCCAAAGTCCAGGTTGCCGCCGTGCGGGTGGCTGAATCACTTGCGATGTGGAATCCTACGCACCGAAAAGCAGTTCTTCAAAAGCTCGCCACGATCGACAAAAGGAAAACTCCCGAGGTGACGTTCCAAGCCGCGCTCACGGCGGGGAACCTTTCGAAACCCGAAGGACTGCCGATCTTGGCAGCTATCGCGGCGACGCAAGCGGAGCATTCGCTCATCCGACACGCGATCTTAAGCGGATTGCGCGATTGGGAACTGCAGTTTCTCCAGATCTTGCTGGCAGATCCCCAATGGCAGGGCCAGCAACCGGGACGTGGCGCGTTGTTTCAAGCTTTGGCCAGCGCCGTCATGAGCGAACGCATTCCGAATAAGACCGAAGCGCTCCTCGCGTTGGCGGCAAACCAGAAGCCTGGACAAACGTGGCGTCGCAAGAGCTTGCTGAATGGAGTCGTTGCGAGCGCGCAAAACCGCACGCCAATCCCTCTCGCGGTGGCGCCGGTAGCTTTCGAGACTCTGGCAAAATCCGAGGATGCGGCGATTCGCGAACAGGGAGAGCGGATAAAGAAATTGTTTGCCTGGCCTGGACATCAGACGAAGCCTGCCGCTGAGAGATCGGAAGCCGCACGTCCCGCGACGACTGAAGAGGCCGCAGCAATGGCCGTGGGAAAACTCCTGTTCCAGCAAGTCTGCGCGGGCTGCCATGGACTCACGGGGGAAGGCCTCACTCCGCTCGCGCCGCCGCTGGCGAATTCTGATTGGGTGCTTGGGCCGCA
>CAMAWP010000498.1 GCA_945861765.1 Akkermansia muciniphila | reverse complement strand
TTTGGATTTAAGGGTAAATATCTTATTTCACCGTCGTCGCCTCCTTTCATTATAGATTCCCTGCAACTCATCGGAGTGCCTATCGAACGGATCGTGGTCTATGACAACAAAGGTGGTTTGCTTATCAACCGATTATACATGCCGGAGCGGTTTACATCGGAAAGCGGCATGGCGTATGTGTCCATTCTGAGGATCCTCCGGCAACATCTTCTGAAAAACGTTGCCGATGCCGTGGGTTCACCTGGACGCGTCTATATTTCTCGCAAATTTGCTGGAAACAAACGAAGCGTATCCAATGAATCAGAACTGACGACCCTTCTCGATGAGTTCGGATTTCAAGCCGTGCTCATGGAGAAGATGTCGCTCGAAGAGCAAATCAGGTTGATGGCAAATACAACAGGGCTCGTCGGAGCAAACGGAGCAGGGATGTTCCATTCTCTCTTGATGCCGGAATCCTCGTTTGTCATGGAGTTGTTCTCGCCGCATTATACAAACATCGTCATGATTGGTGCGATGGAGCTGCTTCATCACAGTTATTACATGATCACTTCTGTTCACAGTGGGGAACGTGCAAGCGGTGAAAATATCGAGGCTCCTTTGAGGCTTATCCGCGCCACTATTCGCAATTGTTTGCATAACGGACAATTGTGAAAAGCACAGCAAAGGTGTCAGTTCCGACTATTGATAATCACCCATGCTTTCAAGCAGTTCACCAGCGCACGACCTGCTCCGCCCAATGCTGGTTGCGCAATTCGCTCCCGACCATTCCACGGGGCGAAACCACCGATCGATCGAGTCGAGAAAGTGTCCGAGGTCGCGAGTGGCGTAAGTGGACCCGCCTGGGAGCAATTCGTTCAGGACGATCTGGTTTTGCAGCGGAACCGGCGCGATGAGCCTGCCGTCGAAGCGCCGCCTTCCAGTGAAATCTTCATTATGGATTGCCGGTGATCCAATGAACAGCCGGCCCACTTGCCATCTGGCGAAAAGCACGGCGCTTTTGCGCCTCGGTTCCACGGAGCGGTCGAGGCGTGGGCTGGTCAAAACGTTGCTCCCACAAGAGCAAAGTTCCATTCGTGGCCCGCGCCGAATAGACGACGCGCGAGCCATCCGGCGAGATCGCCAACATGGGACGATCGCGCTTGAAAGGCCGCTGCCCAGTGACCATTTCACAAAGCACGCAGCCGAAGGAGAAGAGGTCCGCGCGATGATCTGCCGGAACGCCACGTCGCGATTGAGCCGCGTATCCCGAGCGCGGAACACTTCGCCCATGCCCCCTTCGCCGAGCTTGGCAGTGATCCGGTAGTGGGTGAGTGTGGTGCCGATCATTTTCTTCGTTGCCGCATCCAATACTCGCGGAACGACCGCAGCCGAGGCAGGGACTCGCGGTCTTTCTGGCGATTTGCGGCGACCTTGCTCGCGATGATGTCATCGATATGGCAGACCGGAAAGCCCTCAATATCCACTCGTCTGTTCCACGCATCCGCGAAGCGTTCGATACCGTCGGGCGCGAAGATCAGGTCCATGTCGAATGGCCCGTTCTTGAGTTGGATGAAATCCTTTCCTCGCGAGACCTCGCCAGCTTCCGCGTCGTTCAAAGCGAAGCCCAATTCGCGCAGGGCCACCACGAGCCCGGCGCAGTTCTCGGATGTCTTCTCCACGAACAGGTCAGCGTCCTGGGTCGTGTCGGGAAAGCCCAGGAGGATGGCACCCGATTTTCCGAGAAACAGATACCGGATGCCGCGACGTCGAAAGCAGTCGCGGATTTCCTCCGCCTGACGGTATTCAAATGCGCCCATAGCCCAGCCAATCCGGAAGATTCTCCTCGCACCAGCGCCGGTAGTCGGCGGTCGTGTCAAATGCTCGGAAAGGCGCGTCGTCCAACACCGGTTTGTAGGTGTGAATGAAGGCGTAACGGAATCGAGTCTCCAAGGGGCGCCGTGCGGCCGCTTCAAACTCCGCCAGCCACGCGGCCGAAATCGCGGCGTCCGGGCCCGCCACATAAGGCGAGCGCTCTTCGTTCAATTCATCAGCGTCCATAATGACCAGTCACGGGATTGTGTGGGTTCCCATCGCGGGTAGCAATTCTCATGTTGGCTCAGAACACTGGCCTGAGCCAGAATATGAAGTGCCTGGCGCAAATTATTGAAGTCTTGATTCCGCACGAACTGCTTCTATAAAACAGGAAGTTCCATGACGTCACCTTCCTCCCCACTCTCGCGGACTGGGCGCGTTGCCGTTCTCGTCGCGTCGTTTGCAGGGTTGCTGTTCGATGGCTGGGAGCTCGGCCTGATGCCCATCGCGTCGCTGTCAGTGACAAAGAGCATCCTGGGGTCCGCTTACACGGATGCGGCGGGCGGTGAGTGGTTCGCATGGCTGACGGCGGCGTTGATGCTCGGAGCGGCTATCGGAGGGATCTGGCTCGGCAATCTGGGCGATCGTATCGGACGGGTGCGCGCGATGGCCATCAGCATTCTGACGTATTCCGCTTTTGCTGGATTGGGTGCGTTCGTCCAGACGCTCGATCAGATGCTCCTGCTCCGGTTTCTCTGCGGGCTTGGCGTGGGAGGTATGTGGCCCAACGGTGTGGCCCTCGTTTCTGAATGCTGGCCGAACACTTCCCGACCGTTGATCTCTGGAATCATGGGCGCCGGCATGAACATAGGGATTCTCACGTTGTCCCAGGTCGCGCGGTATCATCCGATCAGCCCGGACTCCTGGCGTTGGCTCTTTGGATGGAGCGCCATGCCCGCCGCTCTAGGCATTGTGGTTTTGCTCGTGCTCCCCGAATCGCCAAAATGGCTGGCCTCGCGCGGCCAGACCGCGAAGCCGACGTCGCCGTTCAGTGAACTGTTTCGGCCACCGTTGCTACGCGTCACTCTGATTGGGATTGCGCTCGGAGCCATCCCGCTTGTAGGTGCCTGGTCGGCGAGCAAATGGGTGATCCCGTGGGCCGATAAAATGGGCGGTGCCGCGCAGCCTGGCTACAAGGCATTGACGCAAGGATGGTGGGCCCTCGGCTCAACTCTCGGCAGCTTCTTCGGCGGGCAAATCGCGAGCTATCTCGGCCGTCGTCTGACTTATTTTCTCATTAGCCTCGGCGCCACTTTACTCACTCTGACGATGTTCAACTTCACCGCTCCGTTGCAATCCAGCTTCCTACCCGTCGTTTTCACTCAGGGCTTCGTCGCCACGTTGTTCTTTGGCTGGCTCCCGCTCTATCTTCCTGAACTGTTCCCAACTCGTGTGCGCGCCACAGGAAGCGGCGTGGCGTACAACAGCGGCCGTTTCGTGACCGCCATGCTAGTGTTCGCCGCGGCCGGCCTGGTCGGGTTGTTCAAAGGTGATTATGCCAAGGTGGGCTCGGTCTGTGCCCTCGTTTACGCACTGGGAATGATCGCCATCCGATGGGCTCCGGACACAACGGACAAGGACCTTGACCACTCACCATGACCTTTCCCGCGACACGATCTCTTTTTCGACTTCAGGCCTGCTCTCTCGATTTGCTGCACACCGATCGCGAGTCGCTGCCCACGGTTCTGCCTGGCTTCGAGTTGTCGTTCTTCGCGCGGGAGCCGCTCGTGCGCCAGCCGTGCTCCATGGCGTTCGATGCGCAGGGCCGCCTGTTTGTCGGTATGGGACCGCAGTATCGGAACCCAAAACCCGATACGGCCGCCGTGTTCAATCGCAAGAATCTGCTTGGACATAGCACGACAAGTGCAGACAACGCACCCTGCTTTTATTCCCAAAATGTCAATTGTTGAGTTTTCCTCCGAGAGATAGATCCTGCCATCTCCCGGATGGGAGAATTGAGGATAGCCCACCCTTTCAAGGGTGGGATTGTGTGGCGGAGATCCCGAGTCCCGAAGGGACGATTGAATCACTCCCACAAAGACTGCTTGTTGAAACCGATGTTGGGTTTCGTTTGTGCTGAACACACGATGAAAATATGTTCTGGCGTAGGACATCGAGAAGGGATTCAGCCGTCCCTCCGGGACTTATGCAATCGCCAATCCAACCCAGCAGTGAACTGCTGGGCTATTATCAATTCTCCCTCCGGGAGATAG
>CAMAWP010000497.1 GCA_945861765.1 Akkermansia muciniphila | reverse complement strand
AGTTACTTGCACTACTTGCACTCGTTGTGGCTTACCTGTATCGCAAACCGCGTTCGCCTTTTTGGTATGTCGTCTACTTCGACGGCGACCAGAAGGAAAAGCACCGTTCCACGGGCCTCCGTGCGGACGACCCTAACGACACCGCCAAGGCAAAGGGCATGCGGGCCGAACTCGAAGCGAAGGAGCATCGGCGAACTCCCGTGGTGGGGGGCGAGGGATGGGACACCTGGGTGCCACAATTTCTGGAGCGTCACTGCGAGAATGCGCGAACTCTGGAGCGATACGCCGATGCTTGGAAGTGGCTCGCACTTTGGCTCCAGGTGCGAAAAATTCATTCGCCTCGGGACATCACCTACCGCAAAGCCCTCGAATACATCGACTGGCGGACGGCCTACAAAAAGAAAAGCGGGAAGAGCGTAGGGCGGAACACGGCCATTTTCGAATTGAAGACCCTGTCGATGATCATCGGGGAAGCCGTGCGGCTGGGCCACACCGAAGCCAACCCACTCGTCAGCATGAAGCTTCGGAAGGACAAGGCCGCAAAGAAACCGGAACTTTCCGACGCGGAAATCGTCGCGATCAAGACCGCCCTGGCCGAGGAACCCGACTGGATGCAAACCGCCTTCGAGATCGCCCTTCACACCGGCTGCCGCCTCCGCGAAACGCGAATTCCTCTGAACTGTGTGGATTTCACCGAGAACAAAATCACTTTCCCCTCTCCAAAGGGGGGCGAGGACCGAGCATTTTCGATTCCGACGCCGACCGCGCTCCGGCCTCTTCTCGAAAAGCTGGCCAAGGCCAAACTGAAATTCACCGTGGAATTCCCGTTCCAGCCGTCTCGGCGATGGCAGCAATTCTTCATCAAGGTCAAGATGCCCCACCTCTGTTTCCACTGCCTCCGCGTGACCTACGTGAATCGCTTGCGCCGTGCTGGTGTCCCTCGCGAAGCCGCTATGCGCTTGGTCAACCATGCTTCTGATTTGGTCCACCAAATCTACCAGCGCGAGAAGGTCGAAGACGTTGTGAAGTGGCGGGATGCCGTGGCGTTTCCGCGCTGAAAGGCGAAAAACGGCAATCAACGCACCCCGAACTGCGCGGCCAGCCATTCGAGTGTGACATTCTCGGCGACCACGTCGTGCGGAATGAGGAGGTATTTCCATGGTTTGCCTCGGTAGGTCTTCGCGTGGTCGCTCGCCTGCTTGCACCACTTTACCGCGGCGTCGCGCTTGGCGATGACATCATCGGCGGTCAGCTCGGCGCGGCTTTTCGGCTCCAGCATGTAGATGCTTGAATCCGTCTCGGCCACAAAGTCGGGCTGGTATTCGAGGTGGTCGGCACCGGACTTGTAGTAGATCTGGAACTGGCCCTTCGCCGGCTTGAACCACTTCGTTGCCTCGCGTTCCAGAATGACGGACAGCCTCCGTTCGCCGTCAGCCTGAAACTTCTGCACCGGGTAGAGGCATCGCTTGAAGCCGCCGAAGAGATATTTCGCCATGTTGCTCTTGTCGGCGGGGGGCTGGCGGTAATCCATCACCGGCTCGGTCGCCGACGCGGTGTAGGCGCTCGGCTTCAATTCGGAGAAGCCCTTGCTGATCTTCACCTCGTAGCCGGTGGCCTTTTCCCAGTAATGCTCCTGCATCTGCACGTGGACGAACTTGGCGATGTCCTTTTGGAAGGCTCCCAGCACCTTGCGCACCTCGTGTTCGTCCTTGAGGTAGGTGCCGAGGTGTTTAACCACCTGGCTGGCCAAGTCGTAGAGCAGGTCGGCATGGGCGTCGTAGGAAACGTCGTCAAAGTCCACGAGGCCGCTCACCACGTAATCCTCCAGCCGCAATTCTTCTATGCCGCCCGCACCAGTGGAAATCACATCCACCTGATCCGTGCGGAGGTGCTTGGCCCAAAGCTCCTCAGACACCGGCGGGTAGTTGAGCGTGTCCACTTTGAGCGTGAACACATTGAAACCCGACTGCACCTTGCCCGTCGGCACAACGAGGATGCGAGGAATATCAATGGTCTGCTGAATCACCAGCTCCGTGGTCTTGGCGACGATGGCCGCGATATCCGGTTTGGCCGTTACACCCTCAATTTCCAACTGCGACGGGCGATACTGGGCGGCGACTTCCTGCAGCACCAATCCCTGCACGTCGGTATTCGTCAGGTAGGAAACGCTCGGCAGCAACTCCGGCTGATTCTCCAT
The DNA here is from genome assembly GCA_945861765.1 of Akkermansia muciniphila. Classification (GTDB taxonomy): domain Bacteria; phylum Verrucomicrobiota; class Verrucomicrobiia; order Limisphaerales; family SIBE01; genus SIBE01. Next base: position 1,916 of record CAMAWP010000497.1, on the reverse strand, counting down.
CCTGCGGATCACCTGATACGCAATCTGCGCGACCTTCTGGTCCTCCAGCGTGGTGAACACGGGCGGCTCGGCGGTTTTGGGCACCAACGTGCTCGTGGTCGTCTGCTCGGGCTGCAATCCCAGCTTGCTCGCCAGTTGCGATTGCGAGACGACCGTTACCGTCTTCTCGCCCAACTGCTCCGGCTCCAGAATCACCTGCTGCAAGCGGATCGCCGAGTCGGGCTTCTTCGCCTCGTCCACGATTTCCTGAAACTTGTCGTGCGCGATGATGTTCAGCCGGTCCACCGAGTTGACGCCGGTGCGCTTGCCGTAGGGCAGGCGCAATCCGCGTCCGATGGACTGCTCGATGAGGATGCGGGCATTGGCCGCGCGCAACGGGACGATGGTGTAGAGGTTCGTCACGTCCCAACCTTCCTTGAGCATGTTGACGTGGATGACGATTTCGGTCGGTTCGTCGGTGTGCTCGACCTTGAGCAACCGCTCCACCATCTCGTCTTCTTCCGCTCCGGTCTTGCTGGAATCCACCTGGATGACCTTCGTTTTGTAACGGCCCTCGAAGAACGCGTCCGACTGGATTAAATCAATCAACTGCTTCGCGTGCGTCGTGTCGCGGGCGATGACCAGGACGAACGGCTTCACGATGACGTTGCCGCTTTCGCGGGCGTAGGTTTCGAGTTCGACCTTCACCTGTTCGTGCAACCGGACGCCGTCCTGCAGCTTCATCAGCTCGATGGCCTCCGCCGTCATGCCAGCCGGATTAAAATTCTTGCGCGTGACGACGGCCGGCTCCTTGACAAAGCCATCCGCCATCGCTTTGCCGAGCGGGTAGTCGAGGATGACGTTCTTGAACGGCACGCCGCCCTTGGGCGTTTCCACGAATGGCGTCGCCGTCAGTTCTAGGCCGATCACCGGCTTCAATTCATTGATCGCCCGCACCCCCGCACTGGCGCGGTAGCGGTGCGACTCGTCCATGATGAGCACGAGATCGGGCAGACCGGCCAGATACTCGAAGTAACTCTCGCCGATGTATTCCGATAGCCGCTTGATGCGCGGCGACTTTCCGCCCCGGACTTCCGAGTTGATCTTCGAGATGTTGAAGATGTTCACCTTGCAGCGGAGCAACTGGTCGAAGAGCGTGCCCGCCTTCGCCTCGTAGTTGTCGCCCGTGATGATCTCCGGCGCGTCGGTGGCGAACTCCGCGATGCCCTTGAAGACATACTTGGACGTGTTCGGCGTGAAGTCCGTGATGAGCTTGTTGTAGATCGTCAGGTTCGGGGCCATGACGAAGAAATTATTGATGCCGTGCGCGAGGTGCAGGTAGCTGATGAAGGCACCCATTAGCCGCGTCTTGCCGACGCCGGTAGCCAACGCGAAGCAGAGCGACGGAAACTCGCGCTCGAAATCGGTGACGGTCGGAAACTCGGCGCGAATCACCTCCAACGCGGCGGCGAGGTCCGCGCCTTTCCGGGGCGGGACGATTTCCGTGATGCGGTCGAGGATTTCCAGCGAGCGGCGTTGCGGTGGCCGGAGGCTCAGGCGACCGGCGATGGCGTTGACCTTGGGATTCACTTGCCCACCTCCGTATCAAAGAGCGATTGCTGGCCGCGCTTGTCCGTCTTGGGCGGCGCGGGCGGGGCCTTGGGCAGGTTCTCCACCTTGAGGCTGTAATCGTCGTGGCCCCACTCGCAGCGGGAGAGCACCTGCTTGGGAATCTTTTTCACGGTGAGGTTGGGATAGCGCTCCGTGCCGCTTTTGGAGACGCGGAACGCGGCGCAGAGCACGAGCAACGTGCGCTCCGGCCCCACCTCGTCGCTCAACTGCGCGAGCTGGTCCGCGCTCAGGTGCTGCGTGGTCACGTAGATGAAATCGCGCTCGGTGGAATGGCCGTGCTGCCAATAGAGCGTGTCGCTCGGCGC
>CAMAWP010000496.1 GCA_945861765.1 Akkermansia muciniphila | reverse complement strand
CGAGACTCTCTCCGAGCTGTAGTCTCCGAGCCGGAAGCCGTCGAGCCCTGACATGCTCGATCGCCAGAAAAGGTCAGGGTTCGAGGGGACTCTCACCCCACCCAGGTTCATGGGCAGGGAACACCTCCAAAAATCGGACGTGAATCGAGACCATGAACCTGGGAGCGCCGGCGTCTCGCCGGCGAGTTGCTGTGGCGAAATTAGGAACACGCCGGCGAGCCGCCAGCGCTCCCAGGTCAGGTTCATGGGCAGGATTGAAAGCAGTGAACATGGTTGCCATCGCCCACACGAGCCAGTTGTCTGGTTTGCTCCAGGTTCTTCCCAGGTGAAAAAATCACCCGAACCCCAAAAGTAAAATGATTTTTAGTAAATCTCCTTGCCGGTTTTCGAAGGCAGGGGTAGGAAAGTAAGTATGCCAAAGCAAATCTTCCATTACGGAAACCGTCGTAACTTCCTCAAGTCAACTTCGCTCCTCGCCGGCGCAGCAGCGATCAGTGCGCCCTACTTCTTGCGCGCGCAAGGCGCGAACGAGCGCATTAACATCGCCTGTATTGGCGTGGGAGGAAAAGGTGACAGCGACTCAAGCAGCGCCTTCGGCCTCGGAGGTAACATCGTTGCCATGTGCGACATCGACTCCAACACGCTGACCGGAAAAAATAAATCATTCCAGGATCGGGCCAAAAAGGAGAACCGCACCTACGACGCCAAGCTTTTTAAGGACTGGCGCAAGATGTTCGACGAGCTTGGTAAATCCATCGATGCTGTCACAGTCTCCACGCCCGACCACATGCATGGTTTGGCTGCCATCACCGCCATGCGGATGGGTAAACATGTTTACTGCCAGAAGCCTCTTACTCAGACGGTGTTTGAAGCTCGCGAGATGCGGCGACTGGCGAATGAGAAGAAGCTCGCCACTCAAATGGGCAACCAGGGCAGCGCCGGCAGCGGACTGCGCCGCGCGGTTGAGGTCATTCAAGCGGGCGTCATCGGAGCGCCGCGCGAGCTGCACGTCTGGTCAAATCGCCCGATCTGGCCGCAGGGACTGGCCCGGCCGATGGGTGAGGACCCCGTGCCTTCAAATGTGGACTGGGATCTCTGGCTTGGCCCCGCTGCCTATCGCCCCTTCAAGAGCGGTGTCTATCACTCTTTTGCCTGGCGAGGTTGGTATGATTTCGGAACGGGCGCGCTTGGCGACATGGCATGTCACACGGTCAATATGCCTTTCCGCGCGCTCAAACTGGGTTACCCAACGGCGGTCGAGCTCGAAGTGGCTTCGCGCATTTATCCCGAGACATTCCCACTCACGTCGCGCATTCGCTTCGACTTTCCGGAACGTGATGGCCTGCCGCCGTGCAAATTCTGGTGGTACGACGGCAACCCCAATTCAAAGCACGGCATGTTCAAGTCCGGCAACTTCGTTTCACCCCTGCGCCCCAGCGCGGACTTGACCCACGAAATTGTTTCGCAACGAGGGGAACTCCCGGCCAGCGGTTGCCTTGTCATCGGCGACAAAGGCAAGCTATTCGCAGGCGACGACTACGGCGCGCGCTTCCAGGTGGTTCTCAAGGACGAAAAGGAATACACACCTAGCGAAAAGCATGAAGCCTGCGTGGCAGTGCCCCAGACCATTCCCCGATCGCCCGGCCATGACCAGGAATGGTTCGCCATGATGAAGGGCGGTCCCGCCGCCTACTCGAACTTCAACATCTCGGCCTATCTCACGGAGATCATTCTGCTGGGCTGCGTGGCTCTGCGCTCCGGCGTGGGCCACAAGCTGGACTGGGACGGTCCCAACATGCGCGCCACGAACGCGCCGGAGGCCGCGCAATTTGTCAAGCGTCAGAATCGCCAAGGCTGGGAGATCTGAAACCCACCCGCTTGCAGAGCTTGTACGCTTCTGTCAGCGGGTTTGTTTCTCGATTCTTTCTGCACCAAACTTGTTTCATGAAAAATGACCTACTCAAGCCGCTGATGATCGCGGCGTGCGCCTCGATCCTTTTCGCAGCGTCCATTCGCGCGGACGACACCAAGTCCACCGTGCCGCTAGCCTTGGACCTGCCCATCCATACACTCAAGGGAACCCCAGAGGATTTGCCGTCAGGACCGAATGTCGAACCGCTTTCTGACGTGGCGCCTACGCCCATCCAGGTGCCCAAGGGCGTCACGAACGTCGCCGCTGGGAAACCCGTCACCAGCAGCGTACGTCCGTATTTGGGCGAGTTGATTCGGATCACCGATGGCAAGAAGGAGGCGATCGACGATGATGCCGTGGAATTCAGGAAAGGCACGCACTGGGTGCAGGTTGATCTGAGCCAGTCTTTCGTTATCCACGCCATCGCCATGTGGCACGACCACCGTTACGTTCAGGCCATGCACGATGTGATCTTGCAAGTATCCGATGATCCCGAGTTCAAATCCGGAGTGACCATGCTGTACAACAACGACACGGACAATTCCTCCGGGCTCGGCGTCGGGACGGACCGTGAATATTTTGAAATGCAGTTCGGGCGAGTCGTGGCTACCAAGGGCATCAAGGCCCGTTACGTGCGCGGCTACACACGCGGCAGCAACCAAAGCGTGCTCAATTGCTGGCAGGAGATTGAAGTGTACGCGCTGCCGGCCAAATGAATCGCTGGAGCGTCCTGGCGGTGCTGCTGGCCAGCGCCGCCGCGCTCGCGTTGCGCGCTCCCGAACTCGCCACGCGCCCGCTCCACAACGATGAGGCGGTCAATGCCGTCAAAGTCAGCGAATTGTGGCAGCACGGCCGCTACGCCTACGATCCCGACGAATATCACGGGCCGACACTCCACTACGCAACTCTCCCATTTCTGTGGTTGAGCGGCGCTCGCAATTCCGATGAACTCCATGACGCGACGCTACGGCTCGCCCCAGTCGCGTTTGGCGTCGGACTGATTCTTTTACTGGTTCTCTTTGTGGATGGCCTGGGCCACCTTGCTCTGGCCTCGGCTGCCATCTTCACCGCCGTTTCGCCTGCAATGGTTTTCTACAGCCGCTATTTCATCCATGAAATGCTGCTCGTGTTCTTCACCGCGCTGACCTTGGGCGCGGGTTGGCGTTACTGGCAAACGCGGTCGGCACGCTGGGCCGTCGTGGCAGGCGTGGGCCTGGCGTTGATGTTCGCGACGAAGGAAACATTCGTCATCAGCCTCGCCGCGATGGGCCTGGCGGGAGTCGTCACGGCCTGGTGCACGGTGGACAAGGCCCATCGAATTCAAGGCATGCTCGCGCTATGGAACTGGAAACACGCCGCGCTGGCATTGAGCGCTGCTTTCGCCGTCTGGCTGCTGTTGTTCAGCTCCTTCTTCACTAACCTCCCCGGCTGCCTGGATTCAGTGCGCACGTACCTACCGTGGATCAAGCGCGCGGGCGGGCAGTCGCCGCATAATCATCCGTGGAGTTTCTACCTCGAGCGGCTCGCATGGTTTCATCCCGCAAAGGGTCCGGTCTGGAGCGAAGGATTGATTCTTATTCTCGCAGCCGTCGGCACTGCGGTATCGCTTGTCGGGAAGAAGTCACCCTTGCTGCGTTTCCTCGCGCTCTACACGATCATTCTCACCGCGCTCTACTCTGCGATCTCCTACAAGACGCCGTGGTGCCTACTCAATTTTTACCTCGGCTTCATTTTGCTCGCCGGCGTCGGCGCATCGGCGGTGGTGGACTTCTTCCGCAGGCGGTCGTTGAAGGCGGTTGTTGTCGGGGTGCTCCTCGCCCTGACGCTGCAGCTCTCGTGGCAGGCATGGCGCGCGAGCTTTGTTTATTCCGCCGACCGCCGGAATCCTTACGTTTACGCGCAGACCGTGCCTGACCTTTTGAACCTCGTGCAAAGAACCGAGGGGATTGCGCGCGTGGCATCAACGGGATTCGAAACTATTGTGAAAATCATCGCGCCGGGAAACGATTACTGGCCGCTGCCCTGGTATCTCCGCCGGTTCAAGCACCTCGGCTGGTACGAAAAGCTTCCCGACGATCCGTTTGCACCCATCGTGCTATCTTCGTCGAAACTCAATGCGCGGCTCGACGAAAAATCAGACCGCAAATGGATCATGGCGGGGCTTTCAGAATTACGTCCTGGAAAGTTTTTCGAGCTCTACGTCGA
>CAMAWP010000495.1 GCA_945861765.1 Akkermansia muciniphila | reverse complement strand
CAAGCGACGCCAAGGGCGATTCGAATCCCCGTGATGATTTGCGGAAGGCAGGACGGGAAGATGACGCGTCGAAACAATTGTCCCCGGCTGAGACCGAAATTCTGAGCCGCTCGAAGGTAAACGAGTTGCATGTTCTGGACCGCGGCCATTGACGAAACGGTGATCGTAAAGAAGCTCGCCAAAAAAATGAGGAAAACTGGAGCAGCGTCCGAGACACCAAACCAGAGGATCGCCACGGGAATCCACGCAATGGGCGAGATCGGACGAAACATTTGGATCAGTGGGTTGAAGGCTTGGAAAGCGCGGTTGTGCCAGCCGAGGAACAGTCCGAAAGGCACTCCGAGCGAGATTGCCAGCGTGAACCCCCACGTGACTCGGAACAGCGATGCCACGACGTATTTCACCAAGAGGCCCTTTTCGAGCAGCTCCCAAATACCGCGCAGCACCTCGATCGGTTTGGGAAAGATTTGGCTCCCGGAAACGCGAACGCTGAGGTCCCAGACCAAGAGGAACAGACCACTCACCAAAGTTGGCAAAATGATTCTGGTCACAGATGTCCCAGAACTGATTTGAATCACATCCGGTTTGGCCGTGTTTCGGGTTGGAGGAACAGCGTTGGGAAGATGGGTTCGATCCGCGCTCACTTCTTGGTCCCTTCCCATACGTAAGGCACGATCGCAGCTTCTTCCGTCGTGAAAGATGTGTCGGCGTAATCTTCGAAACGGGACGTTCCCTGGAGAATGCCGGATTCGACTCCAAGCGCTTGGATTTCCTCAAAATCCTTCTGGAGCGGTTTCAAATTAGTGTACTTCACCCGATCCGGTGGTTTGCTCAAAACGAACTCCAGCAACCGTGGGTCCTGGTTGAAATAATGCTTGGAGACGAATTGCGCGGCCTCCATTCGGTGATCCGTCTTTTCATCAAGCCATTTGCCGCTCTTCGCGATGCCGTCCACGAGACGCTGCACGTCCGCGCGTCGAGTATTGATTGTGCTTTCGTTCACAGCCAGCACACAGGAAATGAAATTCGGCCACACATTCTTGGTCAGGTAGAGCACGCGTCCATAGCCGTCCAGCTCGGTTTGAGCCATAAACGGTTCGCCGGATGTGATTGCGTCCACGGCCCGAGCGTAAAGCGCTGCCGGCATGTCCGGCGGTGGCATTTCAAGAAGCGTGACATCGTTAATGTTCATGCCTCGTTCCTTCAGAGCTTTGAAGATTAATAGACGCTGATTCGAGTAACGGCTCGGCACGCCAATTTTCTTGCCCTTCAAATCTTCGATTCGAAAAATCTGCGAATCCTTATGCACCATCATGGCCGTGCCGTCACGGTGGCCGAGATAAACGATTTTGAGTCGAACGCCTTGTTCCCGGAGCGCCATGGCCAGGGGAGCCAGAATAAAAGTGGCCGGCATATAGCCCGATAAAAACGCCTCTTTCAATTCCGGGAACCCGCTGAATCGCACCGGTTCGAAAAAATTATCGCCCGTCATGCTCTTGTTGATGAAGTCGGTGACTGGACATGTGAGATGACAGGTCACGGGGAGGAACCCGACGCGAAATTTACTTTGGGCTTGCTCGGATTTTTGTCGAAACGAGAAGCTGACGTTCAGGTTCAATGCCAGGTGCAGGCCTGTGATGAGAGCCATCCAGACCAACGATGCAACCAGGACTGTGCGTTTCAATGACATTGCGCGAGACTCCTTATCGCACCCGGAGGAGCTTGTCACGAAAAAGTATGCACACGTATTATATTTGGGCGCATCTCCGAATGAGGACAGGCGCGCTGCGGAGTCCTCCTTCCTCTCCATGAACGGACTCACCCCTACCCCTCCCAGGAGGGGACCGGACAAAGCTCCCCTCCTGGGAGGGGTAGGGGTGGGTTCCGAGTCGCCCTGCGCTCTCTCGAAGCCTCCGACAATGTTTTGACTTGCCGCTGATCTCAAGGATCGGACAGGCTTCGCCAACGAACCGTCAAGCCGCCGACCGGCTGAGCTTTTCGGAAATTCTGGAATGTTAAGAGCAGAAAGACAGTTGTTATGGGAAATTTTGGTTTAGGTTTGAGAACGTTGTTTCGCGTTTGGCGAGACGAGGCGTTTGCGGATAAGTTACGGCAATTGGACGAGGGAAAGCTGGTGCCTGCTCCTCGCGCAAGCGCCGAGCCGAAGCCCCTGCCGATCGAGAAGCAAGCGCGCGGCCGCAGCGATGCCTTGAGTCTCCTGGCTGTCCTGCAACGCGAGGCCCGGTTTATCGATTTCATCAAAGAGCCGATTGCCAGCTACGCCGACGCTCAGATCGGCGCCGCTGCGCGCGACGTGCATAAAGGTTGCGCTGCCGTCCTCGACCGATTATTCGCTTTGCAACCACTCACAGAAGCCGCCGAGGGAGCGCACATGGAAGTGCCGCGCGGGTTTGATCCGGTTCAATATCGTTTGTCGGGCAATATTCCCAACCAGCCGCCATTTCGTGGGAAACTCTGTCATCATGGCTGGAAAGCCACCAAGTGCGAATTGCCGGAATGGACCGGCAGCGACTCATCTGTCATGGCCGTCGCTCCGGCTGAAGTGGAGTTGAAGTAGGAGCAATCCGAGGGTCTGACTTACTGATATGGCGAAGAGTTCCAATCCCGCAAACGTGTCGGCCAAATACGCGATCGGCATCGATCTGGGCACGACGAATAGCGTTCTTGCGTATGCGGTGCTGGATCAGGAAAAGCCGAAAGTTGAGTTGTTGCCGATTCCTCAACTGATCGCTCCGGCAACCGTCGAACCGCGATCCGCATTGCCCTCTTTCCTTTACCTTCCGATCGAGAGCGAAGGATCGAACGGCAACTACGATCTTCCGTGGGCGAAAGGAAAAGGCGTCGTCGTCGGTGAACTTGCCCGGCGTCAAGCCGCGGATGTTCCGACCCGCGTGATCGCCGCCGCCAAATCATGGCTGGCTCACAGCCGGGTGGACCGTCGCGAAGCGATCCTGCCTTGGAATGCGCCCGCGGACGTGTCAAAAATTTCTCCTATTCAAGCGTCGCAGCGGTATCTGGAACATCTGATTGCCTCTTGGAATCTCGCCTTTCCGGACGCGCGGTTTGCCGCGCAACAAGTGGTCTTGACGGTTCCCGCATCGTTTGATGCCAGTGCCCGGGAGCTGACTCGCGAGGCTGCCTTGGCCGCGGGTTTCCCTGTGAACCTCGTCCTGTTGGAGGAGCCACAAGCAGCGCTCTACGCCTGGCTCGCCGATATGAGCGATGGTTGGCGCGGCCAACTGCGCGTCAATGACACGCTGTTGGTTTGTGATATCGGAGGTGGGACGACGGATTTTACGCTGATCCGTGTCGCCGATGAGGAAGGCGTCCTGGTCTTGCAGCGTGTTGCCGTGGGGAACCATATTCTGGTGGGAGGCGATAACATGGATCTCACGCTGGCCCACCTGGCGAAGAGCGCGTTTTCCGAAAAAGGAATTGAAGTCGATGCCTGGCAATCAGTGGCTTTGTGGCACACGTGTCGCGCCGCCAAGGAAGCCTTGTTGGGACCGGACGGACCGAAGAAGCATTCCGTCACAGTGCTGGGTCGCGGGAGCCGGATGATTGGAGGGACGATCTCCGTTGATTTGGATCGCAAGGAGATTTCGTCCGTGCTGCTCGATGGTTTTTTTCCAATGTGCGCAATCGGAGACAAGCCAGCCCGTCGGCGCATTTCGGGGTTTCAGGAGATCGGTCTTCCTTACGAGTCCGACACGGCCATCACACGTCACTTGGCCCAATTCCTTACCCAGCATGGCCAAGGGAGCGCGATTCGGCCGACGCAGCTTTTGCTCAATGGCGGTGTGTTGAAAGCCGGGGCATTGCGCGCCCGACTGCTCGACGTTTTGGGATCGTGGTTTTCTGGTGAGGCAGCACCGAAGGTTCTCGAAGGCAATCTCGACCTCGACTTCGCCGTCGCGCGGGGAGCGGCATATTACGGGCTGGTCAAGCAAGGGCAGGGGGTGCGCATTCGCGGAGGAACTGCGCGGTCCTATTATGTGGGGATTGAAACCGCGGGGCTGGCAGTGCCGGGAGCGCCACGGCCATTGCGTCTCTTGTGCGTCGTGCCGTTCGGCATGGAGGAGGGAACGGAAGCGAAAGTGCCGAGCGACGCCATCGGGTTGATCGTGGGGGAGCCGGCGCAGTT
>CAMAWP010000494.1 GCA_945861765.1 Akkermansia muciniphila | reverse complement strand
CTCGACGGCTTCCGGCTCGGAGACTACAGCTCGGAGAGAGTCTCGCCCCACCGTTCAAGGGCGCAATGCGCGCACAAAGTTCGGGGTGGTCTCATTTTGGCTTCCGACCGCCTGAAGGCGGGACCCCGTGCGTTCGCCAGGTAGGTAGTCCCGGCTTCAGCCGGTTCTTGGTGTTATCCGCGGCCATACTGAGAATTGCTGCTCCGTCCTCTGATCTCTTTGAGTTCTTTGCGCTCCTTTGTGGCTAATCAACTGCCGGGTTTAGGCTCAAAGCTGCTTCATCGCTTCATCCAGCGCCGCATGGAGCTGGCTCATCGTTGCTTCCGTTTCGTCTCCCATGTTCGAGATACGGAAGGTGGTTCCTTTGATTTTGCCGTAGCCTCCGTCGATCAAAAACCCTTTGTCCTTAACGAGCTTTTGTAGCTTGGCAACATCCACAGCACGGCCCTTGGATCTCGATCCGTTATTGATGCAGGTCAGCGTCACAGATTCGTAACCCTTTTCAGGAAACAAGGTGAAGCCATGACGCTCAGCCCATTGTTGAGTCAGTTGCGCGAGCGTGGTGTGCCGCAAGTAACGAGCTTCCAAACCTTCGCCAAAAATATCATCGAGCTTCGAAGCCAGCGCGTAGATGTGCCCGATGCTCGGAGTGCTCGGCGTCATATTGTCTTGGGCATTCTTCTGAAACTCCACAAAATCGAAGTAATAACCTCGGTCTTTACTCTTGGCCGCCTTTTCCAACGCAGCCGCGGAGCAGGTGAATACGGTCAGTCCAGGCGGCAGCGCGAATGCCTTCTGCGTCCCCGCCAGAAGCACGTCGATACCGAGCCTGTCAAATTCAATTTTAGTGGCGCTCAGCGAACTGACGGCATCGACAATAAAGCTGACCTCGGGGTATTTCTTCTTGAGCTCGGCAATTTGAGCGAGCGGGCTCATGACGCCGGTGGAGGTTTCATTATGGATCAACGTCAGCGCGTCGAATTGGCCGGAGGCGAGCTTGGCATCGATCATGTCCGCGAGTATGGGCGAGCCCCATTCCACCTTGAGCGCTTCGGCCTGCTTGCCGCACCGTTGGGCCACATCGAGCCATTTATCGGAAAAGGCACCGCACATGCAGCAGAGAACGCGCTTAAACACCAGATTGCGAATGGCGCCTTCCATGACTCCCCAAGCGGAAGAGGTGCTCAGATAGACCAGTTGATTGGTGTAAAGCAGCGACTGCAACTGGGGTTGAATTTTTGCGTAAAGATCTTTGAAGCCCTGCCCGCGATGCCCAATCATGGGCGAGCAGAAAGCGCGAAAGGTTTTCTCGCTCACTTCAACCGGTCCCGGAATATGCAATTTCACGTGTCCCATTGCCCGTAAAGTTTTCACATGGGCTGTTTGAAGGCAAGTGGAGTTTTGCCTTTTCCTTTCCCCAATTTCGGATTGTGCAGGCCAGAAGAAGTAGGATAGCCTGCGGTGAAACCATCAAACGAACAAAAGGTCTGTTATGTTTATTCACCGACTTCAATTCAGGTTCGCAGCTCTCGTTGGCGTTTTCGGATTCCTCTGCGCGGCTATCGGCGCCCATGCGGCCGCTCTGGCGATTGTCAAAGATGTCGAATTGCAGCCCTTCGCGGCACAGGTGCAACGTGTCATCGAAGCGGCTGATTACGTGGGTGCGCCACTCAAGGAGTCTGACAAAAAGGCCATCGCCGCCGCGATCAAAGGCAAGGATGCCGCCGCCGCGAGCGAAACAATTCAAAAGATTCTCGACCTCTATTGTCTCGTTGGCGTGAACATCAATCCGGAGTCGCGTGTGAAGGTGGCCCAAGGTCCGGCCAAGGCGGAGTTGGTGGAACAAGGGTGGCGACAATTCTTGGTCAAGGTTCACAACGAAGCCGGCGTCACGGCGGAATTGCGCGCTGTCAGTCCCAACGCCGAATCTGTTCACGATTCACCCTCGAAGCGAACGAAGTCGGATGAGTTCTTCAGAAAGCGCGGCGATAGATCTCCTCTCAAGCCTGCTTCAGAGCTGTGGCTCGATGCCGAGTTGTTCAACCGGCAACCGATGAAGAAGGAGCTGTCGGGCCTGACGTTGGAATACGCGATCATCGAGCTCTACAGCCGCGACGCCGGCAAGCGTGAAGCCAAGCTGTCATTCAACGTCGGCCAGGGCACGCAGGATCTTGGATTTCGAAACGACGTGGACATTCTTTTTAATTGCTTGCCCAGCCACGAAGTCACATTTCGTGTGCGCGACGAAAACAATCAGCCGACGACGGCTGCCTTTGTGATCCGAGATCATGCCGGGCAGGTTTATCCTTCTCAAGCCAAGCGCCTCGCGCCGGATTTTGCTTTTCATCCCCAAATCTATCGAGCAGACGGCGAAGGCCTCAAACTTCCGGACGGAACTTACACGGTCGATTTCTCACGCGGACCGGAGTCCATCGCGAAGACTCATCAACTTAAAGTCGATAAACGCTCAAGGGAATTTAGTTTTAAAGCCGAGCGCTGGATTGATCCCTCCAAGATGGGCTGGTGGTCGGGTGATCATCATATCCATGCCGCTGGATGCGCCCATTATGAAAGGCCGACCGAAGGTGTCCACGCCTCCGACATGATGCGCCATATTTTGGGCGAGGATTTAAAGGTGGGCTGTAACTTAACTTGGGGTCCGTGCTTCGATTATCAGAAGCAATTCTTTACCGGCAAGGACGATAAAGTTTCGCAGTATCCGTATTTGCTCCATTACGATGTGGAAGTCTCCGGCTTTGGGTCGCATCAATCGGGTCATCTGTGCCTGCTGCGGCTGAAGGAAGAGGTTTATCCGGGCGGCGATTCCAAGCTGCATTGGCCGACTCTCGGCCTGAACACGCTGCGCTGGGCGAAGAAGCAGGGCGCGGTGGTTGGACCAGCCCATTCCGGTTGGGGCTTGGAAGTCGAGACGGCCGAGCTGCCGAATTACACGGTGCCTCCGTTCAGCGGGATTGGGGCGAACGAATACATCGTGGATGTGACCCATCAAGTCCCCGGACCCGATGGCAAGCCCGTTCCGGCTGTTGATTTTCTTTCCATGGTGGATACGCCCTACGTTTGGGAACTGAACATGTGGTATCAGACTTTGAACGTCGGTTTCCGCACCCGCATCAGCGGCGAAACGGATTTCCCCTGCATTTACGGGGAACGTGTCGGGCTAGGGCGTTCTTACGTGAAACTCGATAGCAAACTTAATTACGAAGAATGGTGCGAAGGCATTCGGCAAGGCCGGAACTACGCAAGCGATGGGAAGAGCCACATCATGGAGTTTCGAGCCGACCCTGCGGTCACGACATCGGGCGGTGGTTTGGCGGGAGCGAGTTCGACCGCAGTGAAAATGGGCGAGAACGGCTCGGAGCTTCGCATCGCGCAGCCAGCGTCCGTGAAAATCATGGCCAAAGTGGCGGCGCGGTTGCCGGAACAACCGAATACAGAACTTCAAACGCGCCCTTACAATCAGAAGCCTTACTGGGACATCGAGCGCGCGCGCATTAAGGCCACCCGGCAGGTCGCGGTGGAAGTGATCGTGAACGGATATCCCGTTGACAAAAAAATTATCATCGCAGATGGCGCGCTGCAGGACATCAGTTTCAACGTGAAAATCGACCGCAGTAGTTGGGTTGCGCTCCGTGTTTTGCCGTCATCGCATACCAATCCCATTTTCGTTTTGGTTGGCGACAAGCCTATCCGCGCCTCGCGCCGCAGCGCCGAATGGTGCTTGAAGGGAGTGGACCGTTGCTGGTCGCAAAAACAGAACTTCATCAAGGCGGACGAGAAGGAACAGGCGCGGAAGGACTACGCGCATGCGCGTGAGGTCTATGGCAAACTCCTTGCCGAAAGCGACGTGGATTGAAAGGCGGTGTGATTGCATTGTCGATTTTAGTCCGCGTTGTGACTTTCTAGAAGGAGAATTGCGGCAAACTCCAATTGGGCGCTTGCCGCCTTCATAACCATCTGATACGTTCCTTCGCGATACGAATGACTGCGAGCCGCATGATGATGAGACGATGGAGCCTGAGATCTCTCACCATGCCGTTGCTGGGATTGAGAGAGCCGGAGTCGGCGATAAGTTCAGCGATGCATGATTTCGTAGGTTGCAATCAACAGGCCCGCGTGGCGGAATTGGCAGACGCGCTAGATTCAGGTT
>CAMAWP010000493.1 GCA_945861765.1 Akkermansia muciniphila | reverse complement strand
CCTCGAACCCTGACCTTTTCTGGCGATCGAGCATGTCAGGGCTCGACGGCTTCCGGCTCGGAGACTACAGCTCGGAGAGAGTCTCGCCCCACCGTTCAAGGGCGCAATGCGCGCACAAAGTTCGGGGTGTTCTCATTTTGGCACGCATGGAGTCGCACCTTCAGGCGGCATCGCGTGGTAGAATCCAACGCTTGTGGACTTGTCGGCGCCCCTCCGGCTGAAGCCGGGACTACATACCGAGACACAAGAAGTTCCGACTTCAGGCGGTCGGAAGCCAAAATGAATTGCCGCTGTGCAGGATCGAATCCTTGACGTCTTCGTGATCGCCGAGTCCACCACGGATCGAGCTTGTGAAATCTCTGTTATAATCAGTTGCCGCCCGATGGTAACACGTCTAGCGTTCGCTCATGGGCGTCAGAGTTTTAATGACCATGGCCTTCACCACGATGTTTGCGATGTCGGCTGCCGCCGCGCTGCTGCCAGTTATCCTGCGGAACGGACAAGCGCACGTCACTTCCTCCGCGCTCGAACGCGAGGTCGGCATCGTTATCAAAAAACTGCCCGGGCGAGCCGAATTCGTCGCGTGCGGAGCTGAAGGTTGCGCAGCGCTGAAGTCCGTGCTCACCGAAGGCGACACATTGCTCGTGCCCGTGGATGGCCTGAACGCGGCTTTGAATCTCTCCTCCAAATTCGACGAAGGCCGCTTGCACGTCGCGCTCGTCCCTGCTCCGCGTGAGGCTCCTGGCTCGACCGGACTTGCGCGCGTCGGCTCGATCGCCCCCAACCTGCGCCTCACTCAGCTCGACGGCACGTCGATCTCCCTCGACGGATTGCGCGGCCAGCGTGTGCTCATCAACAGTTGGGCCAGTTGGTGAGGTTGCCGCCATGACCTGCCAGTCTGGCAGGAATTCTACGCCGCCCATCGCACCAATCACTTCAAGCTGCTATCCATCGCGGTGGACGTGCAGGGGCGTGAAGTCGTCGCCCCATGGATCAAGAAATACGGCGTCTCTTTCCCCGTGGCGGTGGACACCGCGGACGTTTTCGGCGCTGCGTTTGGCTTGAAGGCTATCCCCGTTTCGTTCCTCGTGGATGAGGTCGGCATTATCCGCCTGCAAGGCGGCGGGCCGTCGAAGGAGTTCCTCGAGCAAGTGGAGGAAGTTCTCCGCGAACCGGTCAGCGCCGTGCGCGGCCAGACGCGCGAGTCCGCCACCGCGCTCTCCCTTGATGAACTCCGCGCCCGCGCCTCGCGCCATCCTAGCGACGCCGAAGCGCGGCTGGCTCTCGCGCAAGCCCTGGAGCGTGCTGGGGATTACGCCGCCGCGCTCGCCGAGTGCGATTCAGCCGCCCGATTGCGCCCCAGAGACGCGACGATTCCCTTCACGCACGGGCTGGTGCTCCTACGCCAGGGCAAGACCAACGCCGCGCTCGCGCAGTTCACGATCGCTCGCGACCTCGACGCAGGCAACTGGCGCATTCGCAAACAAATCTGGGCGCTTGAAAACCCCGACAAATTCTACGGTGCCGAGGGCATCGACTGGGGTTGGCAGAAGGAACAAATCGCGCGGGAAAAGCAGTGACCGCATTCGCACACACTGCTACAAATGTTCACATGAAACTGAGACGACTCTTCGGACCTCTCACCGCCTGTTGTCTGCTGCTCACGCTGGCAGCGAGCGCCGCCGCCCCTGCTGCGCCAGAAAAGACGGGTCTTGCCGTCGGAAAGAAAGCGCCCGCCTTCACGCTCAAGGACCAAAACGAACGCGACGTTTCGTTGGCGATGCTCCTGAAGAAAGGCCCGGTGGCACTCGTGTTTTTTCGCTCGGCGGATTGGTGACCCTACTGCAAAACGCAGTTGGTCCAACTGCAAACGAACCTGAAGGAAATTGAAGCGACTGGCGGTCAAGTCATAGCCATCAGCTACGACTCCGTGGCCGTCCTCAAACGCTTCACCGCGAAAAGCGCCATCACCTATCCCCTGCTCTCCGACACCGGCAGCAAGACCATCGACGCCTACGGCATTCGCAACGACGAAGCGCCGGAGCGATGGAGCGGCATTCCGCACCCCGGCACATTCATAGTCGATACCAAGGGGGTCATCCGCGCAAAACTGTTCCTCGAAGGCTACAAGGAGCGTCATGCGCTGGATGTGCTTGTAGCGGCGTTGAAGAACGCACGGTGAGAGGATTTGAAGTGAGGGGTTGAATGGATGCTCAGTGGGCTTGGCCCTCGTCGAGGCCTGCGAGCGTGAGGGCGCTCGCCAAGGAAGCACTTTGGAATTCCTGACCGTTTGTGTTTATGAAATGGCGCGATGCCCTTTTAGTTGCCGTGCTGGCGGCTTGCGGATTTTTCGCCTGGCACTGGTTGATGTCCCGTAAAGGGCAGCCATCCATCACCTCGCATCGAGGACAAGCCGAATCTCTCGGCCAACAGGAAGCTCCCAGGGAGCATACGCTCAAGCTCCACTCAGTAGGCATGGGCCGCCCTGGAGACATCTCGCGCCAGCCGGGCTCCGCAGAAACGCCGCCGCCGACAATTTTGCAGCGGCTCTTGGCCCAGGACGAAAAGGTCACGCAAGTGACGCGCGAGCAAATTGAGGCTTATCTGGCGTTGAACAAAACCAACGCGCAAAGCTTGCTCGCTGCCTGGCAAGCCGCCGGTGACCGCGATTATTTGAAGCAAGCGGCGGCGCTGTATCCGAACGACCCCGCCGTGCAGATGAACGCGATTGCGCTTGATGTCTTCCCAGGGCGGCAGCGCGAATGGCTGGACCGCTTCAAGCAAGCCGCGCCGGAGAATTCACTGGCAAACTACCTCTCGGCTCATGATTATTTTCGCAACGCTAAACCCGAGCTCGCGTTGAAAGAGCTGGCCGAAGCGGCCAGTATGCGCGGTTTTTCCGACTACACCGAACGGACGCTCCAGGACTTGGAAGAAGTTCACATGCAGTCCGGGAAAACCACGGCTGAAGCCAAGGCCGTGGCCATGGCGGGCACGTTGCTGCCACATCTGAAGCCGCTGAAGGAACTAGCCCAAGAAATCGGCAGCTTGCAGCAGCGATATCTCGCCACGGGCGATGCAACATCCGCTGAAGCGGTCGCCCGGCTCGGCTGGAACGTGGGCCAACAACTTACCGTTGGAGAAGGCTCGCGTTACATCATCAATCAGACCGTCGGTTTGACCGTCGAGCAAGAACTGCTGACTCGGCTGCCTCCGGAAAGCCAGCCCGATTTCCTCCTCATGCCCGTGAAGGATCAGCTTGCCGCCATTGACGGACGGAAGAAAGCGCTGCGCGAGATCAACCCATTGTTCGACCAACTGCTTGCCACCGCCAACGAGATCGAGATCATCAATTTCTGCGACCGCATGAAGCTCTACGGGGAATCCGCCGCGCTGGAATGGTTGCAGAAAAGGCAAGGCGATCGCTGATCCAAGACAGGCCGATCTGCCCGGCGACGAAGTCACAAAACCAATGTGTTCTAAGAAAACGCACAAGGGTCAGTCCCGGCCTTTGGCAGTTTTCGGCGTTCATTGAGGACAGTGTGACGATCGTGAATTCCCGGGAGAGAAAGCGTGTCGAAACTTCGACTCGCCTTTAAGATCGTCGATGGATACGCGACAACCGCTCGATGTGGCTTGAGTGTCCGGCATGGGGCCGACTTGCTGATCGGGACCGGAGTGACCTTTATCCTTAATCCGGCCGTTGGATGGCCGAAAGAAACGCAAAATGCCGAAAGAAAAGAAGCTCTGAGGCAGCCGCCATTCACCCGGTGGGTGGCCGCGTTTGCGTAACGCCCTCGAATTCCTTCGCTTCTTTCGTTTCTTTCGGCTGAACTGCTGTTTTTAGGTTTATTCTTTCGGTCGCAAGCGGGCCGTTTCCGGTTGGAGTTGCAGGAACCCGTTGCTCCGGGAAATGCCGAGTTCTTCGTCGAGCTGCGATTCAAGTGGATCAGCGCCCGACAAGTTCAACCGCTTGCGAACCTCGCGGCGCAGCCACCAAAACCCGGAGTTCCAACTATACAAATGGTGAGCGTGCGGCCGGCCTTTGACAGTGTCCAACGACTCGTGGAATGCTGGCATGTAGGCGAGTTCCTTGCCGAGCCGCCAAAGCAGGCGTTCGTCCACCCATTTCGGTTCCATCCCGTGGATCAACCCGTCCAGATAGTTCGCCCCATCATTGAGAAACCATGACCCGCCGAA
>CAMAWP010000492.1 GCA_945861765.1 Akkermansia muciniphila | reverse complement strand
CGCGTTGTCCGGGAGTTTGACTTCCAGGACATCGGCAGCGGTGGCGATCAGGTCGGTCAGGCACGCGGTGTAGTCGGAGGAGGAAGCGGGCGTGATCCGGCCCGGCCAGCGGGCGATGAACGGCACGCGGTGTCCGCCCTCAAACGGCGAGCCTTTGCCGTCGTGCCACTTTCCGTTGGTGACGTGGCCCAGGGCTTTGGCGTCGGCCTTCGCGGTCATGAACTTCTCGCGGATGCCGCCGGCTTCGCTGGCGAGATTGAGTTTGGTGTCCTGCGTGCCTTTGAAATCCTTGGGCGCGCCACCGTTGTCGCTGGTGAAAATGATCAGCGTGTTGTCCGTGAGCTTCAGTTCGTCGAGCGTGTCGAGAATCATGCCTACTTGGGCATCCAACTCTTGGAGAGCATCTCCGAGCAAGCCGGCCTGGCTCGTGCCTCGGAACGGTGCTGCCGGGGCCACGTGCGTGTGCGGAATACAGGGAGTGAAGTAGAGAAAGAAGGGACGGGCCGCGTTGTCCCGGATGAAGCCGACGGCCTTCGTGGTGAGGGTGACGCCTACCTGGTCGTCCACACGCGGCTGCGCGAGGCCTTCGGGGAAATCCTGCCCGGCGACAATGCGAAACGCTTCGCCGGGTTTGCGGCCGACGATGTCGTGATTCTCGATGTAGCAGCGGGAGGAGTCGTTGTGGTTTTGCGGCACGCCGAAATGGCAATCAAACCCCACCTCCAGCGGGCCCGTGATGGGCAGCTTGTTCCAGTCCTTGCTGTACCCGAGGTGCCATTTGCCGATGGCGGCGGAACGGTAGCCGTTGGTTTTCAGGAGCGAGGCCATGGTCATGCGTCCGGGTTCTAGACTGTAGCCATTGCCCTTCTTGTGGAGCCGCCAGGGGGAACGTCCCGTCATCAGGCCATAGCGCGAAGGCGAGCAGACCGAGGCGGCGGTGTGCGCGTCGGTGAACTTCATGCCCTGACGAGCCAGGCGGTCGATGTTCGGCGTTTTGATTTTCGTCGCGCCGTAGCAACCGACATCGCCGTAACCAAGGTCGTCGGCGAGGATGATGACGATGTTGGGCTTGACCGGCCGAAGGTCCGCAGGCGCGGCGGACGCGGACAGACAAGCGAACAGCAACAGAGCGAGAGCAAGTGACTTCATAAGTCTATTCGGGCTGCTTGGCCGGACCTTTGCCGCGCGCAGGCGGCGACCACGCGGCGGGTTTCGGGTTGGCGACTTTCAGCGGGTGCTGGTCGGCGTAGCGGGACATTTCCTTTTCCAGCGACGCGGTGAGCTGGGCGACCTTCGCGGCGTGCTCCGGCTTTTCGGCAAGGTTGTTCAGCTCCAGCGGGTCGGCACGGAGATCGAAAAGCTGCGTTTTATCCACGAGCGGGTAGCGGATGAGTTTCCAGCGATCATCGCGGATGGCGCGCTGGCCGTTGCGATACGCGGTGTAGAGCACGTCGCGGAGTTTCGTTTCCTTGCCGGTCAGGATCGGGACGAGGCTTTTGCCTTCGACGCCATCAGGGTTTTTCGCTCCGGCGAATTCCGCGAAGGTCGGAAACAAGTCCATCAGATAGACCAACGCCTCGCTCTTGCCTTTGGAGATTCCAGGCCCGGCCACGACAAGCGGGACGTGAAAGCCGCCAAACTCGTAGAGGTTTTGTTTACCGAACAATCCGTGCTCACCCATCGAGAGGCCGTTGTCGCCGCTGAAGATGATGATGGTGTTCGTCCACTGGCCGCTGGCTTTCAACTCGGCGAAGATGCGCCCGACGTGATGGTCGAGTCCGGTGATGCAGGCGTAATAGTCGGCGTTCTGCCGCTTCGTGTCTTCGGGCGTGCGGGGCCACGGCGCGAGCGCTTCATCGCGCACGGTCATCACGCCGTTGTCGAAGGGATGCTGCGGCAGGAACGCGGGCGAGAGCGGAATCTTCGCCGGGTCGTAGAGCTTGTGAAACTGTGGCTCGGCGGAGCGCGGGTCGTGCGGGACGGGCGGCGCGAGATAAATGTAGAACGGTTTGCTCTCGTTGGCGGCCGCGCGGGATTTGAGGAATTCAATCGTGCGGTCAGCGAGACGACGACTGTTGCTCGCACGCTCACCGCCCTTGCCTTCGTCACGAATGCTGGTTTGAAACTCAGAGAGCCCTGCCGGAAAACCATTGCCAGCCTTCCCCATGTGCCACGTCTGGTAGCCGGCCGCTTGGATGACTCGCGGCAGGAAAGTCGCCGGATCCTTGGCGTTGGGGGTCGCTCCTGGAGCACCGGGAATGCGCTGCCACGAGCGACCGGTGAGCATCATCGTGCGGCTCGGAGTGCAGACGGCGCCAATCATCGAGCCCATGGTGTGGGCGCGCGTGAAGGTCATGCCGCGCTCGACCAGCGTGTCGAGATTCGGGGTGACGAGCAGCGGATTGCCCAGCGCGTGCAGGCCGTCGGCGCGATGATCGTCCGCGTGGATGTGCAGGATGTTCGACCTGCTCTTTTCCCGCAGCGCATCAGCAGCGTGAACCCATGCGAGAGGCGCGAGCAACGCCGTGAAAATGAGGCGAGTGAGTGACTTCATATTACCTGTGTTCGAGGTAGCCTTCGGCCAGCAATTCCCCCAATTGCACAATGCCCGCCGTGGTGATGACCAGCTTCTCTTGCTGCGGCGGAAGATTGAATGCTTTGAGGTGAATGAACGCAGGGTCTGCGGCGGCGATGGCGGCCAGATTCGCGGTGACATCGATGCGGTTAAGTCCCTTCTCGTCGGTGGGCGGTTGCTGGCTGACAACCCATTTCAGCGCCGGCAGCGCCAAGTCTTCGCGGCTTTTGGCGACCGTGGATTGCAGCCACTTGGCCGCGTTGCTCCGGTAAGGTCCAAAGGACATTTCGTTCTCCCCGACATGATACACGATGGCGTCCAGTTCCACCTGATTGCCTTTGGCCTGAAGTTCCCTGATGGATTCCTGGATAAAGGCGATGAACTGCGGGTAGAGATTGCGGTCTTTCGCGTTCGTTCCCTGAGGAGTCCAATCGTTCATCTGCGAACCGCTGTGCGTGAATTTGGCGATGGCGATGTTGTCCTGCACCTTGCTTTGCAGAGTATTCCCGAAGCTGAGTTCGGGACCGAAAGTGTTGTAGTACTCGGCGGGGCCGAGTGGCTCCCAGCCGTTCGAGGTCTTGTAGCCGCCGCCGAGGCTGTATTTGAAAGCGATTTGGCCATTGTCGTCCGCCAGCGGCTCCTGTCCCGCCAGTGCTTTGAGTTCCTGAGTAAATGCACGCTCGCCCTCCATGTTGCGATGTCCGGCGAGGATGAAGAGCTTGACTGTGCTTCCCTTCGCATAAGGCCAAACCTTGAGCGGGCGGTCGGTGGCGGGCTTCTTTCCAATCGTTCGCAGATAGGCGTCCGCGTAGTTCACGCCGTGCTCCAGTTGCCCAAGGGTTCCGTAGTGATAATGCAATCCCGCACCGCCGCCGATTTCCACCGCATCGTGCGAGGTCGGGATGTATTCCGCCAGCGTATCGGAGTCGGTGACAGCTTTCTGCCCCGCGCGGATGGCGTACATATTCTCGCGATTGTCCATGCCCCAAATCGTCTTGGTGCAAAGCTCCCCGATGTAGAATTTCAAATTGGGCATCTTGAGGTCACGACGCCAGCTTGCCAGAAAGTTCTTCAGGTTCTTGCCGTAGTTCGGTTTGAACTCCTTGCTGAACATATCGTTCTCGCCCTGATGCCACATGAAGCCTTCGATCCGGTAAGCCACTTTCTTCCGGTCCAATTCGGCGAGGGATGATTGGATCAACTGCAAGGCCAGCGGGTAGAGCTTGAAGCCACTGGGGTCATCGGGATTCCAGTCTCCGCCCAAAGTCGTGCCACCGGCGGCGCACTTGATGATGGCGATGGGGGCTTCAATGTTCTGCGACACTCGTCTGGCAAAGCTGAGTTCCGGCCCGACCATCGTGCCCACCGGCTGCAAAGCGACCCAGCCCTTGGAGGTCGTCTTTTCTTCACGTCCGATGTTGTAAGAGAACAGCACCTTGTCCTGAGGCATGTCCAATCCGGCAAACGGTGGAAAGCGTTGGATGTCCTTCACCTTTGAATCCGCCCCCTCCATGTTCGACTGGCCCGCGAAAATAAAGATGCGCAAGGTCTTGGTGTCGGCATCGGCACAGCGGGCTGCCAATGGAACCAGGAGCAGGGCTGCGATGAGTGTGAGGATGTGTTTCAT
>CAMAWP010000491.1 GCA_945861765.1 Akkermansia muciniphila | reverse complement strand
GCCACTTTGTCCGTCAACCGGGCGACCAGCACGTTGTGCAGCCAGAAGCGTCTCCAATCGACGTTCGCCTTGAATTCCGACAGAGCTCCGATCGTGGCGACAGCGAACGCGATCCGACGGATCTGCTGAATGCCAATGAGCATTAACGCCTGTTGGATATTGTCGATAGGCCGCGCCGCAAAGCCGGTCGAGCTGGCGACTTGAAGGCACCTCGCGGCCAACCCGGTGTCCAACGAAATGACTTTCGCGAAGTCTTCCATCGTCGCGGCTTCGTTTTGGACCATCGCACAGAGCCTCATTGCCACATCAGGAAACGAGGGAATGCTGGCGTCGTCAGCTAACAGAGTCGTCAGGCGATCGGCCACCCACTGTTTCGAAGTGTCATTCACCCGCAGATAATTCGTCGGCTCACGTTTCATAGTTCAGTCCAATCAAGTCAACGCCACGCAATCGTTGGTGGGCTTTCCATCGGCGCGGAGCTTACAGCGATTGTTTTCCAGGGCGAGTGAAAAACGTCCTTGAACTTTGACCTTTGAACTTTAAACCCGGAACACTATAAAAACGTTTATGTCGCCCAAATTGCTTTTTGAAGCCGGTCCCGTGATGGTGCTGTTGCTGCTCGTCAGCGCCGTGGCCATTTCCGTTTTTATCGAACGACTGCTTCACTATCACCGAGCCCAGATCAATTCGCCGGAATTCTTGAACGGTGTTCGCAACGTGCTCAAGCGGGAGAACCTTGTCGAAGCGTTGTCGATCTGTGAAGCGACTCCCGGTCCGGTGCCTCGGCTGGTCAAGACCGCGATTCTCAATCACGAGCGCGGCCGGGATGGAGTGCGAGAAGCCCTGGAAGAGGCCGGTTTGCTTGAAGTCCCGCGATTGGAGGAAAAGCTGAACTTGCTGGCTACCGTCGCCCAAATTTCCCCTTTGATGGGGCTGTTGGGGACAGTGCTTGGTTTTATTCGTGTGTTTTCGGAGATTCAAGAACGAGGGTTGAACGCGCATCCAGATCTCCTGGCCCGCGGCGTTTGGGAGGCTTTAATCTGCACGGCCTTTGGGCTGGCTTTGGCCATTCCGAGCTACGCCGGATACAATTATCTCGTCAGCCGCGTCAACAGCATCGTGCTCGATATGGAAAAGGCTTCGACCGAGATTCTGAACATTGTCAGCAATCTGCCGATGTCCAAAGTCCAATGAAACTGCCACGCAATGCTAAGATCTTTCGAGGCCAACTGGACGCGGCTCCTTTTGCGGGCGTTACTTTTTTGCTCCTGATCTTGTTGCTCCTGAGTTCCAAGCTTGTCTTCACTCCGGGCGTTCGAATCGATCTTCCGGAGGTGGCTTACCACGTGCCTGGAACCACCAATTTGTCGGTGGTGGTGGCCGTTGATATTGGCGGACAGCTTTACTATAAGGGCCAAGGCATCGCCGAGGATAAGCTTTTCACCCAACTCAAGTCCGTGGTCGAGCAGTCGAAGGATCCGCTGACTCTCGAAATCTTAGCGGACAAATCAGGAAAGTTGGATTCGACAATCCGGCTGTTGAGCCTGGCGGAAGAAGCAGGCTTTGCGAAGGTGTTGGTTGGGGCGCGGCCTCCGACGGTTCCAATTCGAGCGTCGAATCGCGCCACGAAATGAGCCTGACGCTGGAGGAGACGGACCGTTGGTCAAACCGGCGTTTGTCGTGGATCGTTGCTCTTTTGTTTGTTTTGCATCTGTCGCTGGTTTTCTTTCTCTCCGAACAAACAATGCCCACACGCGCGCCTCGCGCCCCGACCTCCATTCGTTGGATCAAGGATCAAGCAATGGACCCCGGCGCGGCCGAACTGTTGATCTTGAGAGATCCCACCCTTCTTGCGCTTGTGAGCGAGCACGGTTTTTCCGGCACCGCTTGGTTGAACCTGTCTCCATTTCCCTATCACCTGACCAATCGATCCGAGCCACCGCAATGGCTCGGACCTTCCGTATCGCGATTGGCGGAGGACTTTGTCCAGTTTGTGGGAACGAATGCCACCGCGCCTCTCTTCCGCGCTGAAAAGCCGCGGCCAGCTCTTTCCCAAATGAACATTGCCGAACCAGTAGGCCCGATCCGGTCCGTGTTTCGCCTTGAAGGCGGGATGGCGGGTCGGCGGTTGATTTCCACCAATGCCTTGCCTCCGCCCGAGCCCGGAATCATCCTGACCAATTGTGTGATTCAAGTGCTGGTTAGCGCGAAGGGCTTCACTCTTTCACACGCGCTGCTCTGGAGCAGCGGTTCGGCAAGGGCCGATGAAAACGCTTTGAACTTCGCGAGGGCAGCCCGATTCGCTCCTTTGGATCAAGGCCGCCAGGAGTCATCCACCGATCCGGGCCGTTATGATTTCGGGACCATTGTTTTCCAGTGGCTTGGAACGGGCGAAACCAGCACCAACAGGGTCTCAGCCAAGCCCTGAATGATATGATCATCCTGCAACTCTCATTTTGGCCCGTATGTAGTCCCGGCTTCAGCCGGCCAGCGCGCGAAAACCTGCTAAAGCCGGGACTACAAGCGGATCGCCAGTTGCGCCTTGCGTCATATTGAGGATTGCTGATGACCATCGATGCTCTCTTGCTCGGTTATGTGGTTTGTTTGCTTGCGGGACTTTCTGTGGTCGCCGTATATTACGAACTTCGTCGGAAGCGGTTTGAGCCGACGCCGAGCGCGGATCATATTTTTCGTTGCGAAAAATGCGCGTTTGTTTATACCGACGACTCGGATGTGGATCGTTCGCGCTGTTCTCAATGCGGGACTCTGAACGAGAGGATTAATTTTTAGGCAACAGCCGGGGTTGCGCTGGATTGTTTCCGTGCCACCCTTTTAACTCAACGCGGATAGCGAACACTCAACGCAAGACTGATTTATGGGAATGTGGATTGGCCGTAATCGAAAAGCCCGTGTCACTTACGGCTTCGACGAAATTGCTCTGGTGCCCGGTGAAGTGACGATTAACCCGAACGAGGTGGACACCACCTTCCGAATTCCGCGCAAGGATGGAAGTTGCATCACACTGAAGATTCCGATCATCGCCAGCGCCATGGATGGAGTGACGGATGTGCAGTTCTGCATCGAGATGGGGAAGCTCGGAGGCCTGGGCGTGATTAACTTGGAGGGCGTCCAGACTCGGTATGAGAACCCATCGGAAATTCTCAAGAAAATCGTTAAGTCCACCAAAGACGAAGTCACGACTCTGATCCAGAAAATCTACCAGGAACCAATCAAGGAGGAGCTAATCATCCGGCGCGTCCAGGAGCTGAAAGAGGCCGGCGTGCTTGCTGCCGTCAGTTCCATACCACAAAAGGCCGAGCGCTTCTCCGCCATCGCCCAAGAAGCCGGGGCTGACCTTTTCGTTGTCCAATCGACTGTGTCCACCGTCCGGCATATTTCAACAGAATACAAATCCTTGGACCTGGAGGCTTTGACAAAGAATCTGAAAATCCCTGTATTTATTGGGAATGCAGTCACCTACAGCGTCACTCTCGAGCTTATGGGTTGCGGAGTGTCCGGAGTGCTCATCGGAGTGGGGCCTGGAGCCGCTTGCACGAGCCGCGGCGTGCTCGGCTTAGGTGTTCCGCAAGTGACCGCGACCGTGGATTGCGCCGCGGCGCGAGATGCTTATCATAAGAAGACTGGCCGTTACGTTCCTATCATCACCGATGGCGGCATGAGCAAAGGAGGCGACGTTTGCAAAGCGCTGGCCTGCGGCTCGGATGCGGTGATGGTCGGAAGCGCGTTTGCTCGCGCGCAGGAAGCGCCAGGGCAGGGGAATCATTGGGGAATGGCCACACCCCATGCCAATCTCCCGCGTGGCACTCGCATCAAAGTCGGAATCTCCGGCTCCCTCAAACAAATCCTCTTTGGACCAGCCACTGTGGATGATGGCTCTCAGAATCTGGTTGGGGCAATCACCACTTGCATGGGCAACGTCGGCGCCGCGGACATTCGGCGGTTTCAGGAAACTGAAATCATCATTGCTCCCAGCATTCGAACCGAAGGAAAACTCTTCCAAACCGTCCAGAGCGTCGGGATGGGCTCGCAATAGCGCAGGCGCAGCCGGGGTTGCTGTGTCTGGAACGGTGTGGAAGAATAGGGATCACAAAGTCGCGTAGAGGGCACGGAGGCTGGGCAGGGCGGCGGTCCAGAGAAGCCGCGAAAGGATGGATGAGCGTAACCACCGGACGAGTTTGACGGAGTATTGGACGGGCTTGAGGAGCGTTG
>CAMAWP010000490.1 GCA_945861765.1 Akkermansia muciniphila | reverse complement strand
AGAAGCGAAAGAATTCGAGGGCGTTACGCGAACGCGGCCACCCACCTACCAGGTGAATGGCAGTTGCCTCAGAACTTCTTTTCTTTCGGCATTTTGCGTTTCCTTCGGCCATCCAACTGCGGGATTAAGGTTGCCGCGTTGCCGCCTGAAGGCGGGACTACGTGCCTATGGAGTCACGGCTTCAGGCGGTTCTTGGTGTTATCTGCGGCCACACTGAGAATTGCTGATGCAATCGAGTAATCACTAGACGCGCGGCTTCTCATCATCTACGTTCTGGATTATGTCGAAAGCGGCTAAGGGCGCGGTATCGGACTCCGTCGCCGGCACGGAATTGCCTTTTGAAGAGGCGTTGAAGAAGCTTGAATCGATTGTGGAATCGATGGAAGCGGACGACTTGCCTTTGGAGACGCTCCTCCAGCGCTTTGAGGAAGGAACCAAGCTCGCCCAGATGTGTCAAACAAAGCTCGGCGAAGCGGAATTGAAGATCCAGCGATTGGAGAAGACCGCCTCGGGTGAGATAGCTCTGAAGCCTCTTTCGCTGCCGGAAAATGCTTCCCAGCTACAGCCTGATTAGCCGATTGGCTGCACGGACTAGAGGAGCTGTACTATTAGGACCACGATTACGATCAGGAGCCAGAACCTATGAGCAGATACCTAGATATGGTTGATGACCCAACGCACGTCAAAAAATTGACATTACCCCAGCTCCAGCAATTGGCTGAAGAAATACGTCAAGAGCTCATCACCGTTCTCTCCAAGAATGGCGGTCACCTGGGCCCGAACTTGGGTGTCGTGGAATTGACGCTGGCCTTGCACCGTGTGTTTACGACGCCGAAGGACAAATTTGTCTGGGATGTGAGTCATCAGACTTACGTGCATAAGCTCCTGACCGGCCGGAAGGGCCGCTTTCCCACGATACGCACAACGGGCGGATTGAATGGCTTCGCGCTACGGACGGAGAGCGAGCACGATTCCTATGGTGCCGCTCACGCCGGCACCGCTTTGTCGGCAGCTCTCGGAATGGCTGTGGCGCGCGACCGGCTTGGCACCGACGAGCATGTTGTGTCGATTTTCGGGGATGCTGCGTTGACCAATGGAATATCCTTTGAAGCGCTCAACAATATTTCTCAAAACACCAAGAAGTTCATAGGTGTTTTGAATGATAACGAATGGAGCATCGCCAAAAACGTAGGAGCGATTGCGACGTATTTGAACAGGCTCATCACGAACCCGTCCTACAATCGCCTGCAAAAGGATTTCGAACGCTTGATGAAGCGGCTTCCGAAAGGAGACATGGCCCTCAAGCTCGGGCATCGGGCCGAGGAAGCGCTCAAGGGCGTTGTGACGGGAGTGAGTTTGGAACAAACCGGCAGCAATGTAGGCTCGGACGGCCGCGGCGGTTTTGGGAGCAGTTTGATTTTCGAGGAAATGGGTCTGCGTTACCTGGGCCCGATCGATGGCCACGATCTGCCGTTGCTGATCAGTGTCCTGGAGTATGCGAAGGCATCTGAGGTGCCGGTGGTGTTGCATGTGGTCACTAAAAAGGGCAAGGGCTACGCAGCGGCGGTCAACCATCCCGAGAAGCTCCATGGCACAGGTCCATACGACATCAAGACTGGCACTGGACCAAAGCCGAAAGCGGGAACAGCTCCACATTGGCAGACTGTCTTCGGTGAAACGATGGTGCGGCTTTGCCAAAAGGATAATTCCGTGGTGGGGATCACGGCCGCGATGCCAAGCGGCACTAGCCTACAGATCCTGGAAAAGGCGTTGCCCGACCGCTATTACGACGTGGGGATTGCCGAAGAGCACGCTGTTCTGTTTGCGTGCGGCATGGCGACGATGGGGTTTCGTCCAGTCTGCGCCATTTACTCAACGTTCCTCCAACGCGCCTATGATTGCATTATCCACGACGCCGCCTTGCAGGATTTGCCGGTGATATTTTGCATGGATCGAGCGGGGCTTTCTCCGCAGGATGGACCCACGCACCACGGGATGTTCGATATCTCCTTTCTTCGGTGCGTCCCCAACATCATTGCCATGGCACCCAAGGACGAAGATGAGCTGGTGGACATGATGTTTACTGCCACTCACGTGCAACACCCGACCTTCATTCGCTATCCTCGTGGCCCGGCGGAAGGAGTGCCGATCAAGGAACATCCGAAGCTCGTCGAGATCGGGAAAGCTGAAGTGCTGCAAAACTTCACGCAGAATGGCGGGCACAAGATCGCCTTTTTCGGCCTTGGCAATTTCTGCACCTTAGCCCGTAAAGCGGCTGAACAACTCGCCGCCGAAGGGTTTGATGTCGCTGTAATCAACCCGCGTTTCACCAAACCGATTGATGCTGGGACGACGGAGTTCTTCGGCCGTGGAGCGGAAGTCGTCGTCACGTTGGAAGATCACGCCTTGGTGGGCGGATATGGAAGCAGCGTGCTTGAGCTCTTCAGCGAAAGGCGGATTTCCACTCCCGTAATTCGCGTTGGCTGGCCCGATCAATTTATTGAACACGCCAGTTCTGCGGATGATCTTCGTGAAAAATACGGAATCACAATTCCGAAAATAGTCGCTCAAATCAAAACTCACTTTACCACTGCTCCATCTCTTGGCCTAACTGCTGTGGCTTAATCAAAACGCAATCCAGCCTCGACGGTAATCGCAAAGGATCGATGGAGATCCCTTGTTACCGCGCTCGGGCTCGAAAAGAAACCCCCATCATCCAATGCCTTACAAAGACGTTACCCCTCCCACAGGTGGAAAAATCACCATCGTCAGCGGAAAACTCAGCGTTCCGAATAACCCTGTCATACCCTTCATTCGAGGAGATGGCACCGGGCCGGATATCTGGGTGGCCAGCGAACGAGTCTTCAACGCCGCCGTCCAAAAAGCCTACGCCGGCCAGCGCCACATCTCATGGTTCGAAGTGTTCGCCGGACAGGCCTCGAAGAACAAATTCGACAATTGGTTGCCGGATGACACGGTCGAAGCGTTTCGGGAATTTTTGGTCGGCATCAAAGGGCCCCTGACCACGCCGGTGGGCGGCGGGATTCGCTCCTTGAATGTCGCGTTGCGTCAGATGCTCGATCTCTACGTTTGTCTCCGTCCAGTTCAATACTTCAAGGGAGTTCCCTCACCGGTGAAGCATCCGGAAAAGGTGGATATGGTTATTTTCCGAGAGAACACGGAAGATATTTACGCGGGGATTGAGTACCCGGGCGGTTCACCTGAATCACAAAAAGTCCTGGATTTCCTAGCCCAAACATTTCCGAAGGATTTTGCCAAAATCCGGTTTGGCACCAAAGAGGCGATCCAGGGCTACATGAAGCTGGCGGCGCCCGACCATGACGCGGCCCACATTCCCGTTCAAGTCGGCATCGGCATCAAGGCCATCTCGAATGTCGGAACGATCCGGTTGGTCAAAGCAGCGATCGAGTATGCCATTCGCCACAAGCGGAAGAGCGTTACGCTCGTTCACAAGGGCAACATCATGAAGTTTACCGAGGGCGCTTTTCGCGACTGGGGCTATTCAGCCGCAGAGCGGATTTTCGGTGACAAGGTCTATACATGGGCGCATTGGGAACGGACCAAGAAAGAGAAAGGCGAACCCGCGGCAAACGAGGAGCAAGCGGCGGCGTTAAAAGCCGGTGCTGTCCTCATCAAAGACTCCATTGCAGATATCACTCTCCAGCAGGTGCTCACGCGCCCCGAGGATACCGATGTGATCGCGACGCTCAACCTCAATGGCGATTATCTTTCCGACGCCCTGGCGGCTCAAGTGGGCGGAATCGGAATAGCTCCCGGGGGCAATATCAACTATGTGACCGGCCATGCGATTTTCGAAGCCACGCACGGCACTGCTCCGAAATACGCGGACCTGGACAAGGTCAATCCGGGAAGCGTTGTGCTCAGCGGCGAAATGATGCTGCGGTATCTGGGCTGGACCGAGGCGGCAGATCTTATCGTCAAGGGCTTGAATGGCGCGATCGCTTCCAAACGGGTCACCTATGATTTCGCCCGCCAGATGGAGGGCGCGACTGAAATCAAATGCTCCGAGTTCGGCGATAACATGATCGCGCACATGTAGAGTCCCGCGGCAATTCTGCCCATGAACCTGGGTGGGGTGAGAGTCCCCTCGAACCCTGACCTTTTCTGGCGCTCGATCATGTCAGGGCTCGACGGCTTCCGGCTCGGAGACTACAGCTCGGAGAGAGTCTCGCCCCACCGTTCAAGGGCGCAATGCGCGCACA
>CAMAWP010000489.1 GCA_945861765.1 Akkermansia muciniphila | reverse complement strand
AGAGCCTTGAGTCGAGTGCCTGAGCCAGTTTATCCAAGACCACGGACTGGAAAGCCGGATGCGGGAGAACCGCCAGTCCGGTTTGGGTGGGGGGCGACGGAGCAATCCGTTCCCTATCCACATTCTCGAATCTCCTCTCCGGGAGATGTCAGTCGGAAGCTTCATCGGTTACAACAGCACGCGGCCGGAAAATGTCCAAACTTCCAGGTAACGCTCCGGAGTGAGCCTTCCAGCCCGGACACGGAAATGGTTCCACCGAAAACAGCGGGGAACCGAAAATAGCTGCTTGAATTCGAGCTCCTGTGGCAGAGAGCCGCCGCCTTTGAAGGGCCGAAGCGGCTGCGGTCCTGATGTCCGCGCTCTAGCGTTAAAATCAGAATGTATTCGCCCCTCGCGCTTGACTTGGCCATCGAATTCGGGGACAACAGCACGCAGTTCCCGAAGAAACCGTTCAACAAGAGTCAGAGTAAAAAGTTAAAGTGTATGCAAACTAAACCTTCATCCTTAATCATGAGACTAGCAGTTCTCGCGTTAATGGTGGCGATCTCACCCTTCGCCCAAGCGCAGAAAAACGTCGTGCAACCAGGCGATCCGGTGATTGCTTCCTCCGCCAACAGCCCCGGCTCCGAAGGCGTCGCGAACGCCATCGATGGAACTCAGGCCAAGTATTTGAACCGTGATTCCGCCACCCCCCCAAAACCAGCGGGCTTTGTCGTGACGCCATCGGTAGGTGTTACTTGGGTCACCGGCCTGGCCATGCAATCGGCCAATGACGCCGTGGAACGTGACCCTCTGTCGGTCACACTGGAAGGGTCCAACGATGATAAGGCGACAGGTTTCGCGAGCGGGACTTGGGAGTTGATTTACAAGAACGATGCCGTCCCTGCTTACACTGCGCGCTTTCAAACTCAGACGTTCTCGTTCGACAACTTCAAAGCCTACAAGCATTACCGCTGGACGGTTCTCGCAACGGCCACCGCCAATGGCTGTTGCATGCAAATTGCCGAAGTGCAAATACTTGGCACGACGCTCCCCAAGAATGTCGTGCAACCCGGCGATCCGGTTATCGCCTCATCCGCCAATAGCCCTGGCTCCGAAGGCGTGGCCAATGCCATCGATGGCACTCAGGCCAAATATTTGAACCGCGATTCCGCCACGCCTCCCAAACCAGCCGGTTTTGTTGTCACGCCATCAGTGGGCGCGACCTTGATCAACGGCCTCTCGATGCAATCGGCCAACGACGCCGTGGAACGCGACCCTCTGTCGGTCACGCTGGAGGGTTCCAACGACGATAAGGCGGCTGGCTTCGCGGGCGGGACTTGGTCCTTGATTTACAAGAACGATGCTGTCCCGGCCTACACGGCGCGCTTTCAAACTCAGACGTTTCTTTTCGATAATGTCCAACCCTACAAGCATTACCGATGGACCGTTCTCGCAACAGCCACCGCGAATGGCTGTTGCATGCAAATTGCCGAGGTGCAATTGCTCGGAACGGGCGCACCCAAGAATGTCGTGCAACCCGGCGATCCGGTCATCGCTTCTTCGGCCAACAGCCCCGGCTCGGAAGGCGTGGCCAATGCCATCGATGGCACTCAAGCCAAATACTTGAACCGCGATTCTGCCACTCCGCCCAAACCAGCCGGCTTTGTCGTCACGCCTTCGGTGGGAGCGACAACGATCATCGGTCTTTTCATGCAATCAGCGAATGACGCCGTGGAGCGCGATCCTCTATCGGTTACCGTCGAAGGTTCCAATGACGATAAGGTGGCGGGCTTTGCGAGCGGGACATGGGAAGCGATCTACAAGAACGAAGCTGTCCCCGCTTACTCCAGCCGCTTTCAAACGCAGACCTTCTATTTCAACAACAAGAAATCCTACAAGCATTACCGCTGGACCGTTCTCGCAACGGCCACCGCCAACGGCTGCTGCATGCAGATTGCCGAAGTCGGCTTGCTGGCCGTCACGGCCTCCGCTGATTGCTCGAAGACTGCGTTCACCCTGCAACCGATCGATACACCCGCGCTGCTTGGAACTCCGGCGACCTTCTACGCTGGCGTGAATGGGCCGTGGCCGGTGCAATGGTCCGCCAATGGCAAACCGATCCCGGGCGCGACGACTCTTTCTTACACCACGCCTCCCGTCACAGCCGCCATTGCCACCAACGTTTACACCGTGGCGATCGTCGGCTGCCAAGTCAGCACGCCGGTTAAGGCCATGATCTTCACGCCTTCCACCACCAAGAGCATGGGTGTTCAATTTTGGGGTAGTGGCGCCAACGGCGCTGGACCTCAGGGGAATACCGGTGTTACGCCGAACTATTTGCAGCCTACCGATATCGTCGGAGTTCAACCTCAGGCGTATTGGAATGTGGCGACGAATGGCTCGGGCATGACTGCCGATGGAACCACGCTCCCGGATAGCATGACGGACAGCGATGGCAAGGCTTCGACCATCACCTTCGAGTTCACCAGCGGGGGCACTTGGGGTGCTGGCACAGGCCTCGACACACCAACTCAAAAAATGCTCAATGGCATCGCTGGGCCAGGCGGAGTCGGAACCGACCAGACCATTATCTTCCATGGTGTGCCGGCAGGCAGACATTCCGTGCTGGTTTATGCCGTCAATGCGCCGCTCAATTTCCATACCATGAGCTACTCGATTGGCACGCAAAAATATTATATCCGCGTGATGAACTCGGATGAATATAAACCGGCCCCTGGTTTTTATCGTGGGACGAGCACCGATCTCAAGAATCCAAGCGTTGCGAATTTCGTCCGCTTTGACAACGTGCAGGCAGACGCCGGCGGCGATGTGACGCTGACCTTTGCCAAAATTACTAGCGGAGGACAAAACAATCAGAGCGGGGTCAACGCCATACAACTGGTCTTGAACGCGCCTGCATTGGGAGCGCCACCGACCATCACCCAGGATCCGAGCTCGGCCTTCGGAGCGACCAATGCCGTTGTTCAACTCACGGTCAAGGCCACAGGTGAGAATCTCACCTACCAGTGGCGCAAGAATGGAAAGAGCGTGCCCAATGGCGGTCACGTCAGCGGAGCCACCACCGACACGCTCACCATCAGTTCTCTCGGCGCCGACGATGCGGCCATTTACAGCGTCGCGGTGTTTAATGCGGCAGGGAGCGTCGTCAGCAAGAATGCCACCGTGAACGTGACCAAGTACAACATCAACGATGGCTTGGCGGGATATTGGAAATTCGACGAAACGAGCGGCGCGAAGGCAGCCAACGCGGCTACCGGTGGTCAAGCGGGCGATGTCAAGGGGACAGCAGCGTGGGCCAAAGGCCAGATTGGCAACGCCCTTTCATTCGATGGTGCGACTACCTACGTGGTGGTTCCCAATTATCCGAAAGCCACCAAGACCCTGAGTGTCGCGGGCTGGGTGAATGTCAGGGCGGGAAGTTCTCCTCCCGTGTCTCTCATCCGCAACGCGCAGGGCAATTTGGCAGTGGGTCCTGCCGACCAAGGCGGAGCTCTTGCTTCGCAGTTTGAAATCAGCTTGAACGACGATGGCTCAGGAGCTTTGGCCTTGCATGCCGGTGTCGTTGGCGGGCCTAACATCACTGCGGTGGACGCGCCGACGGCCTTCCCGTTGGGCTCATGGCAGCACGTGGCCTTCACTGCGGACGGTGCCAGTTTACGAATCTACGTGAACGGGGTCGAAGTCGCCAGTAAGTCGTATCTGTCAGACTTCAATCTCCCTGTAGTTCAGGAACTGTCCTTTGGGGCCCGCTTGAACATCGATGACCAGACTCCTCCCGTTCTAGGGATCGACGCGACCAATCCAAACCTTCTGAGCGGCCAGATGGACGATTTCGGGTTGTGGAATCGAGTCATTAGCCCTTCCGAAATCAGCCAGGTTTACACGGCTGGCAAGGCGGGTACTCAGTTGACGTCCGTTATTGTAACGGCACCGGCCGGTCGGCCCACAATGGCGGTCGCGAAGACTGCCACCGGCCTCACCTTGACCTACACCGGAACTCTGCAGTCCGCCGACACAGTCGCCGGTCCGTATGCGGATGTGGCGGGAGCGACTAGCCCGTACATTTCGCCAACCGCTGGTTCGGCCAAGTTCTTTCGAGCGAAGCAATAGAGACATTCCGAGTCTTTAGACTCAGATTCAAATCAGAGACCGGGCTTCGGCCCGGTCTTTCTTTTTTGTGGCCGCCGCATGAAGGAGGATGAGTCTTCGGGAAAGCTCCACCGCCGCGTCCTCGACGGCACCGGCGGA
>CAMAWP010000488.1 GCA_945861765.1 Akkermansia muciniphila | reverse complement strand
GGCGGTCGGGCGTTCGATACATCCGGGCGAAAGGAATCTGAAAGGACCGGACCGGCTGAAGCCGGGACTACGAGCGATCAGCCCGCGCCTTCACAGGCGCAGCTACCTGTTCAGGTCAAGCTGACCGACTTCGGCATCGGCCAGGTGGTGTCGGCGGAAGCGCTGGCCGGCGTCACGAATGTCGGCTTCACGCAAACGATCGTGGCGGAGTCTTCGTCCTCGCAGACGGGTTCGCAGATGTATATGGCGCCGGAGCTTTTGGCCGGCAAATCAGCCTCGACGCGGTCGGATATCTATTCGCTCGGTGTGGTGCTGTACCAGTTGCTCGTCGGCGATTTCACGCGCCCGCTGACGACGGACTGGGCTGAGAACATTTCCGACCCGCTTTTGCGCGACGATCTGAAGCATTGTTTCGCGGGCAATCCTCAGGACCGTTTTGCGGGTGCGGGCCAATTGGCGGAGAACCTTCGTGCGTTGCCGCAGCGCCGGGCGGCCTTGGAGCAACGGCAAGCGGAGTTGGTGCAGCGGGAAAGGGCGGCGTACCGGCGCGGCATTGTCCGCACGGCCAGCTTCGCGGTGGTCATCGTCGCGGGCGTCACGCTGCTGGCGTTGTACGCCTTGAAGCAAGCTGGCCGTGCCGACGCACAGGCGCGGAAAGCCTCCGAGAACCAGCAGCATGCACGGCGGTTGCTCTACGCGTCGGACATGAATCTCGCCCAGCAAGCGCTGAAGCTGAACAATCTCGGCAGAGCGCGCCGGTTGCTGGACCGGCATCGGCCCGGACTGACAGAGATCAGTAATCAGTTGTCAGTGATCGGCAATGACACACGGAGTTTCGCCCCACTGACTACTGACCACCGATCACTGACTACCGATTTGCGCGGCTGGGAGTGGCGTTATCTCTGGCAACTGACCCGCAGCAGCGCGCTCGTCACGCTTACCAACCGGCCCACGCGCGGATTCTCCGTCAGCTTTTCCCCGGATGGCACGCGGCTGGCCGTGGGTTGGTATGACGGACACGTGGACTTGTGGGATGTCCCCGGCCGACGATGGGTTCGGGCTTTGACGGACCGCGAGAATCCTTTTCCCTACGTGGGACGAGTGGCCTTTTCTCCGGTTCGCAATCTTCTGGCGGCCACTCCGAACCCAAGGTGGTCGCACTGTATGACCTCGACTCCGGCCGGGAATCGATCCTCTGGCGGGCACCCGACCAAGGTGCATGGGAGGTCCGTGACCTGGAGTTCTCGCAAGATGGTTCAAGGCTGGTCATCTACGCCGGAATTCCATCCGCCAAAATCTACGGTGGATCAACCACCGACCTCGGCGACCAACTCGGCGACCAAGTCTGGGTGGTGAATGTGTCCTCCTTCCAGATCGAAAGCCGCCATCTGACCGTCTTCAGTGCTAGCCGTATGAATGGAGCCGCCCAACTCTCCCCCGACAACCGGCGTCTGTATCTGGCACGTTCTGACCGTTTGAACAACCGCTACAGCATCCAGTGCATCGACCTCGCCACGCGCCAGGAACGCTGGCAGACCCAACGCGAACGGGACGCCGGACTGACCACGCTGGCCATCTCGCCCGACGGGCGGGTGCTGGCCTCGGGCTCGGGATTTGAAGATCCCACCATCCGCGTCTGGGATGCCGCGACCGGCCAGCCACTCCGCCAACTCGAAGGACACACCGCTTCGGTGTTCAAGCTGGCGTTTACCTCGGACGGACGACGTTTGATCTCCGCGGCGGGCGATCAATCCATCCGCTTCTGGGATACGAGCAACTGGACCGAAACACAGGTGCTGCGCGGCCACACCGACGACGTTCAGGCCGTCGCGATCTCGGAGACCGCACAACTCGTCGCGAGCGCGGGCAAGGACGGGAACCTCATGTTGTGGAAAGCGGATGACAAAAGCGCCACGGATGGACCCCGCCGTCTGCCAGAAGACCTCGGGGTCGATCAGGTCCTGCCGATGGACCACTCACGTTTGTTGTTGCTGCCGCCGGGCCAGCCGCCAGAACTGGTCGATCTCAAGCGTGACTCCCCTCCGACGTCGTTGCCTGAGATCGGATCCTCCACCAATGTTCTGGGTTGGTTTGGCACCAACATTCTTTGCCACTGGAACGGAACCAACCAGATCCTCGTCCGCGAGCTGCGCGGTGCGGAGTTCATCCAACGCGGAGCCATCACGCTGGATTCCGGCACGCGCCCCACCGGGTTCGCCTACAACGCCATGCACCAGCTTCTGGCGTGGACCGAAGGGACTTCATCAAACTCGGTTTACCTGGCGAGCCTCGCGGCACCTGGCCGTCGGATTGAACTGAGGAGCGATGTTCCGGGGCTGGTTCCCTTCCGTTTCAGTGAGGATGGAAATCACCTCGCGGCCGTGACCGGGAGAGGTGATTCCCTGCGCGTCTGGAACATCGAAACGGGGCAGATCGTGGCATCCATCGGCGAGCGCGTCGATGATGCAGCCTTTGCCGCGGGCGGGCGGGTGCTGGTCGTGCCCATAAAGCAGGGCAACGGCCATGAAATCCGATTCTACGATTTGACCCACCCCGACCGGCCACCCCGGCGTGTTCCCGGGAGCGAATTGCCCCGGTCGCTGGCGGTTTCGCCCGCTGGCGCACTGGTGGCTTCGTCCGACGAAGGTGGTCAGGTGCGGCTGTTTGATCCCGCCAAGGGTGAGTTGATCGGACCCCCCCTCCACGGCCACCTAGGCGCGGCCAGGGGCATCGCGTTCTCGGCGGATGGACGACGGTTGATTTCCGCGTCGGGCGGGCGGGAAGTCGTCAAGCTCTGGGATGTCGGCACCCGGCAGGAACTGCTGACGTTGGGCGGCACCGGCTCACTTCTGAACGCGGCCAGATGGAGTGCAGACGGGGACGTGATCCTCGCCGGCCCGCCGTGGCAGGCCTGGCGCGTGCCGTCCTGGGAGGAAATCGCCGCGGCGGAGAAGGCGCAGGCCGCCAAAACTCCGTAGCGAGCAGACGTAAGAACACTCGCTCTGATTTCCGATTTTCAGCCAGAGCCTCGTTACCGGCTGCTACTCCTCACTTTCCTGATAGGGCGATTCGCGCAATCGGCGCGGCAAGTCACGGGCACCGTGAATCAGCCGCTCCGCCAAAAGGTTTTCACCGTCGAAACGATAGAAAATCAGAAACCGATGGAAGGGCTGATGCACGCGATAGGAACGAAGGCCGGCCAGTTCCGGCCACTCCGCGAATCGGTCCCTTCCCATGGTCGGTGTTTGGACCAGAATTTCCAGCGTGGCTTGGACCGCATCGACGAAACGTTCGGCCACCTCGGAGCTGGCGTGATCGCGGTACCAATCCACTCGCTTCTCCAAGTCCGCCCAAAAGTAATCCGACCGCTCGAGAAACAGGCTCACCGGCGGACGGGTTCACGCAGCGCGCGCTGTCGAATTTGGTCGAAATGCTTTTGGGTTAGCGGCCGGTGCGGACTCCGAACGGCGGGCAGAAGCAATTCGGCCAGTTCGCGTGAGTCGATTTCAGCGGGGTCTTCCTTGGACCGCAACTCGCGGAGGGCCTCGCGCACCACTTCACTCGCGTTGGAATACCCGCCAGCTCGGACTTTGCCGGCGACGAATTTCTCGAGGTCTTTGGTTAATGAAATGTGCATGGCGGATTCTTCGATGAAGCGGCAAACTTGTCAAACCCGGCGTTGTAAGGCGAAAAGGGCTCGCACCCACATAAAGATTCTGCTGAAGAACCCTTTCGCGTGAAAAAAAAGGGGCACGCTAATGGGCGACCTCTTTTCAGCCTCACGTTGAGTTCTCCTTTATCCTTCTCCCAATGAAGGCGTCCGCTATCATGCCACGCACTCATGGACCTGAAAATAGCACTGGACCACCGTGCTCAAGTGGAGCAATTCCGGCACAAGTACCGGACCGGGCTGGTCACGCTTCTGTTCACGGACATTGTCGGATCCACCAAATTGAAGCAGGCGCTCGGCGATCGCGAGGGCGTGGCGCTCATCCAGCACCATCATGCGGTAGTTCGAGGGATACTTGGTGAATTCGCCGGAGCCATCAAGGCCGCGCATGAGAACTGGATTGTTCAGCGCTATGAATGACTGTGCTCTCCATTCATGCCACCTGGAGTTTTCAAGCCAACCGCCGCCGTTCGGCTCTGGACAAACTGGCCAGAAAGGCGCGCGGCGTCAGAATAGAAATGCCAAACGGTTTCTCCAACACCGTTAAGTCCCGGTCCCGCGCGACCACCAGACGGCATTCGGCTCC
>CAMAWP010000487.1 GCA_945861765.1 Akkermansia muciniphila | reverse complement strand
GCCTCGGCGGCGAAGGTGGCCCGAACTACGACGAATACCGCACATGGGCCATGGCGGCGGGCGCTCCGGTCCGCGGCGCCCACGATGTGCATCACAAGGGCTCGGGAGCGGTTGATTCAGCGGATTACCGTGTCCTCCAGGCGCGTGATGAAATGCTCTGTGCCTGTTTCGCTCGCCTGATCGAACGTTTGAAGGACATTCGCGCCAGCGAAGGCACGTTGTTCGATCATACCGTCCTGCTCTTCGGCGGCGCGCAGATCAGCAGCCATTCCGGCGGCAGCTTCCCGATTATTCTCGCCGGCGGCGGCCGGCTGGGCTTCCGGCACGGCCAGCACCTTCGCTTCCCCGGAGGACGTAAGCCGATGTCGGACCTTTACCTGACCATCCTCCAGCAACTCGGCTGCCCGGTGCGCTCCTTCAAGGAAAGCGCGGGGCCGATCGCGGAAGTGTTGGCCTAGCCCTTCCAATGCTCTCTTCACGAGCCGGACGCCGCCTCGTGAAGAGAGTCTTCTTGAACACCTCCAAAGCACCACCGTTACGTAAAAGGGAGATGACATGAATTTCCGCGCGTTGCTTCTGGGTATCGCCGTTGCTGCCTTGTTGCCATCGGATCGCGTCGCCGCTCAACCGAAAGCGGAGGACGGATTTCAATCGCTGTTTGACGGCAAGACTCTTGCCGGTTGGAACGTGATGAACAAGGCCAAGTTCACGGCCGAGGACGAAGTCATCAAGCTGAGGGGCGGCTCCGGCTGGCTTCGCTCCGAAGAAGAATACAGCGACTTCGTGCTGCGTCTGGAAGTCCGCTGGATGAAGCCGAAGCAGGACAGCGGCATCTTCATTCGGGCAAGCAAAGAGGGGAAAAACTGGCCCGACAAGCGTTATGAAGTGCAATGCGAGAACAGCGCTCGCGTCGCTCATCTCTTCGGAGCGAAAAGTGTCCGCGACGCCAAGAAGGCCGAGCAACTTCTCAAGGCGCCCAAAGAATGGAATAGCTTCGAGATCGGAACCCGTTGTGAGGTGAAACTCAACAACGAACTCGTCTGCACCTCAGATGACCTCAAGATGGCGAAGGGATTCATCGGCTTGCAGGGCGAAGGCGGCGAGCTGGAATTTCGCAACATTCGCATCAAAAAAATCGATTCCAAGAAGTAATCTCCCGTTCCCAAAATACACGCCACCTAAGGTGGGATCCATGCGATTCGTCTTCACCTTGATTTGTCTTTTCTTATCGTGCATCAGTGGACGTGCGGACGACACGCCACGAGGGATCTATCGTGCCCACGAGGTTCCCGGAAGTCCGCCTCTTCTCGCATCGGGTCTGGCCTGGAGCGACGCGGGCCTCGTCATCGCGGATCGCAAGGAAAAACGGCTCGTCGTCCTGCGCCCGGACGGCAAGTTCGAAACGTTGCGCAAGATGACGCAGCCGTTCGGCGTCGCGTTTGATCCGCTCGGCAAAGTGCTGGTGTCGGAAAAAATCGACGTGCATCACATCGTCCGCCTCAGCGCTGCCGACAAACTGGACGTGCTGGTCGAGGGGACCGACGCTGGCACGCCTCATTTCCTCGCGGTCCACAAGAACGGCACGATCTACTGGTCCGGCTTTCCCGACGGCGGCACCCGCTCGCGCACGCCCGATGGCAAGGTGACGATTCACAAGCCGCGTATCGGGCACACCTTTGGCATTGCCCTGTCTCCCCAGCAGGACTGGCTGTACGTGACGTCCAAGTTGCCGGATAAGGGCAGCCGTGCGGTCTGGCGTTTTTCGGTCGCCAAGGATGGAACGCTCGGCGAGGGCAAGCCGTTCTTTTTCATCAAGGACTTGAAACCCAAGCTCGACGGCCTGCCGGCGCCGAAGGACGGGGACGAAACGCTGCTGGGCTGGATCGGCCGGGTGCAGGGGTTGACGATCGATCGGGCCGGGAACTTCTACCTCGGCGGCGCAGAATCGCATACATCGGGAGCGGCTGTTGCAGTGGTTCGGCCTGACGGCAAGGAAGTCTGTGCCATGATCCTCGGCGTGCCGGGCAACATCGCAAGTCTGGCACTGTCGGGCGACGAACGCACCCTGTACATCACCGGCGCGGGCCAATATCGCTTGCACCAGGTCCGTTTCGAGCCGCGTGCCAAATAGGAATAACACCATGATGACGCGAATCGTTGTAGTCTTGTTGGTCGGCTTCGTTGCCAGCAATGTCCATGCGGGGGACACGGATAGCGCTCGCGTCGAGTACCCGCTAAAAACGCCGCGGTCGCGCGATCCGGTTCTGGGCGGGGCGCGCGACAAGGTCTATTTCAGCGTCTGGATTCCTCCCGACGTGAAGACCGTCCGCGGGGCGATGTGCAATCCGTTCTCCAAGGGGGACGCCGTCAGCGGCCACTGGCAGGCAATGTGCAAACACTGGCAGTTCGCTTACTTGCAGACCGATTTTGACGCCGTCAAAAAGGACGAGTTTGGCCTGCTCAAAACCGCGCTCGTCGATTTGGCCAAGAAGACCGGCCATCCGGAAATCGCGCATATGCCGTTGTGTTTCACCGGCATGTCACGCGGCGGCGGCATGAGCATGCAGCTTGCCGAGCTGATGCCCGAGCGAACCATCGCCAGCGTTCCGGTTTGCCTGGAGGTTGGCCCGAGTTCGGATGCAACGCGGCGCATTCCCGTGCTGACAGTGTTTGGCGAGAAGGACGGTTCACAGATGTCGAAACTGCTGACGCGGCTTCCCCTGGAGCGAAAGCAAAATGCCCGCTACGGCATCGCGGTGCAGTGGGGGAGAAAGCATGAATTTGGTCAGGCGAACAATTTGTCCTTCGCTTTCCTCGATGACGTGATTTCCCGCCGCCTGCCGAAGGACTCGGCCGCCTTAAAGCCCGTTGCGCTGAACGAAATCCCTTTGGAAGAAGGCTGGATTGGCGATCCCATGTCCTGGGGCAAAGATGGCCGACGGCCCA
The DNA here is from genome assembly GCA_945861765.1 of Akkermansia muciniphila. GTDB lineage: Bacteria > Verrucomicrobiota > Verrucomicrobiia > Limisphaerales > SIBE01 > SIBE01. The sequence goes on along the minus strand of CAMAWP010000487.1, from coordinate 1,331 downwards.
CGATTCAACACTGGAAGGACTTCAAGGGAGACCGAGATCAAGCGTGCTGGCTTCCATCACAGCGAACCGCCGCGGTGTGGCAAGCATTCGTCGCCGGCACCAAGGACATCGTCATCAACGAACCCGCGGGCTTGGGCGACGGACAGAAATTCGTCGCCCACGCCGTCGCGAAGCCGGTTGCAGTGAAGGTCACGATCGCTGCCAAACTGAAACCCGCCAAGGTCGAGCTTTGGGACGCGCACCAGCGATTGGCGGAACGTACCGAGGCTCCCTGGACCTTCGAGGTTTCGCTCAAGTCCGGCGTTCACGCGTTGTTCGTAACCGTGCAGGAGATAGGACAGCCCCTGCGTACTTCGCGGCCACACACTATTGTTGTTGCCGAATGAACCGTGCAGGCCCCCATTCGTCGCAGGCGCTGAATTTGGAGTAACGATGATGAACCGAGCTTTTTCGTTCCCCTCTGTTCTGGCTCTTCTCGCTCTTGTGGTAACCGCTGCCGGAGCTGACGCACCGTCGACTCCGGGCAAGCCGGAAATTTATCGACCAGCGGTCGGAGAGTACCAGCATCTTTGGCTCGCGTTCGACGGCGCGGAAGCAGCGAACGCTTTTGTCGGGTTGCGCGCCGGCAAGTCCACGACGGTCTGGTTCGTGGGCGGGACGGTTCCCGGTGGAGTAAAAAAGACCGGCGCCTACCGTGTGCTGATCGATACGCACGATTTGGCCGTTGCCGACGATTCGCTGAAGGGCAAGATCATCCTGCGGCAAGTCAGCATTTGGGGGCCGATGCAGCTTCTGGCTCAAGTCACCATGACCATCGACGCCAAGAGGTCCAAGGATGGCTTCGCCGGCACATGGACCAGTGAAATCGCCGGCGCCAAGAAATCCAGCGGTTCGCTCAGCGGGCTGCTGACCGACGAGAAGTCGATCCGAGCTTCCCAATCGTTCGCGCCGGGCGAGGATTGGCCGAGCTACCACGGACCGCACGGCGCCAACCGCGTCGATTCCTCGGCAACGCTCATCGATGACCTGTCCAAAGCCCGACCCGTGTGGCGTGCGGAGCAACCGACCTTATCCGGTTGGGGCACGGGTGTTGACGGTCGCTATAGCTGGCGTGCCGCGGTCGGAACGGTATGCGGCGGCTCGGGCTCGCCGGTCTACGCCGATGGCCGCGTCTACCTTTTCCACTACGTCCCCTCGGGTGAACCGGACGCGAAGGAACTGGAGAAGGTACTCGCCGACTTTGAGAAGCAGTTCAAACGCAAGCCGCTGCCCACCGAGCGGGAGGCCCTCGTCGATTTCTGCCGGCCTTACTCGGACACCATCGTCACCTG
>CAMAWP010000486.1 GCA_945861765.1 Akkermansia muciniphila | reverse complement strand
TTTTCCGTGTCGGAAGTGAACGGTCGTTTCGTTCGTGCTGAGATAATAGAACTCTTCCAGCATCGGATTTTGTGGCGTTGCTGGAGCTTGGAACGTGTTCACTTGAGCCGCATCCGCCAGGAAGACCGTTTCGGAGGAACGTTGAATTTTATGCGCGTTGATCGGTGGCTCGTCCGCCGCCGCCGACAATAAAATATTGTAAGCATAGCCGTAAGCAGCGCCCGTGGCTTTCAACTTGAACTGCGGGTGAATGTAATTCAGAGAGGAACACACCTCGACGCCTCGCCCTCCTAAATAAGGGTAGAGAGCGCCGAGCGTCCGATCAAAGATTCGGTTTCCTTCGGTCCCATTCTGCAGCCAGCCAAACCAATAAATTTGTCCGCCGTTCGTGGCCGCTCCGCGCCATGGGAAGGCATTGCCGGAATTGTCGTCCCAATACATTTGCACCGCTAATCCGAGTTGGCGCAAGTTGCCACCGCAGGCGATGCGTTGAGCGGAGGTCTTGCTCCGGATCAACGCGGGAAGGAATAAAGCGGAGAGAATGGCAATGACCGCCAGCACGACTAGAAGTTCGACCAGGGTGAAGGCGAACGCCGGACAAGAAAGAGAGGACGACAACGTGCCAAAAACTTTGCCGTGCGCTCGGCCGTCCCACCGAATGGTATGCCGCGGATGTCGGATGGTTCGGGGTCGTTGGAATCTGCGGACGCTTGGCGGATCACAAATCGGCGTTCCGGCAGGTTGCAAGCCTGCGCTCCGCCGACTCCGCACGATCGCGGAGCGGGATCGAGTGCAGAGTTGGCGGATTACCACAAGAGCGCTCGGCTTTTTCATTGGCGGTCGGCGCGAACGCGGTAGAACGATTGAGAGCGGCCGCTGGCAAGCGCCTCGTCCTGGAGAGTCTGCCGCGCGCCTTTGCCAGCCAGAGGGGCTGAAGCTGCCCTCCAATCCTTGAGGTCTGAGGTTCGTTCCAATGTGTAAACCCAATTGGTCCGGCTGATGAACTCCATCTGCCAGCGATCTTTCACGATCTGGCTGATCAACCCGCTGACGGGCGAGCCAGGCAACTGAACGGAAATGTTATCGACAACACCGCGCGCGCGCAATGAGCCGTCCGCTTTCGCGTCGCTGTAACTTACGACCGCCATCGTATCGACCCGAAAGTCTGTGAAGCTCGCCGGGAGTTTCACTTCCTTGATCGGACCGAACGCTGCTTGGTTCCGGGTCATTCGGGTGGTGAGCGTTTGGTTGGCCGCCGTGTAACTTAGGTTGACATGGAAGAGATCGCCGGTCGTCAGCTCCACTGGAAAGCTGAAGCTGGGGATGAATTGGTTGTTGCTCGAAACCACAATCGGCGAAATCGTCGCGCCGAATCCAGAATCGGGGAAATAGTTAAATTCAACCAGGTTCGGCGACTGGGATCCTGTCCCGCGAATGAAGTTCTGATTGGTCGCATCGCGCCAATTTAATAGCCCAACAGCCAATTGAAACGAGAAGGGTTGATCTGGTTTTGTTCCGATTGCGATCTGATCCAGCTTCAGGTCAAAGGCAAGGCTGAAGCTGTCGTCCTTAGCGAGCATCGTGCCGAGCGGGTGCGCGAAAAAACTGTTCGACTTCGCGGAATCCCAGGTTACTTCGAGATTCTGATTGGTCGGATTCCATCGGAACAACGCCGGGTCCCCAAAGGTCATCCAACCGCGCGCGGCGGGATCACCGACAAAGTTCTCTTGAACGGCCGCTTCTGACACCACCGAGAAGGCCTCGATTTCGGCGGAGCCACTAAGCACCTCCACGCGGACGAAACGAATGCTGTCCAAGTGAACGGATTGGCCGGTGCTCGACTGGGCCCAGTCGATGTCAAAGCCGGTCCCGCCGCCTGAACCAGCATAAAGCCTGCGAATGCCCGTCAAATCCAAACCGGCGAAGCTCGGCGCGGATAGACCTGGATTTGCCGGCACATTGAAATTGCCGAATCCGTCCGTTGGAAAAAAACCATCGATCGTTGGCGTCAGAGCACGGTTCAATTCGAAAAAGGTTATGTTGTCCCGACTGACCGACACACGCGTGGCACCGGAATTGGCTCCGAACAGAGAGCCGTCGGTGATGCCGCCGCCGGAGAAGTTGGCATTCGTAATCGAGAAGCCGGCATTGCCAAAGACGATGAAATCCACTCCGAACGGATGCGCGGCATTATTGAAAATGGGCTGGTCGAACCGCACTGTGAGCGAGCCGCCGGCTCCGATCGAGAGTATTTGTTCTCTCAGGTAAGGAGGATTAAAAGGATCGACCGGACCGCCGAACTGGCCGGGCGTGATTCGTGACGGTTCACCGAGGACTGCTGTGGTGTTGGTGTAGCCGAGGCCACTGCCAAACTCTTTCGCGAACCCAGTTCCTGGATTGTAAGAAATCACCGCATCGGCAAAACCGGCGGCGTGAATGGTTGCAAGGGACATGAGATTGGCCAGGGCCAATCCGATCAAACAAGACTTGTGCATACGGCTGATCTTTCAATTGCTCCGCATTGCTGCGGGAGGGTTGACGATTGAGAGACCAGCGCGAAGCCTGAGGTTGCGTCAATGAGACCGCTGCTCGGCAGCTCAAAAACAAAAACCTTCAGACTCCGGCAAAACGGGGAATGAAGGCATTCAGCGAATTCCATCCCGCCCAAGCGGGATGGCCTGGCCTCATCCTTCTCTTTGACGGAGAAGTTGATCCCGCCCTGCGTCGGCAGGACGAAACCACGACGAGCACTGCTAAATCGGTATCCTGACTCCGGGCTTCATCCTTACTCCCGCCTTCCCAGTTCTTAATGACCAGTGGCTCTGGAAGTTTGTATCCCGTTACAGTGGCGCAACCGTCCCCGATTTTCACGGGGTTCCCTGACACTTAGCAGTGATGGTTGATGGAAAATGATCCATCGGTTTTCAAAGAGCTTCAGACCAAATAGGGCCCTCGAATAAAAATGCCAAGCAAATAGTTCATCGAGATGCGTGCTCGCCGGGAGGCAGTTGCCGGTGTAACATGAAACTGCGACATCGAAATACTGGCAAAACGTCCGCTTGAAATCCATCGCAGACAATCTGGTGAAAGCGGCCAAGACTCTTTCCGCCGCCGTGGGCTCGTTGGGGTTCGGACTGCCGGTAACGCATTTCTATAACCCCTTGGATTACGCCTGGAGCACACACGAGCTCTATTTGCGAACGTATGGGAACAGCCGCAAGCGCATCGTGTTCCTAGGCATGAATCCCGGGCCGTTCGGCATGGTGCAAACGGGTGTGCCTTTTGGCGAAATCACGATCATCCGCGATTGGCTGAAAATTGAAGGGCCAGTTGCCAAGCCTCCGCGGGAACATCCGAAGCGTCCGGTTTTGGGTTTTGATTGTCCGCGATCGGAGGTGAGTGGACGCCGGCTCTGGAATCTTTTTCGCGCTCGTTTTGGCTCCGTGGAAGATTTCTTCACCGGGCATTTTGTCCTCAACTATTGTCCTTTGGCCTTCTTTGAAGCGAGCGGTCGCAACCGCACACCGGACAAGCTCCCGTTGTCAGAAAGCGCCGCTGTCTTCACGGCCTGCGATGCGCACTTGTGTCGAGTGATAAGTATCCTCCAACCGGAGTGGGTCATAGGGATTGGGTGCTTTGCCGAGCAGCGAGCCCGAGGAGTTCTGCCAAGTGGTCGTGTGAGAATCGGGCGCATCTTGCACCCAAGTCCTGCCAGTCCTTCTGCCAATCGCGATTGGGAAGGAAAGGTCACAGGCCAACTGAAACGACTTGGAGTGTGGCCGTAAGACCGCAATCTATTTCATCGTTAGAGAGTCTCGCGACGGCAGCCACGGCAGCGACGGAAAACAAAGACTCCACGTCGCTGCCGTCGCTCCCGTCGCGAGACACCATTTCATAGGACCTCCCCACGCGGGTGGGGATAACAGCAGAACGCGATCTGATTCGGATCATGCCCGGACTTTTTCATCAATGGAGAGTCTCGCGACGGCAGCGACGTGGGGCCTTCCTTTTCCGTCGCAGCCGTCGCAGCCGTCGCGAGAGATCATTTCATCCGTCTATCCTGCCTGTTGCCTGATCCAGTCCAATCACGTCACCTTTCACCTTGCCCGTTTGGAGGTCGATCCTGAACCGCGCATCCTGCGGATCAGCGCCGAGATCCACCAGAGCCTGCACGGCCTGGTCAGCGGTGATCTTGCCTTCAGCTAGAGCTGTGTGGATTTCAAGTGTTTTCATAGCCATCCAAGTTGTTTAAAGAGTTCATCGAGCGCCTCCATGATTGGAG
>CAMAWP010000485.1 GCA_945861765.1 Akkermansia muciniphila | reverse complement strand
CCAGTTCAGCCTTAAGATTTGTTTGTGTCATGGCTTTGGCTCCGCTGCGGATGTCATTTCTTACACCGGCCTATCTGAAAAGTAAACTAGTTCTCCGTGGTAATGACTGAAAGCGGAAGGTGAAGGTTACAGGCCGAATTTTACTGAGCTGCGGCGCCGACCGGAGCGGAGCTTACTTCCAGAACAAAGCTCGCCTGGTGCAAATAGTCCTGTCTCGATCACTTCCAACCAAGGCGTCGTTCCAAGGGCGATCGCGTTTGGACATTTTCTGGCCGTGTGCAGTTGTTACCGAGGAGGCTTTCGACAGCCCTCTCCCGGATGGGAGATTTGAGAATAGCCCACCCTTTCAAGGGTGGGGTTGCGTGGTGGAAAGTCCAAGTCCCGAAGGAACGGTTGAGGTTTCCAAGGCGATGACACTCAGAAATTTCAAAACTCCAGCGCCCTTGATTCCAAGGCCGGTTGGTTTGGTGTTACCAACTCGGCTTCTCTGGAAGAGAAGCATCGAACTCTTTAACCAGCGCTGCCTCATAGGCCCCTGCGTAAGTGCCGGAAAAGAATCGCTGCAACGATTCGTCGTGCAGCCGACGCCAGGAAAACTCCTCGCGCCCTGGGGTAATTGGATAAAACAAAGCCCCGTTGCTTTTCGCGGCTTTAAAATCTCCTGGAGCGTCTCCGATCATCAGGATTTTATCGGCCGGATATTTTCCCGAAGCCGCAAACTTGATATGCTCCGACTTCGTTCCCATCTCCTGGCCCGCGATGATCGTTACAAATTTGTCGATGCAATGCTCGCTCCACTCGCGCTTCAACGCCTCGGCCGGAGTTTGAGAGATGCACATCGCATCGGCTGTTCGATTGATTTTTTCCAAGCATTCGCAAACCAGCGGAAAAGGAGGAACACCTTTGACAATGTCCTCGACGGCGGCGTTGACAGCATCCGACCATGCTTTGACCTGAGCCAGTCCTTGATTGCCTCGGTTTACCTCGGCAGCGAGCGTGGCATTGCCCAATTTCGTTTCGCGCATGACCCATTCATCAAGCGCATGCGTATCCGGCACCTTTACTTTTCGGGCAATGGTCGGAGGGCGCTCGCGCAGAAAATTGAGGGAGTAGGACAGGGCAGGGAAGCGGTTTGCACCTCGGGTCTTGGAGTACAAGTTGACGAATTCCCAGACCTCGCGCGCGTATTTGCTAACCGCCTGCAAATCGAAATGCTTAATGAACATCGGCGTGAAGCATTCTTTGTGTTTGATCTCCATCGAATCAAAGATGCAACCGTCGGAATCAATGCCGATGAAGAATTCCTTGGTTGGTTTGAAGTCATGGAGCACCTGCGCGGGATCGGACATAGTCTGGTTTTCTTTAAGGTGGATTAAATCACGAGGAGATCTTAAGCGCACTGCGCCGCCCGGCAGCCACGAAGGCTCGGTACGGCAACAGTGCTTGTTTGCTGGCGCGCTTCAACCTTTTCGATCATTTCATTCCAGCGTCAAAAAAATGACGCGACGATTTGATGTTCGTCACGCGTTATAAGTTGTCGAGGAGACATCGCCGCCCCGGCCCGTCCAGTTCGTGTGAAAGAATTGGCCGCGCGGTTTGTCGAGTCGCTCGTAGGTGTGGGCACCGAAGTAATCCCGTTGCGCTTGCAGTAGATTAGCAGGCAATCGCTCGGTCCTGTACGCATCGTAAAAATTCAACGCGGTGGCGAAAGCAGGAGTTGGGATCCCCTTCTTTGCCGCTGTAGCGATGACGTTGCGCCAGGAGCGCTGGCAATCCTTGATCGCTTTTCGGAAGAATTTATCGAGCAGTAAGTTCGTCAGCTTGGGAGATCTGTCAAAGGCCTCTTTGATCATCCCCAGAAAACGGCTGCGAATGATGCAACCACCACGCCACATCAGCGCGATACCGCCGTAGTTCAAGTTCCAGTTGTACTCCTTGGCGGCCGCCCGCATGAGCATGTAGCCTTGCGCATAGGAGATGATCTTCGACGCGTAAAGCGCGCGGCGAATGTCCTCGACGAACTTGGCGCGATCCGTCGAAATCTTGGGCTTCGGTCCGCGAAGTTTTTTCGAGGCGGTGACACGCTCATCTTTCAGCGCTGACACGCAACGCGAATAAACCGCCTCCGCCATCAGAGTGATCGGAATGCCGAGGTCCTGCGAGGAAATGACCGTCCATTTGCCAGTTCCCTTTTGACCGGCGGTGTCGAGGATTTTGTCAACCAGAGGTTGGCCGTCATCGTCCTTTTTCGCCAGAATGTTGGCAGTGATTTCAACAAGGAACGAGTCGAGGTCCCCTTTGTTCCAATCGGCGAAGACGTGATGCATTTCATCCGCCGTCATGCCGAGGCCGTCTCTCATCAATTGATACGCTTCACAGATCAATTGCATATCTCCGTATTCAATTCCGTTGTGAACCATTTTCACGTAGTGGCCAGCGCCGTTCTCGCCAACCCAATCGCAGCAGGGCGAGCCGTCTTCGACCTTGGCGGCGATCTTCTGAAAAATGTCCTTCACGTGAGGCCATGCGGCACGGGAGCCTCCCGGCATGATGGAGGGACCGCGGCGGGCGCCTTCTTCGCCACCGGAGACACCTGTGCCAATGAACAACAGTCCCTTGGATTCCAGATGCTTGGTCCGTCGAGTGGTGTCATCATAGAGCGAGTTGCCGCCGTCGATGATAATATCGCCCGGTTCGAGATACGGAATGAGTTGATCGATAAATTCATCCACAGCACTCCCGGCCTTGACCAGCATCATGACGCGACGGGGACGTTTGAGCTGAGCAACCATCTCCTGGATGGAGTGGGCTCCAAGGACGTTGGTGCCTTTGGCTTCCTTGTTGAGGAAATCATCCACCTTGGACACGGTGCGATTATAGACGACGACGGTGAATCCATGATCGTTCATGTTCAGGACGAGATTCTGTCCCATGACGGCCAGGCCAATTAGTGCGATATCCGCTTTAGGTTCCATTTGTTAGCTTTAGTTAAAAGAGTGGTGGCTACGATACAAAAGCCTACGGGTAGCGCCAGCAGTATTTTTTCGGGCGCGAAAAACCACAGGGCGCGTCCTTTCAGTTTTGTAAATCCAGGAGATTGGGGTATTTGGAGAAAATGAGTGCCTCGATTCGCTCGCGCCCACCGCGCGCGGATCGGAATTGTTTTTGGAAGCGGCCGGTGTTGCACTTGGTCCTGGGATTCTTGCGGCGCGCTTGATCGTCCGCCGCGTTGGCCAGGCTCCAGTTGATATTCGAATGAATTCAATTGACCACCCCTGCGCTCAACAATAGAAAGCTCCCTCAACCGAATCCCAGTTTCCTGATGTAATCGATCGCCGAGTCATCGAATCTTTAAACCTATTCAAAACCGCTGAAAACAGGAGACCTCTTGAACGACCGCCAACCATGAAAACAGTGCTTTGCGGTTTGAGTGGCTTAGTTGGGGCTAGCGCAGTTACGAACGCATGCGGCCATGGCCACGCTGCTACTGGTCTCCGACGTCGATAGGTCTAGGCAGTTCACCTCAAGCATTGCCTACTTGCGAAAAACAACAGCGCTTGACCATTCAAAGAAACGGAAACGTTATGTTCTACGCCAGGATTGGCGAGTATGCCGCCAAACGCAAACTATGGGCGGGTTATCACGCCCACGCCCAGGCTCATCTCACGTTCTGGAGTGAAGCCTTTAGTCAATCACCGTACAACGGAGCCAACATCGACATTGGCCATTACGTGGCTGGGACCAGCCAGAGTCCGATACCGTTCATCGAGAAAAACCATGCCCGGATTACGAGCATGCATCTTAAGGATCGGGAGTTTAATAACGGGGACAATACGCCCTGGGGCCAAGGGGACACGCCGGTTAAGGAGGTCCTTCAACTCATGAAGAAGCAACATGACACATTTCCAGCAACGATTGAATTCGAATACAACCCGCCGCAGGGATCGACCGTGATGGCCGAACTTGCGAAATGCGTTCGCTCCGCCAAGGACGCTCTCGCCTAAACACTCACACACTCCTCAAACTCTCAGCACAAACTCAACCCGCGCACGGTCCGTTTGCTTTATGAAAATCAACCTTCGCATCTCTCATTATCTCCGCACGCTGGCAGCCGCAGCTTGGTTGGTCAGCGTAGCTTGCGTCTCGGCCCAGCCGGCCAACTTCCCAGGAGGCCCGGCTGGTGGGAGAGGAGGTCGCGGCGGTGGTCCCATGTTGCCTCCAGAGCAAATGGCCGCCATGAACAGCATCACCACAGCTCTAAGCGCCGAGACAATGGCCATCACGTTGACCACCTCGAATCTGGTCGCCGC
>CAMAWP010000484.1 GCA_945861765.1 Akkermansia muciniphila | reverse complement strand
TGGTCGGCGACAGTGTGAAATGTCCGAGTTATCGAGAACAGTGAATCCGGTTATCTCTCCGCGATGCAGTAAAGGAACCGTTCGCCGCGCAGGTAAAGGTCTCGATCCACAATCGCGGGCGAGGCGCTGAAGGAATCTTCAAGGTGGTTGACGGCGAGTGTGCCGTTCTCGGAGTCGTGTCGAACGACGACGGTTGTGCCATCGCGCGCCGTGATATAGATACGGCCCGCCGCCCCAACAGGCGAAGCGAAAATGAAGTCGCGGATACCCTCGAGCCGGAGTGGTTCACCGCGCGGGTTGCCGGTCGCCGGGTCGAGTCGGACCAGGATGTTCTGGTTGTGGCGCAAGTGATAGAGCGTGTCGTCGTAGAGGAGCGGCGAGGAAACGTAGGGGGTGAGGCGGTTAAGCGTCCACGCGACATTCGTGGTGCCGGTCAGGTCGCCCTTCGCGCCCGCGAGGCGAATCCCCAACATGGCCTGCGAGTAATAGCTGTTGCCGGCGATAATCATCCCGTTCCAATGCACCGGCGACGAGACGACGTTGTCCGTGAGACCGGCGCACTCCCACAGTTGCGCGCCGGTCGCGAGGTCGTAGCTGCGGACGCGTTTCGTGGCGCTGACGATCACCTGCGGCTTGCCTCCGTGCTCAACGACCAGCGGCGTGGACCAGGAAGTCTTTTCATCGCGCGCCACCTTCCAAAGCTGCTGCCCAGTGCGTTTGTTGAAAGCGTAGATAGACGAACCGGCTTCGTGATCCCAATTCACAATCAGCGTGTCGCGATACAGCACAGGCGAGCTGCCTTCGCCGTGCGCATGCAACGTCTGCATTTTACCGAGCTCCTTCTGCCATTTCACCGCGCCGTCCAAGTCGAGGCAGTAAAGGCCGCGTGATCCGAAGAACGCATAAAGCATCACGCCGTCGGTGGTAGGAGAGCTCGACGCCGGACTGCCCGTCTCGTGCCCGCCCTCGTGCGGCCATTCCTCACGGACGACTTTCTTCCACAGGACGCGCCCGTCGCTCCGGCTCAAGGCCATGACGATGTACTGATGCCGCTGCGTGACTGGCACGCTGTCATGCACACCTGGCGCGGAATCGAACACCGGCTTTTGCGGCTCACCGACTGGTGCCGCCGTCATCACGTACACGCGATCGCCAAACACAATGGGCGAGGAGTGGCCCTTTCCCGGCAGCGCAATTTTCCATCGGATGTTTTTCTTTTCGTTCCAATCGACGGGCGGGTTCGACTGCGGCGCCACTCCATCGGCCAGCGGGCCGCGCCATTGAGGCCAGGAGCGGAGCAAGTGGGTGGCGGAGTTGGCGTCCGCACCTTCGGCAAACGTTGCGAAGGCCAGCAAGCAACCGAGGCTTGCGATACGAGAAAGTTGCTTCATCTCCATCTCAACCGGTGAGGCAGCTATTCCGCGCGTCCCACCAGCCGCGGCTGCTTCGTTGTGCCGAACCCGACGTTGGTTTCGGCTTCATAGACCAATTCATTGCCATCGAAGCGCAGCTTGCGCATGAGGTAGAACGGTGTCTCGTGAAAGCATTGCTTCACGACGAGGGTGTCGTCCATCGCCCACGCGCTGGTCGCGGCAGTGGGCTGATCGATGTAGGTGCCAAATGAGCCGCGACCTTTCTGCCACTCGCGATAGCCGGTGTTGACCGGGTGCGTGATGCCGTTGGCTTGAATGGCGACCGTGACTCCCTTGCCGCTGTTGCCGGGCGTCAGAGTGATCGACTCGAGCTTTTGCTCGTTGGCAGGGAACACAAACTTTCGGCCAAAGATTTTCGCGGCGAGCGGCGAAGATCCAGCTCCTTCGGCTGGGCGGACCGACAAGCCTGCGAGTTTTTCGGTCAGCTTCTTTTGGCTGGCGGCATCCGCCTCCAATCGCGTCGGCCCCAGCGCCGGGAGGAGCTTATCCCAGATGAGATTCAACAGCGCCTGCATGTCTTTCACGCCGCTGGTGATGGCGATCACCGCGTCCTGCTCCGGCAACACGAGGCAATATTGGCCGAACGCGCCATCGCCGCGATATGCGCCATGACGTGACCGCCAGAACTGAAAGCCGTAACCTTGGTCCCAGTCGCTCTTGGGATTGCTCCCGTTCGAGACCTGCCGCGACGTGGCCAACTCCACCCACTCTGGCTGGATCAATTGCCGACCATTCCACTTGCCCTTCTGCAGGTAGAGCTGCCCGAAGCGCGCGATGTCTTCCGTGCGGACGCTCAGCCCGTAACCGCCGAGGGAGATCCCTTGCCAGTTGGTGTTCCAGACCGATTGCGTGATGCCAAGCGGCTCGAACAGTCGCGGTCGCAGATAATCGAATACCGTCTGGCCCGTCTGCTTTTGCACAATGGCCGAGAGCATGAAGGTCGCGGGCGTGTTGTATTTGAAATGCGTGCCCGGCTTGTGCGGGACCGGATGTGCCAGGAACGCTTTCGCCGAAATCTTATCGGCGGCGGTTGACGTCTCGTCTTGGTGTCCGGCGGACATCGTCAAGAGATCGCGCACTCGCATGCCTTTGAGATTCGCGCTCGGCTCGGCCGGCGCCTCCCCCGGGAAGAACTTCAGCACCTCGTCGTCGATGCTCAGCTTGCCTTCGGCGACAGCCATGCCCACGGCGGTGGAAGTGAAACTCTTGCTCAGCGAATACAACTCATGACGGCTCTGCGCCTCATACGGTCTCCACCAACCCTCGGCGATAACCTGACCGTGCCGCACCAGCATGAAGCTATTCATCGCATCGATCTGATCGAGCGCCTCGACCCACGCCAGCACCGCAGCGGGCGACACGCCTTGCGACTCCGGCGTGCTGCGTGGGAAAGAAAACGGTTTCGCTCCGGCCGCGTTGAGAGTCGCGACAGAGGACACGATGACGAGACCGACGGCGAACCTGATGAGGGTTTTCATAAATTGTTCTGAATGGCACGGGATGCTCATGTGGTTTATCCGCTGGCACCGTCAAAGGATGTCAACAGCGCAGCCTATTTTGCAAGAGTCAAAATTGAAGCATCAATTCTCAGGGCGCGTCTCCGAATGAGGACAGGCGCGCTGCGGAGTCTTCCTCCCTCTCCATGAACCGACCCACCCCTACCCCTCCCAGGAGGGGACCGGACAAAGCTCCCCTCCCAGGATGGACCGGACAAAGGTCCCGTCTTGGGAGGGACCGGACAAAGCTCCCCTCCTGGGAGGGGTAGGGGTGGGTTCAGAGTCGCCCTGCGCGCGCGAAGTCTCGGGTGGTCTCTCCCTGCGAGGAACGAAGTTTTGGCCGGTCCTCGTTCGGAGATGCGCCCTCAGCGCATCCCAAATCGTTTTTACTGGTCTGTCGAATTGAGCTCCGTGATATTGAGAACATGATCAAACAAATTGCGCTCCTCTGTGGTCTTCTCATTGGAATGGCTCAAACGGCTTTCTCCGAAGTGTTGATTGTCGCGGACGAATTTCCAGCGATGCAAGTGGTGGCTGCCAAGCTAAAGAGCGAACAGAACATCGACAGCAAGCTCGTCTGGCAAACCAATCTCCCGCCCGACCTCGCGCCGTTTCAAGCGGTGATCGTTTACATCCATAAGGAGCTTTCACAAAAAGCGGAGGATACCTTTATCAATTACACCCAGGTTGGCGGAAGACTGGTTGTGCTTCACCATTCCATCAGTTCGGGCAAGCGGAGAAACCAGCATTGGTTCTCCTTCCTGGGCGTCGCTTTACCCGAGGGAGACGTTAGCCAGGGCGGCTACAAATGGATTGAAGGTGTCAGTTTCGATCTCGTCGCGCTCAATCCGACTCATTTCATCATGACGAATAGAGTCACCTACCCGAAACAAGTTGCTTACAGCAGCGCGAAGGCCTCGGATCGCAAAGGCAACTTTCCTGGATTCACCCTTTCAGAGACCGAGGTCTATTTGAACCATCTCCTTACCGAGCCACACACTTTGCTGATGGGCATTAAATATGTGGATGCCAAAACGGGGATCACTTACATGCAGGATCATGCCGGCTGGATCAAACCGTCAGGCAAAGGCTGGATCGTTTACCTGATGCCCGGGCACACCAAGCATGATTTTGAGGATCCGATCTACGGACAAATGGTGGTCAATGCGGTGACCTATCGACCGTGATCGAGGTAATCACGATTGGAATCCGAAAGCGCCACTGGGCCGGGTCCTGTGTTGCCTTTTCTCAATGCCCTACTTGGCGGGTGAAACGCAGCAGTTCTGCCCATGAACCTGGGTGGGGTGAGAGTCCCCTCGAACCCTGACCTTTTCTGGCGATCGAGCATGTCAGGGCTCGACGGCTTCCGGCTCGGAGACTACAGCTCGGAGAGAGTCTCGCCCCACCGTTCAAGGGCGCAAT
>CAMAWP010000483.1 GCA_945861765.1 Akkermansia muciniphila | reverse complement strand
CAGTGATGACAGGCGACATCCGAAAGCACTTGGAGATTTCCCCGTTTGTTCCGTTTACTGTCCGGACTGCCGACGGACGTGAGTATGCCGTGCCGACTATCGACCATATTTACCTTCCGCCGACCGGCGGACGCGTAGTAATTTCTGATGACGAGGGGGTAGTCGTAGTACTGCCAGGATTACTGATCAGCGGCTTGGTGCATGCATCGGCTTCAGACAAAGGCAAGAACGGGGGTTGATATTTCTGGACGACATCACCGAACAAGGCGCTCCAGGCAACGCCGGTGAGCGCTGATCTTGTCGCTTTGAGTCGCAGGCCTGGCGTGCCTGAGCTTGGTCCTTCGGCGCGATATGCACCTTCCTTGCTTTCCGTCCATCAGCGAAGTAGCGTCCTTCACACCATATGACTGCTGACATTCGAAAGCTGGTTCACGCGGTGCCGTTTGTGCCTTTCACGATTCACTTGGCGGATGGTGGGCAGGTGCGCGTTCCCACCGTGGATCACGTCGCTGTATCTCCGACAGGTGGTCGCGTGATCGTGTTTGCCGACGACGACACCCATGACATCCTATCCGGGTTGCTCATCAGCCGTATCACCGTGGATCGGCAGCCCGCGCCGCACAGCCAATCCTGACCCCAGAGCCGAACAGCGAGTCGAGCGAACCGCCGCTGAGCATCTCGGTTTTGACACGATTGGGTTTATGAATATGATCAGACAAGGCTTGAGCGCGCGGTCGGTGGCGGTCGCTCACTCGGGTCGTTCGGAACAACTTGCGCACGAGCAATTCGAGGCATTTGCGTTATGATCGCAGTCAAGATTCAGTGTGGTTGCGGGCAGCGTTACTCATTTGAAGCAGAGCCAGTAGGGGGTCGGATGCCTTCTGCGGTGAACTGTCCTGCCTGCGGTGCCGACGGAACTGCTGCCGCCAACGAGTTCATCGCGGGGTGCTTAGACACACAGCCGGCCGCACCTGCTGCTACACAGTCCCCTCGCCTTGGCATTCGGATAGCGGTTACGGGCCCAGCAAACCATTCTGTCTCCTCTGAGATCGAGGGTTCGCCTGCTGTAAAACATACCGGTTCCCATTTTGGCGGTCGTCGAGAGCCGAAGAAGAAAGGTCTGTTCTCAAAGATCGAGAACAAAGAGGACGCACTAAAGGTTACGAAAGATGCATCAGGCGGTTTTTTCGCAATGGCTGGACTTCAGGCAGTGGGCAGCATATTTCTTGGACCCAGCGGCCTGATAGATGCCATTGTTTGGGCCAGCTTCGCGGCGATGCTCCGTGCTTGGAAGAGTCGCATCGTCGCAGTCCTCTCGTTGTTGATGTCAGTCGCCGTCGCCGTAATCACTATGCTCAATGTCCTTGGAGTCACACACGAAGGTGGGGGCAACATGTACATTGTCATTTTCATGCTGTTGGTTTCAATCCGGGCAGTTCAGGCCACGCTTCTTCTGCACGGTAGATTCGCACATTAGAAAGGTCGAGTCGCATGATGGATTGTCCGAACAAAACGGGACTGGGTCGGACCACGACAAGCGGTGGTCTTCGCGGTAACCGCTTCGTTGCTTGAATCCTGTGTGGCCTGGCCGGCAGGAGAGCCTTGCGGCGCCGGTTTCCGGCACGCCGTGCCTCCCGCCATGCTCGCGCCGCCGTCACCCACGGCTTCCCTCCCTTCCGGCTTCCGCAGATGAATGAACCTTGTCTTGATCCCAGACACGCACCTGCCAGCGCTTGACTCGCCGATGCGAAGGTTCCAGAGTCGCCCTGTTGATTCAAGCGGGCCAGGCTTATGAAAGAACGTCCTTCAAATTCTCGAATAGTGCTGCCGAGGCGTCTTCAGTCGGCGGGCTTCACCTTGATCGAGTTATTGGTGGTCATCGCCATCATTGCGATCCTGGCCGGCATGCTCTTGCCCGCGTTGAGCAAAGCAAAAGCCAAAGCTCAGACTGCCAAGTGCGCCTCGAACATGAAGCAGTGGGGGCTGGCCACGATGATGTATCTCGGCGATTTTGATGATCGTCTTCCGCTTTTCGGCGACCTCTCGACGGATTATACGCGGGCGTTCTGGCACGCGAAGCTGGCTCCTTACGTGGCGAAGCAAATGCCAGAAGGAAAAGTATTCAACCAAACCGAGATTTACACTTACGAATTGCGCCGTTGTCCCGGTGGGAGCTACGGATCTTTCCCTTTTTCGAAAGCTCCGACATCATCCACGAACTGGAACTGTTGGGTCGGGGCAAACTTCGGCGCGTACGGAAACCCTCTCAGCGCGCCATTCTATTATGGCGATCAACTCCGCCCTTTGGCTGCCTCGCGTATCCCGAAACCTGCCGACGCCATGCTGTTCATGGACACGATCACGCACTATGTTTACTCGCCCGCAGATCCAAATTACCGCTTCGCGCTTGATCTCGACCGCGATGGCGTCGT
Organism: Akkermansia muciniphila; assembly: GCA_945861765.1. GTDB lineage: Bacteria > Verrucomicrobiota > Verrucomicrobiia > Limisphaerales > SIBE01 > SIBE01. Next base: position 1,938 of record CAMAWP010000483.1, on the reverse strand, counting down.
GGACACCATGCCGCAATACCCGGACACGCCCTACAACTCGGGGCGGCCAAGAGTGCATAACGACGGGTCGAACCTCGCGCTGCTCGATGGACATGTCGAGCGAGTGGCGTTCAAGAAACTTTGGCAGATTGATGCTTCGAAAAAGGTGATGCACTCGTACTGGTATTTGGAAGATTGAGCGGGGTAGGGGTGATCGACACAGTCCAATCTCGCTTTGCTGTGGCATCGGCTGAAGCAAACCGGCGGTGAGATCAATTAGCAGGGGAAAACTCATTTCAGAACTTTGGCGATCAGCTTGGTTTTCAGTGCTTCGACAATTTTGCGATGCGCGCTGGCAAACGCGAGTTGATCCATTGCCTTGAGCTTGCACCAGCGAAACTCTTTGGATTGTGGAAGGGTCTCGGGAATTTCTCCGAAGAAAACCTCCAGGTTGATTCGGTAGCGGGTGATCGTGTGTTTCAAACTACAAAAGGCATCGAGAAAGCCCGGGGAGAATCCCAGGCAGGCTTGGGCCTGACCTTCGATCTCGACAGCATTTCCGTTGGTTTCTACATTCGGAAATTCCCAGAGATTGGCATTGACGACATCTGGCGCGCGTTGTCGAACCAGGAAGTGGCCCTGCGCAGCGATCACGAATGCGACAAAGTGGCGAGTCGTGCTGGCGGCTCGTGAACTCAAATTCGGCAGATCACCGACTCGATTCATCTGATGAGCTTGGCAATGCTTCCGCACAGGACAGAGCAGGCATGCCGGTTGTCGCGGAGTGCAAACCGTCGCGCCCAGCTCCATAAGCGCCTGATTGAATGTGGAGCAACTGCGGACGAGGCGGATGATGTCCTTGTCCGTGAATCTAACGGCCGATTTGACCAACGTCTCCGCCAGATCCCAGAGGCGTCGATTGGTTTGGGCATTGCGAGGGTTCTCGGCGATTGCAAAGAGCCGGGTCAGCACTCGAATGACGTTGCCGTCGAGAACGGGTGTAGGCTGATTGAAGGCAATACTACAAATGGCGCCGGCCGTGTAGCGGCCAATCCCAGGAAGCGCGATGATTTTTGAAAAATCGGATGGGAACACGCCGCCATGTTCGGTTGCGACGATGCGGGCCGCTCGGTGAAGATTGCGCGCTCGTGTATAATAGCCCAAGCCTTCCCAGAGCTTGAGCACTCGGTCGGTGTTCGCCTGAGCCAAAGCTTCCACAGTGGGAAAGCGCTGTATCCATCGGTTCCAGTAGGGGATCACGGTCTTGACCTGGGTCTGTTGAAGCATGATTTCCGAGATCCAGATCGAGTAAGGATCGATGGTTCTGCGCCAGGGCAGGTCGCGGGCGTTTTTGATGAACCAATCGAGCAGCGGACGAATCAAAGCTTCTGGTTTCGGCACGGCGGCTTAATCTACTGAGATCGAGGCCTGATGTGTAGGGAATACGACAGTTTTCCTACTTCTCGATCGACCTGCTCGGCGCGTATGGAACGGTTGTCCAATGGAGATAAAGAGAATTTGCAGCAATTTCGAAACAATGAACAGAATCGAACAGATGAGGCTCTCTCGTGAACGAGTTCAGGCGCGACAGCGGGACGTTCACGCAGCAATTCCAATGAACTTGGTTCCCCGCTGTTTTCAGTGGAATAGGTCCACAGCGGATGAACACCTTTTTTTCATCCCGCCAGGCTGACTGGAGTTTGGACCTATTGGCTGCTTTCGTCTCCCGGAGGGAGATTCGAGAATAGCCCGGCAGTTGACTGCCGGGTTCGAATGAGCGATTGCAAAAGTCCCGCAGGGACGGCCGAATCCCCCAATGTCCGACGTCAGCTCCTACTGTCTGTTCAGGACAAAGGATCGCCCGAGAATAGTTCAACCGTCCCTTCGGGACTTTGGCTATTGACTACCTAATCCCACCCTTGAAAGGGTGGGCTATTCTCAAATCTCCCATCCGGGAGA
>CAMAWP010000482.1 GCA_945861765.1 Akkermansia muciniphila | reverse complement strand
GCCTACAACGGCAATCACCCGAAAGGCGACGGTAATGGGTATGTGGTCACCGTTGGCGGCAAGCGCCTCTACATGAGTGGAGATACCGGGAACATACCGGAAATGCGCTCGCTTCAAAACATCGATGTCGCCTTCGTTTGCGTGAACGTACCATTCACGATGACGGTGAGCGAGGCCGCAGCGGCTGTCCGCGCTTTCGCCCCGCGTGTCGTTTACCCCTACCATTTCCGCAACTCAGGCGGGTCGCTTTCAGATTTGAATGCCTTGAAACAGCAGATAGGGGCTGACCTCGGCGTCGAAGTCCGGTCACGCAAATGGTATTAGCCGAAATCTCACCCGCAAGGAGGCCACAAGCAAAATGCCAAACATCACCGAACTCCGGATCAACGGAACCAAAGTCTCCCTCAGTGCCGACGCCGAGCGTCCCCTGTTGAGCATTTTGCGCGATGACCTCAACTTAACGGGTACCAAGTACGGCTGTGGCGAAGGCCAGTGCGGCGCTTGCACTGTGTTGGTGGACGGAACGCCGACTCGATCCTGCATCACATCGGTCGGCGCCGTCGCTTCCAAGTCCATCACGACTATCGAAGGTTTGGAGCAAAACGGAAAGCTTCACCCGCTCCAGGAAGCTTTTCTGGACTGCGGCGCGATGCAATGCGGCTACTGCACCTGCGGCATGATTATGACCGGCATCGCGTTGCTCCGAAAGAACCCAAAGCCGGCAACGGACGAAATTGTACGCTTCATGGAAGGCAATATCTGCCGATGCGGAACTTATCCGCGTATTATCGCCGCAATTCAAAAAACCGCCCAAGCGCCGCAAGAGGTGGGACGATGAGCAACCCGTTCGTTTACGAACCCGGCCTGGAACCGGAACGTTATGAACTGCACGCCGCCCCGGCCTATCGATTCGACCTGGGCCGGCGTGATTTCTGTAAATCCCTGGGCGGAGGACTCGTCGTCTTACTCCTGTTGGACAAGGCGCTTGCCCAAGAGTCGGGCGGCGGACGGCGACGCGGCGGAGGCGGAACTGCTCCACAAGATATTGGCGCGTGGCTCCATATTGGCGAGACGGGCCAGATCACCGTCTATACCGGCAAAGTGGAGGTCGGACAGAACATTCGAACCTCGCTGACGCAAGTCGTGGCGGAAGAGTTGCGCGTTCCGCTTAGCTCCATTCGCCTGGTCATGGGTGACACGGAGTTGACTCCGTTTGACGGTGGAACAGCCGGCAGTCGAACAACACCCTCGATGGCACCGCAGTTGCGCAAAGTCGCTGCCGCCGCCCGCGAGCTGTTAATCGATTTGGCCGCCGCGCAATGGAAAACGGACCGCGCCTTGCTCAGCGTCAACGATGGCAAAGTCCTGCATCAGCAAACCAAAGACACTCTCGACTTCGGGAAGCTAACGAAGGGTCAAAAGCTGACGAAGGCCCTCTCCGAGGCCTCGGTCGTCGCCTCGCCTGAACAATGGAAGATTGCGGGTCACTCGGCTGCAAAGGTTAATGGCCGGGAGTTTGTCACCGGGCAACACAAATACGCCTCGGACATCCAACTCCCTGGAATGCTCCACGGAAAGGTGCTTCGCCCGGGTTCGTTTGGCGCCACGCTAGCCTCCGTCGACCTCGCGGCGGCTGAACAAATGGCGGATGTCGTTGTCGTCCGGGACGGAGAGTTTATCGGGGTGGCCGCACCCACTCAGTTCCTGGCCGCAAGGGCGTTGAAAGCAATCAAAGCGGAATGGAAGCCCAGCCCTCAGGTTTCGGGCGCCGAGCTGTTCGATCATTTGAAGAAGTCGGGCAACGCTGCGCCTGCCGGGCGCGGTGGTTCAGGCACCCGATTAGGCTCGATCAAAGAGGGCTTGAACTCGGCGGACATACGGCTGCAACAGACCTACACGATTGCTTATATCGCCCATGCGCCGATGGAACCGCGCGCGGCAGTGGCGCAGTGGGAGAAAGACAAGCTCACCGTTTGGACGGGAACACAACGGCCATTCGGTGTGAGGAGCGAGCTGGCGAGCGCGTTCCACATCCCCGAGGAAAAAGTCCGCGTCATCATGCCCGATACCGGCGCTGGCTATGGCGGCAAACATACGGGCGAAGCAGCCCTGGAAGCTGCTCGTCTTGCCAAGGCGGCAGGCAAGCCGGTGAAGCTGGTCTGGACTCGTGAAGAAGAGTTCACTTGGGCTTATTTCCGGCCCGCCGGCGTGATTGATATATCGAGCGGCGTGCGCAAAGACGGCACGCTCACCGCCTGGGAATTCCACAACTACAACTCCGGCGCCTCCGCCATTCGCACGCTTTACGAAGCGCCGAACCAGCTTATCGAATTCCATTCGGCGCGATCTCCACTGCGGCAGGGTTCGTATCGCGGACTCGCCTCGACGGCGAACATCTTCGCCCGAGAGACGCACATGGACGAACTTGCCCATGCCGCGCATCTGGACCCGCTCGAATTCCGTTTGAAGAATCTCAAAGATGCTCGGCTTCGGGCCGTGCTGGAGGCTGCTGCCGATGCGTTTGGCTGGGGAAAAACAAAGCCTTCCACCGATCATGGCTTTGGCATCGCGACAGGCTCGGAGAAGGGAAGCTACGTGGCAACGTGCGCGGAGGTCGTCATCGAGCGCCCGAGTGGCCGCGTCAAGGTCCTCCGCGCCCTCAGCGCCTTTGAATGCGGAGCCGTCGTGAACCCAGACCACCTCAAGAACCAAGTTGAAGGAGCGATGATCATGGGCCTGGGTGGGGCGCTCTTCGAGTTCATCCGGTTTGAAGATGGAAAAATTCTAAACGCGCGCTTTTCCGGATACCGCGTTCCCAAGTTCAGCGACACACCGCAAATCGAAGCCGTCCTGCTGGATCGCAAAGATCTGCCCTCAGCCGGCGCTGGGGAAACCCCTATTGTTGGGATCGCCCCGGCCATCGGAAGCGCCATCTTTGCCGCAACTGGCGTCCGACTGCGCTCGCTTCCTTTGGCACCGCGCGGCCTTGCTTGATTTGGACCATGACAAATTTTCCGAAGCATCGTCGAACAGTCGCAACGTGCCGGTCGAAGTGTTCGTTTTGGTCAGCCGCCCCTATGCGCCTGGAGTCATAGCCCCCGCGTTGCGATGGATGGCTGATGGTCTCGGCCTGCTTAACTCAAGAAACCATTGGAGAAAATTATGAAGAAAAAAATGCTTATTCGATCCGCGCTGGTGCTCACCATCGGAACCTGCCTGCTCCTACCAATCCTTCGAGCCGCCGATGCCGATCTCCCCAACCCTATTCCTGCCATAGTTCAAGCAGGTCTGGCCGTGTTCGCAAGCGGTGGCGCCGAGCCTGCCGTCCTGGCATGGCGGAAGGGAGGGCCGCTGGAAGGCGAGAAGGATGCAACAGCGCAAACCGAGAATTTTAGACAAATGGAGCGTTCTTTCGGACACTACAGATCCTACGAACTGATCGAAACCAAGGAAATCGCGAAGAGTTCCAAGATCATTTACCTGGCGATGAACTTCGAGCGTGGCGCAGCCTTCGCAAGCTTCCTAGTTTACCGAACTCGCAAGGATTGGATCGTTCAGGATATGGATTTCGATGCGAAGCCTGAAGCCATCATGCCGTGGCTGGCCGTCCATGAGGCGAAGTAAACTAATCTCCATCCGCCGTCTGCATCGAGTGGCCGCTGTGAAAGCGTGGTCTGATTTTCCACGCGTGATATCTGTCTGGAAAAAGAAACTGGAATGAAAATACACGTAGCCTAAACTGACACCATCTCAAAACTTATATGAACACTCATCCCATCACACCAAATCCCGCTGCGTCGCAAGACCGCCGCAGGTTCCTTCGCACACTCAGCCTCAGCACGGTGTTGTTTGCTGTTCCCGGCGCTTTTGCCGAGGAGCTCACCCGAACGCCACCACAAACCGAGGGTCCTTTCTACCCGGACAAACTGCCGCTCGACACCGACAATGACCTCTTGATCGTCAATGAGGGCATCGCTCCAGGGGTCGGCGAAGTCACGCACTTAAGCGGGCGAATCCTCGACGCCAAAGGCGACCCCATCCGAAATGCGCTTGTCGAGATCTGGCAATGTGACAACAACGGAGTCTATTTGCACAGTCGGGACACGCACGCGGCGCGTGACAAGAACTTCCAGGGATTCGGCCGCTTCATGACCGCTTCGACAGGCGAATATTATTTCCGGACCATCAAACCGGTGATTTATCCAGGGCGCGCGCCGCACATCCATTTCAAAATTAAAATGAAAGGGAAAGCAGAGCTCGTGACGCAATGCTACGTCAAAGGCCATCCCCAGAATGACAAAGACGGAATTTACCGCAGCATCCGTGACGAGAAAGCCCGCCAATCTGTCACCGTGGATTTCGCTGCTATGAAAGGCTCGCGTATTGGTGAACTCGCCGCCCGGTTTGATGTTGTGCTCGGATTGACGCCGA
>CAMAWP010000481.1 GCA_945861765.1 Akkermansia muciniphila | reverse complement strand
TTGAAACTCATAACCGTGCGTGTGGTAAAAGAACTTGATACCCGCTTTGGCGAGCGCTTCACCCGCTCGATTGAGCACAGCGATGGCCTCCCTGCATTCCTTCTCGTCGAAGTCCCCTTCATGAGTAATCCAGGCGCAGCCGGCATACTGAAGCCCGAGCGCCTTTGCATCGCGGGCCACGCACTCAACATCGTCGCGGTAGCGCTCGTAGGGGAAATGGCCGCTGATTAGAGTTTGGACCTAATGGCTGCCTTCGTCTCCCGGAGGGAGATTCGAGAATAGCCCGGCAGTTGACTGCCGGGTTCGCATTAGCGATTGCTTAAGTCCCGCAGGGACGGCCGAATCCCCCATTGTCCTACGTCAGCTCCTACTGTCTGTTCAGGACAAAGGATCGCACGAGAACAGTTCAACCGTCCCTTCGGGACTTTGGCTATTGACTACCTAAGCCCACCCTTGAAACGGTGGGCTATTCTCGAATCTCCTCTCCGGGAGATGTGAGTTGCGAACCTCATCAGCTACAACAGCACACGGCCGGAAAATGTCCAAACTCCAGGCACCCCTCCAGAGTGAGTCTTCCAGCCCGGACACGGTAATGGTTCCACTGAAAACAGCGGGGAACCCAGCGAATGCGGCCAAGGGAATTACTGTCAACTGTTTGGTGTGATTCCTAGCCGTCGTTTCACGCTCTCGTTCAGTTCAGCGCTCTCAAGTGTCATGCTGATCATCGTCTTTATGAATCATCTCTAGGTCGATCGCACTTTGTTCCTCGAAGAAGCGGACAGCCTTGTGGATGAAAAAGCCGCCAATCGTCAGGACTACCACGGCGAAGCCAGCGCCTTCAATGACTTCGCGCCGGTTCTCCGATGACACATCCTTCAACGAATAGAGAAAGGCTCCGCCAGTGGACAGGCTCGACACAACGATGAAAAAAAAGGTCCAGCGGACGACGCGCCGTCTTTTGATCGCGGCAAACTGCGCCGCTTCGCCTTCGACGAATTCTCCCTTGAAGAGAACGCTGCAAAAGACCCAGGAGAAGGCTGCGGTGGCGAGAAAGGTGACCACCGTGCCAATGGTGAACTCCAGGTGGATGCTCGGATGGACCTGCTTCAGCGAATAGAGAAAGGCTGCCATGACGCCAAGCGCGAGCGCTGTTCCTACTTGAACGACGCGCACAAAATCACGCTGGTCCTTGGTATGTCGATATTGGTCCATGCGATAGTGGGTGAGGTGCGCTCTGAGACGCCTGACGGGACCACTTAGGGCGGAATTCGTCAACGACAATTAAAATTTCCGGATAGGGGTCATGCTAAATAATTAACAGCCAGCATCGCTTGGCGCCCGCTGTCAGGCACCAGGCGCTCTGTTGAGTCACTAGGCGATACCTGACAGCCGGGTGATTCTCTGAAAAATCAGCGCGCATCTCAATGCGCAATGGCAAAGAGTCAACCCATGGTTTTGATTCCGCTGAAAAGGATCGAGTTTCTCAACGGAATCCAAACTATGGGTTGACCCCTCCGCCACAGACTGAAATCCGGTGCCCAGCGCGCGGGTGAAGATTCAGCCTTGCTTTTTTGCTTCCAAAAAACACCTTAGTCGCATGACCCCCAAATCTGAGTTGTCGGCGTTGCCCACTTCTCGTCTATTCGGCCTGGTTGGCTGCTCTCCGAGCAGGTTCGCTCTGATCCTTCTTGGCTTGCTCTTGGGATTTTGCCAAATCAATGCACTCGACCTCGCCAGCGCAGTCGTGGTATTTCCGGAAAATCTTTCCGGTCCGGAAAGGAAAGCCATCGTCATGCTGCTGGAAGAGGTCGAAAAACGGACCCAGATTCGTTGGCCAAGCACCACGCAATGGCCTTCGAAGGCGACACCGATCATCGCGGTCGGTCCCGCTTCCGCCGTCAAGACCTTCGCGGGACCTTACGCGGAAGAGTTTTTGGCAGAGGGTCGAACAAGCGCTGCGGAGGGCTACCGCATTCGCATCAAGAAAGGCAATGAAGCATCGGTGGTTTTTGTCATTGGAAACGATGCTCGCGGCGTGTTGTTCGGAGTCGGCCATTTGCTGCGCGCGTTGGGTATGAGCTCAGGCAAGATCACCCTGGCTGATGAACTCGAAGTGACGTCGGCTCCCAAGTACCCATTGCGGGGCCATCAATTGGGCTACCGGCCTAAAACCAATTCTTACGACGGATGGGACGTTGCCCAATGGGAACAGTATATTCGCGACTTGGTCGTGTTCGGTGCCAATGCCATCGAGCTGATCCCACCGCGCTCCGATGACGATGCGGAGAGTCCGCACTTTCCCCTGCCGCCGATGAAAATGATGATCGAAATGTCCCGTCTGGCGGACGAATACGGACTCGACGTTTGGATTTGGTATCCGGCCATGGACCAGGATTACTCAGATCCCAAAACGGTGGACTTTGCGCTAAGGGAATGGGGTGAGGTCTTCAAGCAGTTGCCGCGTATCGACGCAGTGTTCGTTCCGGGCGGTGATCCTGGTCACACGCAGCCGCGCTACTTAATGGCGTTGCTGCAAAAGGAAGTCGAGATCTTGCATCGCACGCATCCGAAGGCGCAGATGTGGATCTCGCCGCAGAGCTTCACTCAAGACTGGCTCGATGAATTTCTGACCATTCTAAAAAGGGATGAGCCGGACTGGTTGACGGGGCTGGTTTTTGGACCGCAGGTGCGGATCAGTCTTCCGCAGTTGCGGGCGAAAGTGGCGCAAAGATATCCCATCCGGCATTACCCGGACATCACGCACTCGCGGCAATGCCAATATCCCGTTCCTGCTTGGGACGTTGCTTACGCGGTTACGGAAGGTCGCGAGGGCATCAATCCGAGGCCGCTCGGCCAAACCGCCATCTTTCGGTTGCTGCAACCCTACACGATCGGGTTTATCACTTACTCGGAGGGTTGCAACGACGATGTCAACAAAACGATCTGGAGCGCCTTGGGCTGGAATCCCGACGCCAAAGTGATCGACATCCTCCGAGACTACAGCCGCTACTTCATCGGTGAACGTTACACAGACGATTTTGCGCAAGGTCTCCTAGCTTTGGAAAGAAACTGGGAAGGGCCGCTGATCGCGAACGCGGATGTCGATACGACGCTGGCGCAATTCCAGTCTCTAGAGAAGAGAGCGACGGCAAACGACCTCAAGAATTGGCGATTTCAACAGTCTCTCTACCGGGCCTACTATGATGCTTACACCCGCAGTCGTCTGTGTTACGAGACGGACCAAGAGGCACGTGCCATGGACAAATTACGCGAGGCTCCAAAGAATGGCTCGGCCGCGGCGATGTCGCGGGCGGAGCAGGTTCTGGACGCGGGACTGGCAGAGCGGATTGCGAGTGACTGGCGTGCGCGAATCTTTGGGCTGGCGGAAGACCTTTACCAGAGCATTCGCATGCAATTGAGCGTCTCTCGCTACAAAGCGATTGCTGTCGGTCGCGGTGCCAATCTCGACACGATCAATTATCCGCTGAATAATCGTCTCTGGCTCAAAGAACAGTTCGATCAGATTCGCGAGCTTCAGACCGAACCCGAGCGATTGGCCAGGATTGATGAACTCCTCAACTGGACGAATCCTGGACCCGGCGGCTTTTACGACGATCTCGGGAACCAGTCTCGAGAAGGGAACTTGGATAAGGGGTTAAGATTTGATCAGGACCCCGCTTTCCTGGAATCGCCTCACTCGGGCTTTAGAGAGAGTGCGTTCACTGGCGAGCCTACGAAGCGGGCTTCGGGAGCATTGCGAGTTTCATGGGTGGACCATGCCGAGGCAATGAACGACGCCCGCTTAACGATGAGCTATTCAGATCTCGATCCGAAGGCGCGTTACAAGATTCGGGTTGTTTATGGTGGCGACAGTCCGAAGAAGAGGATCGGATTGACCGCCAACCGCCGCATCGAAATTCATCCGCTCGTCGCCAAAGCATCTCCCGTCCGGCCTGTCGAGTTTGACATTCCACACGAAGCCACTCGGTCCGGTGAATTGACGTTGAGTTGGTTTTGCGAAACGGGGTTGGGCGGCAATGGCCGAGGTTGCCAGGTTTCGGAAGTTTGGCTTATCAAAAAGTAACGCCCTTGAAATTTGAGCCATTAAATGTTCCTATCGGTGCCCGATGCTCGTGACAAACAAATGAGCCGATGAAAACAGCAGACAGCTTTTGACAAATTATTATGCCTCCTGACACCGCCAAGCCCGACCAGCCTCGCTGGGAAAATCCGGTCAAGAAACTTCTCCGCGAAGGCAAGCCAGCCATCGGCGCCACCATCACCGTCAATTCCGTTGAAGTAGCCGCTCAAGTCGCCACCATGGGATTCGATTTCCTCTGGTTGGAAATGGAGCACTCGCCCATCACCCTCGAAACTGTTCGCAACATGATCTTGGCGACGCGCGGATTGCAGGCCGTCCCGTTTGCGCGAGTGCCAGTGAATGAGCTTTGGACCGCGAAGCGAGTGCTGGATGCCGGTGCGCTCGGAGTCATATTTCCATTCACCAGCACACCGGCGCTGGCTCGGCAAGCGGTCGCCGCGTGC
>CAMAWP010000480.1 GCA_945861765.1 Akkermansia muciniphila | reverse complement strand
CCTCGCGCAGATTCTGACTGAGCTCGTCCAACGTGGAGCCCTGGGAATGGGCGCCGGGAAATCCAGGAACATGCCCGACGAAGAGTTTGGTCTCCGCGCACTGCTCTACCACGGCTGTGTAGGTTTTCATGCTCGATGAGGATAGTCATTCGCGCAGAGCTGTCAATGAACGCTGTTTTCAGGCTTTCCGCAACCGGGTAGGCCCGAGCGGTCACCCGCTCAAGCCTCCCTCAGAACCGTAAAGGGGCTGGGGTGAGGGGAAACGACGCTCCCGACCACTCCCGCGCGCTTGCTTTGTCCAACGCTCCCTTTCCCCTCACCCTGTCCCTCTCCCCGAGGGAGAGGGCTGGGGTGAGTAAAGGGGTCAGTCAATAGTATTGACAACTCAGCAGCACTTGTTCACGGCCGGCGGCGTGGCGCGCAAACTAAGAGTGGAGTATCCGGGAGCGATCTATCACGTCATGAGCCGCAGCGATCGGCGCGAGCCGATCTTCAAGGACGACGCGGACCGGGAGCGCTTTCTGAGCACTCTGGGTGAGGCGAACGCCAAGACGGGCTGGCAGGTGCATGCGCTGTGCCTGATGGAAAATCATTTTCATCTGGTGGCCGAGACGCCGCAGGCCAATCTGGTTTTGGATATGAAGTGGTTTCTGGGCACTTGCACCTCGCGCTTCAATCGGCGGCACAAACTCTTCGCGCACTTGTTCAGCGGGCGCTACAAGGCACTGATCGTGGGCGGCAGCGGGAGCGGGTATTTGAAGAGCGTCTGCGATTACGTGCATTTGAACCCGGCGCGGGCGAAGTTGCTTGGGCCGGAGCAACCGTTGCGAGAGTATCGGTGGAGCAGTTGGCCGGAGTATTTGAAGAGTCCGGGCGGGCGCTGGCCGTGGTTGCGGATGGACCGTGTGCTCGGAGAATATCGCATTGCCCAAGACAGCGCGGCGGGACGTCGGCGGCTGGAGGAGGCGTTGGAGGCGGGACGCGCAGGGGAAACGAGCGCGGATTACAAAGCGATTCGGCGCGGGTGGTTCTTCGGAGAACAAGCGCTACGGGAGGAATTGCTGGGGCAGGTGGCGGAAAAGTCCGGGCCATTTCATTACGGGGAGGAGTTGAGGGAATCGGAGGTGGCACAAGCGGAGCGCATCGTGGCGGAGGAACTCAAAAAGCGGGAATGGGAGGCGGGGGAACTGGCGAGGCGGCGGAAGGGGGATGCGGAGAAAGTGGCCTTGGCGCAGCGGTTGCGTGAGGAAACGACGATGACGCTGGCGTGGATCGCGGAGCGATTGCAGAGGGGCAGCAAGACCCACTTGGCGCATTGGCTCTACTGGCAGCGGCGGAACGGTGCGTGAAAAGCATGATACTGACTGACCCCTTCATGACCCCTTCACGAGGCTCACCGTTTAAGCCGCCTTCCGGATTTGAATGTTACAATTTGGAAACGACCGGCTTCTGGGTTTGACTTTGAGCTTCTCTTTTGGAAAATAGACCTCGTGCGATTAACGTTTGCGATCCTCGGCTTGGGAATATTTTGCGGGTGTGCTGGAATCGATAGGCAAGGGGTCAGTCATTTCGATCAGTTTGATTCCATCAAGGTTGACGAGATGGTTGGGAACAACATTTCGGGAAGCGTGTTCGAGCGGACGATTCTGTGCCTGAATGCGCGACGGGAGACGCGCCTGATCGCTGCGCTGACGAATCAGAGCATCACGGTGCTGACAAATATATCTCTCTCCACGCTCACGAATCAAATCATCACTGTAGTGACCAATCAGAGCCGAACCCTTGCCACGAATCAGGTCGCGGCGCCCGCCTCCGTCCAGGCTCGCCTGACGCCCACCAATGAACCGGACCCGACGGAAACGAATCACATCGTCTTGAACAGCAGCTTGCCGAGTTCATCGACGAATCAGACCTTCACTACCGTGAACAATTCAACAGTGTCGAGAGCTCCAAGTCAGATCGTGACGACGGCTAATTCTCAGACTCTCCTCTCACTCCAAGTCACGACTACCATGAACAACCTGAGTATCACGACGGCCGATAATCGGATCAGTTCGTTTGAAACGAATCAGGTCATCACCACCTTGACCAATCAGATGGTGACTGCGGTTACGAATCAGATTGTGATCCGAACCAACATGCTTCTCCAGGATTACTACCTGTACGCAGAATTAACTCCGCCTCCGGATTTCGTGCTGCAAAGCGGCGAATCGCTGGTCTTGTTGGTGGATGGAGTACGGCGTGGTTTCATCCAGACGAATTCACCGACGGCGTTTGTTCCCCGCCGAGGTTTCAGCTCCTCCCTCTACAGGATTTCGCCCGAAGCGCTGGCTGAGGTTGCGAATGCCAAACAGGTGAAAGTCCGCTTGAAAGGCGTGAATGGGGTCATTGAAAAGGAAATGAGTCAAACAAGCCGGAACAACTTTACAAAGTTTATCCGGAAATATTCCTCACAACCCGTCTCGCTGGATGGCGATGCGTCGGCCAGAAACTGAACAACTGATCTGCCACTTTTAGGTAGTTCTCGATTAAAGCGCAGCGCCGCTGAGTCAGTCCGTTCACTAACCGCTGCATCGAACGTATCTCGGGTTTCTTTTTTCTAATAAATGTTTCCAGAGTGCTCAAGAGAACGTCCATGTCCTGAACGTCGCCCATGATCATTTGATATTTGTGCATGGCCGCTTTCTGTCGGCTGGTGACGCCAGCCAGAATTGGCTCCAAGCATTCGATCAGATACCGAAATTTCTTAAATGCGACGCGGGTGTCATGGATCGTCGATGTGTCGGTACCGTCAATGCGTCTTCTGAGTGCCACCACCTTCGCGAAGGCGCGATCTGCTGTCTTCAGGGCTGCGGCGTAGTAGTGGTCTTGGGGTGAAGATTTCTCCAATCGCCGTAGGTGAGCTTGGACCGCCGTTGTGGACTTGAACAACTTTCGCGTTTTGGCGTTGCGCACCTTTTTCTTGAGCAAATGGGCCTGGTCGCGTTCCTGCCTGGATAACCACAAGTAAAAGGAATGCGCCTCGTGATAATCTTGCTGAACCTGGCTGATATAGCGCATCTGCACCTGCGTGTCTCGCAGCGTTCCGAACATGCCGAGCTTCGCCCTGAGGCCACGATAGGCCCTTCTTAGCGATTTGCCGGGAACCAAGCTGCTGAGAAGTCCCAAAAGGGCCTGGAGCCTTCGGATCGTGACGCGGAGTTCATGGACTGTTTCCTCGGAGAATGCCCTCTGGCAACGCTTGAGGCGTTTTTGAAGCTTCCGCCGTAGCAGCGACAGCGATCGGTTCATGTGCTCGTGGAGTTTCGTTGACGGCTCTGTCCGGCTGTTGGCAGCGCGCGATTTCGTCGAGTTGTTTAGCGAAGCTCGCGGGCGGAGTTTCGATGCCTTTGGGAATCCCGGCGCACGGCGGGTGGTCCTAGGACGCACCTGGGCAGGTCTGCTGCTGTTTTTGGTATGATCTGCGGTCATGGCTATCGAAGGAATGACTAAGCGAGCGCCGGGTCGCATCACTGGCTGATCACAATTGAGCTCGCTTGAGCTAGGTCCATACAAAAGGCGACCTGCGCTCCGGGTGGTCGTGGCCATCGGCATTCCGTCACTGGCGAGTGGAGTATAGGAGCAAGCGGCTCAAACAGGAAAGTTACAATCTTGTGACAAAGCCCTGGAAGGGATTTGCCCGAGATTGGTGGTGAAGTCGCTTCTCTTGCGCTCACGAGGCGGGGATAGCAGTCCGCTTGGCGTTCGCTGCTTTGGGACGGGAGCAAACAGGACGGGCCTTTGGTGCATACACGGACTCAGCACCAAGGCCCGTCGGTCCGTTCCATAGGGACCAAACTCTCGACTTCACTAAAAAAGGGAAGAGCTCTGGCGAGCTCTCCCTTTGGTCCGTGGTCTTTTGGCGTCTGGAAGGTTCGGCCCTATTTGCGAATCACACGGTAGAATTTGAGGGGTCCGGAAACTGGCGCTGTGAAGCTCAATTTGCTTCCGTTTCCGGTGGCCGGATTGCCGTCGTCGGTCCAACTGGTTGAACTATTCGAGAGGCTCGTTGCGGATTGCAGTTGATAGATTCCGGCTTGAGTCGAGGCGAGCGATATCTCGATATTTCTTCCATTGATCGCAACGCCTAGCGCGAGCGGCCCAACTGGCGCCTGGCTGGTCGTCATGATTTTTAACTGACTCAGAGCGGTCCAGTCCGCTGCCCAATTGAGGGTGTTGAATGCGCCCTTGAAATTGACGGGCGAGTAGAAGCCATCATTGGGTGCGGTGCGAGATGAACTCAGAGCCGGGCTGCCGGGGGACAGACGCGGGTCCAAGGCCTGGTTGTTGGTTCGGCTGATCCCGCGCAGCATCGGGTCAAGCGCCAAGTTGTTGCGGCTGGATTCGGTGAAGAGCACCTGGGCTTCGGCTACATCGGCCAGGTTGGTCGCAAACTTCCACCAGAGATTGTCCCGAATATCCAGCACTCCATTGGCTAGGTGGACTGCGGACTTGTTGTCTATTCGCACGCCAGGGCCTCCAAAATCAGTCAGGATGCTGTTGTAAAGCTTGGGTGCGGCATACTCCCGGATGAACAAACCGCGGTTGCCGCTGGCGTTGGTCCCGGCACCAATCCAA
>CAMAWP010000479.1 GCA_945861765.1 Akkermansia muciniphila | reverse complement strand
CCTCTGGATGGCTAGGGTAGGGTTCGCCGTGAAAAAGCTAATTCCTATTAGTTGATCACGACAGCACATTGCCGAATCATCTTTTGACTTTCCTTACGCGAGCATCAATCATCCCACCGCAATGAAGAATTCCTTGCTCGTACATTTTCGCGCGATCCTACTTTTTGGTGGCGCAGTGATCGCTTCAGCTCAACTTTCCGGTCCTATTCAACGCGCTGCGAACACCACGCTGAGCTTGCCGCCGTCGCCGCCGCAGTTTGGTTACTCGCTGGCCAACGCGTTTCCCGGAATCACTTTCTCAGCACCGCTCTGCATCGTCTCTCCGCCCGGCGAGACCAATCGTCTTTTCATTCTGGAGAAGGGCGGAAACATCGTCGTGATCACGAATCTCGCCAGCCCGACACGCACGGTTTTCATGCGCCTCTCCGTCCGGACCGAGAGCGAATCCGGAATGCTCGGCCTGGCCTTCCATCCAGGCTACGCGACAAACCGTTATTTTTACGTGTTTTCCTCCCGCGCTTTGAACACGACGCAAGGCAACGGTCTTCACCAGCGGCTCTCCAGGTTCGAGAGTTCGCCGACTAATTCCAACCAAGGGCTTCCCGCTACCGAGCTTCCGCTCATCACGCAATTCGACACCGCAGGCAATCATAACGGCGGTGATCTTCACTTCGGCTCGGACGGTTACCTCTACGTTTCTTTGGGCGACGAAGGCGCGCAATATGACGGCTCCTCAAATAGCCAGACGATCACCAAGAATTTTTTCTCCGCCATTCTCCGCCTCGATGTGGACAAGCGACCCGGCAATCTCTTGCCCAATACCCACCGTGCGAACACGACAAACTACTTCATCCCTGCGGATAATCCGTACGTCGGCGCGACGTCGTTCAACGGACAGTCGATCAACTCGACCAACGTGCGAACGGAATTCTACGCGGTCGGATTTCGGAATCCGTGGCGCATGTCGTTCGATTCCGTGACAGGCTTCCTCTACGTCGGCGACGTCGGCCAAGACGCTTGGGAGGAAGTGGATATCGTCACCAAGGGCGGCAACTACGGCTGGGTCTATCGCGAAGGTTTGCACAAGGGTTTCAGAACTTCGCCGACAGGCTTTACGAGCATCGACCCCATCGCGGATTATGCGCACGGCTCTGGAACGAACCGGGGCAACTCGATTACCGGCGGCGTCGTGTATCGGGGTCAGCGCCTGTCCCAACTGTACGGTGCGTACGTGTTTGGCGACTACGAGACGGGGAACATCTGGACGCTGCGGGGCAATGGAACCAACGTCGTGCCGTTTCAGCGAATCGTTGGCTCGGTGAATCCCGCCGCGTTCGGGGTGGACCCGCGCAACGGCGACGTGTTGATCGCCCAACACGTCAGCGGTACACTCATGCGACTGAATTACAACGCGACTCCAACCGGCACACCCCTGCCGCCCACGCTCGCGGACACCGGAGCGTTCAGCGATCTGGGCAACTTGACGCCGCAGCAAGGAATCGTGCCCTACGATTTGAACGTGCCTTTTTGGTCAGACGGCGCGCACAAGCGGCGGTGGTTTTCTATTCCTGATCTCAACGCGAAAGTCGGCTTCAATCGCGAAGGCAATTGGTCGCTCCCCCCCGGAGCGGTGTGGGTCAAACATTTCGAGCTCGAATTGACGAATGGCGTGCCCGCATCGCGGCGGCGGCTGGAAACGCGTTTCATCGTGCGCAATTCAGATGGCGTGTATGGCGCCACTTACCGCTGGGACGACGCGCAGACCAACGCCACGCTGGTCGCGGAGAATGGACTTGATGAAACCTTTGTCATTCACGATCGCGGTGCGACCCGCACGCAAGTCTGGCATTACCCCAGCCGAACGGAATGTCTTTTGTGCCACACCTCGACCGGCGGATGGGCGCTCGGTTTCAACACGGCGCAGATGAATCGCCACTTCGACTACGGCAGCGCGACCGAGAACCAGCTTCGCGCTTTGAGCCAGGCGGGTTACTTCACGACCAATGTGGCCGGCGTCCACGCGATGCGCGCGCTCGATCCAACCACGAATCAAGCCGTGAGTTTGGAATCCCGGGTGCGTTCGTATCTGGCGGCGAATTGCGCGAACTGCCACCAACCCGGGGGAGCGGGGCGCGGATTGTTCGACGCGCGCCTCAGCGTGACGACCACGCAGGCTGGCCTGGTCAACGGGCCGCTGAACAACTCCGGCGGCAGCGACGAGAACCGAGTGATCCGGCCGGGCTCAGTTGAACGTTCGTTGCTCCTCCAGCGCATTGCCACTCGAGGGCCGCAACAAATGCCGCCGATCAGCACGACCGTGGTGGATACCAATGCCGTGCAGTTACTGAGCGAATGGATCACAAAAGACGCCGTTACTTTTCAAAGTTTCACGGATTGGCAAGTTGCCAACTTTACTGATCCGAAACTTCGGCAAGCCGCGGCTGGTGCCGACCCCGACAGCGACGCTTCATCGAATTATCTCGAATTTCTCGTCGGAACCAAGCCGCTGTTGAATGCAGACCCTTGGCGGATTTCCGCGCGAGCCAGCGGGGGTTTCGCGCAAATCCGATTTCCACAAACCGCGCATCGTGGCTTCGAGGTGCAGGCGACGACCAATCCGCTCGATCCGAATTCATGGCGACCGCTGGACATCCCCAGCAACCGTCCATTCTTCTCGTCCACTAACTTTGAAGCGATCTTGAATGACGCCATCCTCGATGCGCCGCAGAAGTTTTACCGAGTGCGAGCGTTCGAGCAGTAACAGGTTCTCGCTCCGCCGCTGCCATCGCTGCTGGCGTCCTAGACGAAGCGCGGAAGCTCTGATCTCCAGTTGCGGCGGTAGGGGGCGGAGAAGTTTGAGCCTCCTTACGTCGGCTTGTACGCAGTATTGCAGATTCAGTGGTAATTCGCGTCGAAGGATATCTTGATCACAGACGGCGCCGCATCGCAGTCGCGAATTAACCGCTTCCAGAATCCCGGAACAGCGGCTACTCTTGATTCACAGCTATGGAAACGAACTTTACCAAACCAAACGTCCGAGATCTTACCCGCCGTGATTTCATCCGCTCGGCTTCTGCATCGGGCCTTCTCGCCACGAGCATCGCGAGGCTTCAAGCGCAGCCCGCAGCCAAGCTGAAAGCCGCGGTGATCGGTCATACAGGGCGAGGCGATTACGGGCACGGACTCGATGGTATTTTTGCTAATCGCCAACAGATTGAACTGGTCGCGCTCGCTGATCCTGATCCCGATGGCCGAGCTAAAACAGCGGCGAAGATCGGTGCGCCGCGGCAATATGCCGATTACCGTGAAATGCTGGACAAGGAGCGTCCGAACCTCGTGAGTTTGGCCATGAGGCAGGCCGATCAGCATCATGCCATCGCCTCGGCGATCTTGCGGTCTGGAGCACATCTGTATTCCGAGAAGCCATTCACCACCACGCCATCCGAAGCCGACGATCTGCTCTCCGAGGCAGCCAAGCGCGAACTCAAAATCGCCGTTGCCCATACACTGCGCATGTCTCCCCAGATCGTCCTGCTCAAGCGGGCAATGGCGGAGGGAATGATCGGCGACCTGGTGGAGATGCGGGCGTTTGGCAAACAAGACGCGCGTGCTGGCGGTGAAGATATGATGGTTCTTGGATCGCACCTGTTTGATTTAATGCGTCTCTTCGCTGGCGATCCGATTTGGGGCACCGCGCGAGTGCGATGGCAGGGTCGCGACATCGTTCGCACGGATGGCCATCTGGTGAAGGATAACGTTGGGCTTCTGGCTGGCGATGAGGTCTTCGCGCAATTCGCTTTCCCGAAAGGAGTGAATGCCACGTTCACAAGCACAACGAAACTGCGCGAGACAACTGGAAATTGGGGCATTGAATTCTACGGCAGCAAAGGCGCTGCGCGATTGAACTGCGATGTCGCGCCCAACATCTTTATTCGGAGAGCGACCGCATGGAAAGCCGAAGGCAAGACCGACGCCTGGGAACCGCTCAATCCTGCTCTGCTGAAATCACCGTCCCCACAAAATCTGGGACCGGTCGGCGATTGGTTGGAAGCCGTCGCGCATCACCGTGAGCCCGAATGCAGCGGCCGCAATGCCATGTGGGCGGTCGAGATGGTGATGGCAGTTTATCACTCGGCACTGAGCAATGGGCGCATTGCACTTCCCTTGGCAAACCGGCAGCACCCGTTGGCGATGAAATAATTCGAATGGTTCCTCGCTGTTTTCAGTGGAATAGTTCCACAGCGGATGAAGACCATTTTTCCATCTCGCCGGGATGACGGGAGTTTGGACCTATTGGCTGCCTTCGTCTCCCGGAGGGAGATTCGAGAATAGCCCAGCAGTTCACTGCTGGGTTCGAATTAGCCATCGCATAAGTCCCGCAGGGACGGCCGAATCCCCCAATGTCCTACGTTACCTCTCAACCGTCCCTTCGGGACTTTGGGTATTGGCTACGCAATCCCACCCTTGAAAGAGTGGGCTATTCTCAAATCTCCCTCCGGGAGATAGGTGTGGGCTATGCTCGAATCTCCCCTCCGGGAGATGTCAGTCGGAAATAGCTCATCGGATAACAGCACACGGCCGGAAAGTGTCCAATCTCTACAAACTCTACGCCCCCCTCGGG
>CAMAWP010000478.1 GCA_945861765.1 Akkermansia muciniphila | reverse complement strand
TCGAGCATGTCAGGGCTCGACGGCTTCCGGCTCGGAGACTACAGCTCGGAGAGAGTCTCGCCCCACCGTTCAAGGGCGCAATGCGCGCACAAAGTTCGGGGTGTTCTCATTTTGGCTTCCGACCGCCTGAAGGCGGGACGCCGTGCGTTTGCCAAGTAGGTAGTCCCGGCTTCAGCCGGTGGGGCACCGACACTACCAGACGCGTTGGATTGTTTGACGCGTTGCCGCCTTCAGCCGGTTCTTGGGGTTATCTGCGGCCATACTGAGAATTGCTGAGGGCGACGATTCCAATCTGGCGGGAACTTTTCAGGCTGGCGGAAATTCAACAAAGAATGTCCAATGGCGTCAATGCTCATGAACGCGAATTCAAACCCATTAGCTCCCGATGTCCGCCGCTGCCAATTTTTGTCGCTGATTGCCGGATTATTCCTGCTCGGCGGGTGTGCCCACAGCCCTCCAGACCAAAGAACCTCGACCGCTCCTGGCGACGGCAAAACCGTCGTGACGCCCCCGCCGGGCAAGGCCGATCATCCCGTGGCTGCATCGGAGCAGGCATTCGAATGGAAGTCTCTCTTTGACGGCAAATCTCTCGCAGGCTGGACGCTGACCGATTTTGCTGGTGCGGGAATGGTGGACGTCGAGAAAGGCCAAATCCTGGTTCGCGCCGGTGTGGCATTGAGCGGCATCACCTGGACGAACGCCTTGCCCAAGATTGATTATGAAGTAGCGCTCGAAGCCATGAAAGTCGATGGAGGGGACTTTTTCTGTGGCTTCACATTTCCAGTCGGAGGCGCTTATTGTTCATTTATCGTCGGAGGCTGGGGTGGAGGTGTCGTCGGAATCTCGAGCATCGATGGCGCGGACGCCTCGGAGAACGAAACGACAAAATTCATGAATTTCGAGAAAGGGCGATGGTATCGTATCCGGGTCCGAGTCACTCAGCCAAAGATTGAAACTTGGATCGATGACGAAAAGTTTGTGGACCAACCCATTGAAGGGCGTCGGGTTAGCATGCGGGCGGGCGAGATTGAGCTTTCTGAGCCCTTTGGGTTCGCGACCTATCAAACCGTTGCCGCCTTTCGTAACATCAAGATACGGCGGCTCACCAAGTAGCAAGAGATTGGATGCGTGCTCCGTCGCGGATGCAAGCTGTGCAATCACCGGTCATCCCGGTGGTCGCCGAGTTGATCAGGCAGGCCCCCGGCACGATCTCGCTCGGCCAAGGGGTCGTCTATTACGGTCCACCTCCCGAGGCCATCGGCCAGATCGCTTGTTTTTTGGCCGAGCCAGAAAATCACAAATACAAGACCGTCCAGGGCATTTCCTCATTGGTCGAAGGCTTGGGCACGAAGTTGAAATTGGAGAACGGGATTCCCGTGAATTCGTCCAATGCCCTCGTCGTGACAGCCGGCGGTAATCTGGCCTTCATGAATGCTGTCTTAGCCATCGCCGATCCAGGCGATGAGATCATTCTACAGACGCCTTACTACTTCAACCACGAGATGGCGATCGTGATGGCTGGATGCCGCCCGGTGCTCGTGGCCACCGACGAAAATTATCAACTGCAACCCGAAGCTATCCGCAAAGCGATCACTCCCAGCACGCGGGCGGTGGTGACCATTTCTCCGAATAACCCGACGGGCGCCGTTTATCCAGAAGCCGCCCTGCGCGAAGTCAACGACCTCTGCCGCGCGCAGGGAATTTACCACATCAGCGATGAAGCTTACGAATATTTCACCTACGATGGGGCGCTCCATTTCTCGCCTGCCTCCATGGACGGAAGCGCGTCGCACACTATCTCGCTTTTCTCGTTATCCAAGGCGTATGGTTTCGCAAGCTGGCGGATTGGTTACATGGTGATTCCGGAACACTTGCTGGTTTCGGTGAAAAAGATTCAGGACACTCTGCTCATCTGTCCGCCTGTCATCTCGCAGTACGCAGCCATCGGGGCGATCGAGGCCGGGTTTGAATATTGTCGCGAAAAACTCCGTTCGATCGTTGAAGTGCGTGCGATCCTCTTGAATGAGTTGAAGAGCTTGCGCCACTTTTGTTCGATCCCTCCCGCAGACGGCGCGTTCTATTTCCTGCTTCGATTGGAGACTCGCCGAAAGCCGATGGAATTGGTGGAACGGCTCGTTCGCGAATTTGGGGTGGCGGTTATCCCGGGCACGGCTTTCGGCCTCGATCAAGGGTGCTATTTGCGGGTGGCTTACGGAGCGCTCGAAAAAGGAACGGCGGCCGAAGGGATTGGCCGCCTTGCCCGTGGACTCAAATCAATCATCGAGGCCTGATCACAATGAAGATCGTCTGCTGCCAATTGGATATCGTCTGGGAAAACAAACCTGCCAATCACGACAAAGTGTGCGCGCTCCTTGACGCAGCGAAAGCTCCGGCGGATTCCTTGGTCATTTTGCCGGAAATGTTCTCGACCGGTTTTAGCATGAACGTGGCAGGCATCCGCGAAGGAATGCCGCCGGAGACCGAATCCTTCCTTGCCGCAACCGCGCGAAGGTATCGGGTTTTTATGCTGGCAGGTGTCGTCAACGCTGGCGCTGACGGTCGAGGACGCAATGAAACCGTTGTCTTCGCGCCGGACGGCAACCTGATTTCCCGGTACTGCAAGATCCATCCCTTTTCCTTCGGTGGTGAAGCGCAACACTACGCCGCCGGCACGGACATCGAGACCTTCCAGTGCCAAGGTTTTGTGGTCGCCCCGTTCATTTGCTATGATCTCCGCTTTCCCGAGATTTTCCGGGCTGCTGTGCGGCGTGGCGCAAATCTGTTTATCGTGATTGCGAGTTGGCCGACGAAGCGCGTGGGGCATTGGATCACCTTGCTCCAAGCGCGCGCCATCGAGAATCAGGCTTACGTGATCGGAGTAAACCGTGTTGGCCACGACCCAAAGCTGCCTTACCCAGGCCGCAGCCTGATCGTCGATCCGCGCGGTGAAATCATTGCGGACGCCGGGATCGAGGAAATCGCGATGACCGGAGAGGTCGATCTGAAAAAAGTAATTGAGTGGCGTCATGAATTTCCAGCGCTGCAGGATATTCATCCCGAATACGTGAAGCAGACCTAGCGTAAGGCGAATTCATGGCGAGGCGCGGATTCCCCATCGAAAATGCTGCCGATCGGATACCCCTGCGGATCACCATGGGCGAACTCAACCGCTTCGAAGTTGAATGTGGCAAGGCGAAAGTTCAAAGTGATCCTCCTTATGAATGTTACTCAAGCCTCCGTTCTAGAAAAATTTGAAGCGCCTTTGAGATTGCGCGAGTTCCCGCTGCCGACTCATCTCGAAGCGGGCGCTGCGTTAGTCCGGACGGAGATGGCTGGGATTTGTGGCACCGATGTCCATCTTTGGAAAGGTGAGCTGCCCATTTCGTTGCCGGTCATTCTCGGCCACGAAACGGTCGGACGCATTGAGAAGTTGGATGAAGGACTCGAAAGTGATTGGACCGGCCAGCCACTTCGAGCCGGGGATCGCATCACATGGAATTCGGCTACTTCCTGCGGCCACTGCTACTACTGCGCGGAAAAGCGCCAACCTACCCGTTGCGCGGAACGCCGGGCCTACGGCATTGGTTACCGCTGTGATCAGCCGCCGCATCTGCTCGGAGGTTATGCCAAGTTCCACTATCTCCATCCTCGCACGAATATCTTTAAACTGCCCGATGATCTCCCCACCGAATCGGTCATTGGCGCGGGCTGCGCTCTCATTACTGCCATTCACGGGATCGAGCGGACCGGCATCGGCTGGCGGGACAATGTCGTCGTGCAGGGCGCCGGGCCGGTCGGGATCTCCGCGCTGGCTGTGGCCAAAGCTTCGGGCGCGGCTCAGGTCATCGTGATCGGCGGTCCCAAACATCGGCTGGAAATGGCGAAGCGTTTCGGCGCGGACCACACGATTGACATCAACGCAGTGCGTGATCCTGCGGCCCGCATCTCCGCGATCCGCGAGTTGACAGGGAGCCACGGAGCGGACGTGGTTCTCGAATGTGTCGGAATTCCCTCAGCGGTGGTCGAGGGCATGGAGATGTGTCGGGATGGAGGCAAGTATCTTATCCTTGGCCACTATTGCGATGGTGGCACCGTTTCGTTCAATCCTCACGTGGTGACCCGGAAGCAGCTTCAGATCTTCGGCTCGTGGTCGAGCGAACCGCGGCACATGAAAGCCGCGATTGAGTTTCTCAGAGCCCACCGGCGGGATTTCCCGTTCGATGCGATGGTGACCCACCGGTTTTCACTCGATCAAGCGAACGAAGCGCTGGGCACCACGGCGCAATGGGACTCTGCAAAAACCGTTCTGGTTCCCAACGCATAGGGCCGACCCTTCACAGAGCACGTGGTGGCCGCGGAAATGGTTCTCCGTTGTTTTGAGTGGAATCATTTCCCTTTCCGGACAGGAGAACTCACTCCCGAGGGGGGGTGCGTAGAGTTTGGGCATTTTCCGGCCGTGTGCTGGTGTATCCGATGAGCTATTTCCAATTGACATCTCCCGGAGGGAGATTCGAGAATAGCCCACCCTTTCAAGAGTGGGATTGCGTCGCAAATACCCAAAGTCCCGAAGGGACGGTTGAGCGATTCTCGGGCGATCCTTTGTCCTGAACAGACAGTAGGAGCTGACGTAGGACA